>CAKRNO010000001.1 GCA_934371135.1 uncultured Eubacteriales bacterium
ATTATCAATATCGGACTTTGCTATCTTCAAGGCAACGGCGTGAAAGAAGACAAAAAAGAAGCGGTTAAGTGTTTTAGGACTGCTGCTGAAAAGTACAGTTCGGGTGTTGCGTATCACAATCTCGGAATCTGTTACGAAAACGGCTTCGGCGTGAGAAAAGACTATAAAAAAGCAATCGAAATGTATGGCAAGGCGGTAGAGAACGGCGAAAAAGCAGGTCTTGAAGCAATTAAAAACATTTATCTGAAGATGGGTAAATAAAAGTTCAATACCATTGAAAAGTATTTCGAGTACGGAATACAGGTAAGGGAAACCTTATAAGCAAACGACCGACTGTTTTCGAAATAGTGCAGTCGGCCATTTTTATCGTTGATTAAGTCTGTGAATGTCATACGCTCCTTATCGTGCAAAAATCCTCTTTGTGCAATCGTTAAAGGTTTGCGGTTTCCCAAAGCGAGAGAAGAACAAATCCCTACGGCGATATGCGAAGAAACAACAAAAAGGGTAAACTGCTGTAAAAACGGCAATTTACCCCTGTTTTGCATAGAAAAAAGACACACGCGGCGGAGTTTTATAGGCTCCTTTTGCGTGTGCAAAAGGAGCCTGCCCGACAGGGTAACTCGCTGCGCTCGTGATGCCGCCTGACGGCGGTATGCGAACCTGCGTCGCTGACGCGACAGGTTCGGGTCGGGAGCCTACCCGACAGGGTAACTCGCTCCGCTCGTGATGCCCCCCGCGCAGGGCGGCATGCGAACCTGCATCGCTTTCGCGACAGGTTCGGGTCGGGAGTCTACCCGACAGGGTAACTCGCTTTCGCTCGTGATGCCGCCCCCTGTGGGGCGGCATGCGAACCTGCGTCGCTGACGCGACAGGTTCGCCAGTGGGTAGAGCAAAAGACCGGGCACCTCGTGTGAGGTGCCCGGTCTTTTGGCCTACCCGACAGGATTCGAACCTGCGACCTTCAGAGTCGGAGTCTGACGCGCTATCCAGCTGTGCCACGGGTAGATACGCATTGTATTGTAGCACAGTTTTTTGCAAAAGTAAACCGCTAAACGCATTTTTTTCGTTTTTTGCGCAAAGGCTTTCGTTGACGCGTTTTTGCCCCGGAAAAGTTTTTTCCGCTTTTCGGAACAAAAGCCTTGACGAAATGCCCGCCGGTCGCTATAATACCACTGTAAAAAGCGAAGAAGGAGGCAATTTGGAACAGATGGACGCGGACAGTTGTCAATGTCACATACGCAGGAATTGCATACAGATTGCCACCGGTTTTTGTCTCTGCTGACGGTCTTCCGCAGGTATGGAGCAACGCCGTGGTTTTTGGCGTTGCTTTTTTTGCGCTCTGACGCATGACTCTCCCACACCCGTGACAAAGGAGGGAAGACCTATGAATGAAGAAAACAAGCTGACGGCAGATGAGATCGTCGAACTCATGACCGACCGGAAGATCGGAGAACTGCGCGCGAGGCTCGACGATATGCAGGTCGAGGATATCGCGGAGCTGTTCTTTGAGCTCCCGGAGGAGTACCACGCGCGGTTCTTCCGCCTGCTCCATAAGGAAAAGGCGGCGGAAGTCTTCGCGGAGATGGACCCCGATCTGCAGGAAACGCTCATTACGTCCTTTACGGACCAGGAGCTCAAATACGTCCTCGACGAGATGTTCCTCGACGATACCGTCGATATGATCGAGGAGATGCCCGCCAACGTGGTGCAGCGTATCATCGCCAACAGCACCCCGGAGGACAGACGCGCGATCAATGAGCTGCTGAAATACCCGCCGGACAGCGCCGGCGGTATCATGACGACCGAGTTCGTCCGGCTGGAACAGCACATGACCGTGCGCGACGCCATCCGCGAGATCCGGCGCGTCGGCGTCAATAAGGAAACCATTTATACCTGTTATGTCACGGACGACAACCGGCACCTGCTCGGTATCGTCACGGCGAAGGACCTGCTCCTCTCGCCCTCGGACACCCCGATCGCCGACCTGATGGAGGACAACGTCATTTCCGTCGGGACCCTGGAGGACCAGGAGACGGCGACCCAGCTCATGACCAAGTACAGCCTGATGGCGCTCCCCGTCGTCGATACGGAGAACCGCCTCGTCGGTATCATCACCGTCGATGACGCTCTGGACGTCATTCATGACGAGACAGAGGAAGACTTCTCCAAGATGGCAGCTATGACCCCGACGGAGACGCCGTATCTGCGCACGACCCCGTGGCGCCTCTGGCTGAACCGCTTCCCGTGGCTCGCGCTCCTCATGGTCTCCGCGACCTTTACGGGGATTATTATTTCCTCCTTCGAGGCAGCACTTGCCAAGGTCGTCGTCCTCACCGCCTTTATCCCGATGCTCATGGACACGGGCGGGAATTCCGGCTCGCAGTCCTCCGTCACCGTCATCCGTAACCTCTCGCTCGGAGAGGTCACGCTCGGCGACTGGTGGCGCGTCGCGTGGAAGGAGCTGCGGGTCGCTATCCTGTGCGGCATTTCTCTCGGCGTGCTGGCATTCGGGAAGGTGATGCTCGTAGACCGCCTGATGATGCATAACGCCGCCGTCACCTGGCAGGTTGCGTGGACCGTTGCCGCGACGCTGTGTGTCACCATCCTCATCGCCAAGCTCATCGGGTGTCTCCTGCCGATCCTCGCACGGCGGATCGGGCTCGACCCCGCCGTGGTCGCGAGCCCGTTCATCACCACCATCGTGGACGCCATCTCCCTGCTTGTTTATTTCGCGATTGCCAGCGCTGCGATCCCCGGTCTGACCTGATTCTCCGGGCACTCTCCGAGTGCCCGGTTTTCTTTTGGAAAAAGTCCTAAATTGCGGCTATTATGCTTGACACCGGCTGGAAAAACCGTCATAATAATAGCAACTATCGGGGGAGGGTACACTATGCCGAAATGCGCTGAACAGAAGACCCGCCTCCTCGTGCTCCTCTCCCTTTTGGAGAGCGAAACGGACGAGGAGCACCCGCTGACCGAGGAGCGCCTGCGCGCCATGCTCGCCGCCCGCGGCATCGAGGCGGAGCGGAAAACGGTGCTGGACGATCTCCACGCGCTCGCGGACTACGGTTATGACGTCGTCAACCGCCGCGGCAGGGGCGGGGGCTTTTTCCTCGCCTCGCGCGCGTTTGAGCTCGCGGAGCTCAAGCTCTTGGTCGATGCGGTGCAGTCCTCCAAGTTTATCTCGGAGAAAAAGAGCCGGACCCTGATCGAAAAGCTGTGCCGCCTGACCTCGCGCTATGCCGCGGGGAGCCTCGCCCGCCAGGTGTATGTGGCGGGGCGGGTCAAGACGGAGAATAAAGCCGTTCTTTACGCGGTCGATGCCATCCATACCGCCATCGCCGAAAACAGGCGCATCACCTTTCTGTACAGCGAGTGGACGGTGGAGAAGACCCTGCGCCCCCGCCATGGCGGCGCACGGTATGAGATCAGTCCCTATCTGCTCGCGTGGGAGGACGGCTATTACTATATGGTAGGCTTTGACGCCGCGGCGGGTACCGCCAAGCATTTCCGCGTGGATAAGATGTCGGACGTGCGCCCCGGTGCCTCCCCGCGTGACGGCGCCGCTTTCTTCGCGGGCTTTGATCCCGCGGGCTATACGCGGGAGACCTTCGGGATGTATCACGGGGAGGAGACCTCTGTCACGCTCGACTGCGCCGAGAAGCTGGTCGGTATTCTGATCGATCGCTTCGGCGACGGTATCACCTTCCGCCGCGCGGGCGAGGGGCGTGTGCTGTGCACCGTGCGTGTGCGCGTTTCTCCCGTGTTCCTGGCGTGGGTGATCGGTTACGGGCGCGATATGCGTATCGTCTCGCCCGCATCGGTCGCCGGGGAGCTGCAGCAGCTGGCGCGTGACGCCCTGACCGAATTATATGATACGGAGGATCACCATGTTTGAGATTAAAGAAAAACGTTATCTGAACCCGACCGTCGTCTATATGGCGGTGGACGCCCCCCTGATTGCAAAGAAGGCACAGCCGGGGCAGTTCATTATCCTGCGCGTCTCCGAAACGGGGGAGCGCATCCCTCTGACCGTCGCGGACTATGACCGGGAGCAGGGGACCGTTTCCATCATCTTTCAGGTGGTCGGCTCTACGACCGAGCAGCTCGCGCACATGGAGGCGGGCGACTGCCTGCATGACTTTGTCGGCCCGCTCGGGAAACCCACCCACACCGAGGGGCTCCGCCGCGTGGCGGTCGTCGGGGGCGGCGTCGGTTGCGCGATCGCATACCCGGTCGCGAAGAAACTTGCTTCACTCGGCTGTGAAGTACATAGCATCATCGGCTTCCGTGAAAAGGAGCTGGTGATCCTGGAGGACGAATTCCGCTCCGTCAGCCAAAAGACGTTCCTCATGACCGATGACGGCAGCACGGGTGAAAAGGGGCTCGTGACCGACGCTCTGCGGCGCCTCCTCGAGGGGGGCGAGACCTATGACGAGGTCATCACGATCGGCCCCCTCCCCATGATGAAATTTGTTTGTCTGCTCACCAAGGAGTACGGTGTCCGTACCATCGCTTCCATGAACCCCATCATGATCGACGGTACGGGTATGTGCGGCGGCTGTCGCCTCACCGTCGGGGGGAAGACGGTGTTCGCCTGTGTGGACGGACCCGAATTTGACGGGCACGAGATCGATTTTGACGAGTGCATGGAGCGCTCTACCATGTACGCACCGTTTGAGAGGGAACGGCGGGAGGAGACCTGCCGCCTGTTCCGGGAGGACCAGTAAGATGCCGAATATGTCACCGAAAAAACATCCGATGCCGACGCAGGCACCCGAGGAGCGCGCGCACAACTTCGGGGAGGTCGCGCTCGGCTACACGCCCGAGACCGCGATGGAGGAGGCGCAGCGCTGCCTGCATTGCAAGACGCGCCCCTGTGTCTCCGGCTGCCCGGTGCGGATCCGCATCCCGGACTTTATCGAGAAGGTAGCGGCGGGGGATTTCGCTGCCGCCTATGAGATCATCACGCAATCCTCCTCTCTGCCTGCCGTCTGCGGCCGCGTCTGCCCGCAGGAGAACCAGTGCGAGGGCAAATGCGTGCGCGGTATCAAGGGGGAGGCGGTCGCCATCGGCAGACTGGAACGCTTTGTTGCCGACTGGTACCATGCGAACGTGCAGGCAAAGCCGGAAAAACCGCAGCCGAACGGGCACAGGGTCGCCGTTATCGGCTCGGGTCCCGCAGGGCTCGCTTGTGCCGGCGACCTCGCAAAGCGTGGGTATGCCGTGACGGTCTTTGAGGCGCTCCATACGCCGGGCGGCGTCCTGGTCTACGGCATCCCCGAATTCCGGCTGCCGAAAGCAATCGTCGCGCGGGAGATCGAGACGCTCCGCGCGCTCGGCGTCGAGATTGCTACCAATATGGTCATCGGCAGAGTGTTCACCGTCGACGAGCTCATGGAGGACATGGGCTATGAGGCGGTCTTTATCGGGAGCGGTGCGGGTCTGCCGCGCTTCATGGGCATTCCCGGCGAGAATTACAAGGGCGTTTACAGCGCGAACGAGTATCTGACGCGCTCCAACCTTATGAAAGCCTATCTGCCCGGGTCGGAGACGCCCATCATGCACGCGAAGCGCGTTGCCGTCGTCGGCGGGGGGAACGTCGCCATGGATGCGGCGCGTACCGCTCTGCGCCTCGGTGCGGAAAAGGTGTATATCGTATATCGTCGTAGCATGGAAGAATTGCCCGCCCGCCGCGAGGAGGTCGAGCACGCCGGGGAGGAGGGGGTCGAGTTCCGGCTCCTGACCAATCCCGTTGCCATCCACGGCTATCATAACCCCGACGACCGCCGCGATCCGAAAAACGGGTTTGTCACAGGCATCGAGTGTGTGAAGATGGAGCTCGGTGAGCCGGATGAGAGCGGTCGCCGCCGTCCGTGCGCGGTGGAGGGGTCGGAGCACGTCATTGACGTGGACGCCGTTATTATGGCGATCGGCACCTCGCCGAACCCACTCATGAAGCAGACGACCGAGGGGCTCGAGGTCAACCGCCACGGCGGAATCGTCGTGGAGGAATCGACGGGGCTGACCTCCCGTCCGGGCGTTTTCGCCGGGGGAGACGCCGTGACCGGCGCCGCCACCGTCATCCTCGCGATGGGAGCGGGGAAGACCGCCGCCGACGCGATCGACGCGTATCTCACGGGAAATAAAAAATAAGTAACACTTTTAGCAAACGGGTGCCCATTTCTCCCCCGAGGAGACGGGCACCCGTACTTGACATGGGGGCAAAAACTTGGTACAATGTCAATCGGTTATGTACCAATACCCGCCTTCGGAATTTCAAAAAGGAGTAGCATTATGTACAGCATCAAAAAGACGGAACGGGTCTATGAACCGATCAGCAGTTTTTACAATCTGGTGGAGCATTTTGCCGGATTTGGCGATAAAATCGCATACCGTTACTTTGTAGACGGTGGAAAGAACCTCGCGGAGATGACCTACGGCGAATTTGCCGGCATGGTGCGCGACGAGGCGGCGGGGCTCTCTGCCCTCGGGTTTGCCGGTCGGCGCGTCGCCATCATCGGCGAGACCTCGCCCTCGTGGGTCGCGACCTTTCTCGCGGTTGTGACGTCCGGCGGCGTCGCCGTCCCGATGGATAAGGAACTGGCGATCCCGGAGATCGAGGGGCTCCTCGCCTCTGCGGAGATTGAGGGCATCGTGTACTCGCCGTCCTTTGCACATAAATTTGATGACGCAGTCACCTCCCATCCGTCGCTGAAGTTCTTCATTCCGATGAGCCCGGCGGACGATGAGCTGACCGACGCGAAGATCGTCCCGCTCGCGCGGGTCCTGGAGGCGGGGAAAGCCAATACGGGCTACACCCTGACGCCCCCGACGGATATGAACCGCCTGACAGTTATGCTCTTTACCTCGGGCACGACGGGTACGTCCAAGTGCGTCATGCTGTCCGAGAAGAATATGCTGACGGCAATCAACGGCGGGTGTGCGACGGTGAACTTCACTCCGGACGACACGGTCGTCTCCGTCCTGCCGATCCATCATACCTATGAGCTCTCGCACGGTATGTTCTCCGCGATGAACTACGGGATGACCATCTGCATCAACGATTCCCTCAAGCACGTTTTGAAGAACTTTAAACTGTTCCGTCCGACGGGGCTTGTCCTTGTGCCGCTGTTCGTCAATACCATGTACCAGCGGATCATGAAAGAAGCGGAGAAAACAGGGAAGAAGCGCAAGCTGCGCGTCGGGATGAGGATCTCCCGCTTCCTGCGCCACCTGAAGATTGACGTGCGGAAAAAGCTGTTCCGCGATGTGCAGGAGGCGTTCGGCGGCAGACTTGTGAAGATTATTTCCGGCGGCGCTCCGCTGAATCCCAAGATGTGCGACGAGTTCTTTGAATTCGGCATCCAGATCTCCGAGGGGTATGGTATCACCGAGTGCTCGCCGCTCATCTCCGTCAACCCGTATTTTGCCGCCAAAGACTATTCCGTCGGTCCCGCCATTCCCGGCTGCCGTGCCAGAATTGAGCTGGACGGTAAAATCCTGCCCCCCGGTGAGACAGGGGAGATTGTCGTCTCCGGCGATAACGTCATGCTCGGCTACTACCATAACGACGAGGCGAACGCTGCCGTCTTCACCGAGGATGGCTGGTTCCGCACCGGCGACATGGGGCACATGGACGAGGACGGCTATATTTACATCACCGGCCGCTGCAAGTCCGTCATCGTGCTGGAGAATGGTAAAAACGTGTTCCCCGAGGAGATCGAGGAGTACCTCGCCAACGTCGAGGGCGTCAAGGAGAGCGTTGCCGTCGGGCGCAAGGCAGAGGGCAGCGATGAGATCATCCTGACGGCGATCGTGGTGCCGGACTTCGACGCGTTCCCGAAGGGGGCGACGGACGAGGAGATCTACAAGGTGCTCCATGAGCGCATCGTCGCCATGAACAAGAAGCTCGCGTCCTTCAAGCAGGTGCGCGCACTGGAAATCCGCCGTGAGGAGTTCCCCAAGACCACCTCGCGTAAGATCCGCCGCCACCTCATCCATTGATCATCGCTCCGGATGCGGCATCCGCCCGTCCGGCAACCGTAAAGGGCACCCGCCGGGTGCCCTTTTGAAAGGAAAGCCTATGAAGCCTCGTGTGATTTTGTTTGACCTGGACGGGACATTGACCGACTCCGCCCCCGGCATTATCCGGTGCGTGGAGGAGAGCCTGAAGCCGTTCGGCGTTACGGTGGATCCCGCTGTCGTGACCGGCTTTATCGGACCTCCGCTTACCTGGTCGTACCCGCACTATTGCGGGCTGACCCCCGAGGAGACGACGCGCGCCGTTGCTCTCTTTCAGGAGCGGTATGCCCGGGCAGGGAAGTTTGAGAACAGCGTCTATGCGGGCATCCCCGAGACGCTCGCGGCACTCCGCGGGCGTGGCTACGTCCTCGGCGTCGCGACCTCCAAGCCGGAGGTGTTCGCGAAAGAGATCATCGGGCATTTTGCGCTCAACGGCTATTTTTACGTGATTGCGGGCTCGGAGCTCAGCGAGGGCGGCACCAAGGCGGATGTAATCCGTGCGGCGCTCACCGCACTCAATGCGACTCCGGAGGAGACTGCCATGGTCGGCGACCGCCGCCACGACATGATCGGCGCCCGCGAGGTGGGCGCCACCGGTGTCGGTGCCCTCTGGGGCTTCGGCGACGAGCAGGAGCTCACGGAGAGCGGTGCCGCCGTGCTCGCGGCGACCCCCGCCGACCTGCTGCGCATTTTTGCTTGAGAATAAAGAGTCTTCAACGTCGGGCTTTACTGTTTAAGCTCCTGTAAAGCAAGCCCGCATCGGCAAATACGCCGGTGCGGGCTCTTGCTATATTCGTTCAGAAATAGCCGTATTTTTTCCGGTTGAGCAGCAATGCTGTGAGTGAAACGATGAAGGCAAAGCCCTCTGCCGCCGCGATCGCCCACCAGATGCCGTCCACGCCAAAGAGCAGGGGCAGGAGCAGGACGGACGCGGACTGAAAGACGAGTGTGCGCAGAAAGGCGATGAGCGCGGAGACGCCGCCGTTGTTGAGCGCCGTGAAAAAACCGGAAATATAGATGTTGATACCGGCGAGCAGGAACGAGAACGAGAAGATGCGGAAGGCGTGCACCGTCAGGGCGTAGAGCCCGGCGTCATAGCCAACGAAAAGGTGCGCGAGCGGCACGGCGAGCAGTTCTGCGAGCCCGGCGAGGCATATGCCGGCAATGCTCATGAGGAGCAGACTCTTACGCAGAATGTTCTTTAATTCATTCCGGTTTTCGGCACCGAAATGGTAGCCGACGATCGGCGCAGCGCCGACCGAGTACCCCACCTCCAGGGCGACGAAGATGAACTGCACATACATGAGCACGCCGTAGGCGGAGACGCCGTCCTCCCCGATCCGCTCCATGAGGACAAAGTTGTAGAGCATACTGACGAGCGACGCGGAGATGTTGTTCATGAGCTCCGAGGAGCCGTTGGCGCAGATGGCGAGGAGCTGACGGAGCTCACGCGAGGGGCGACACAGTCGCAGACGGCAGCTTTCACGCTCCTTCAGAAAATAGAAGACGGGGATGAGACCGCCGACGCACTGACCGATACCGGTCGCGAGGGCAGCTCCTGTCAGCCCCCAGCGGAAGCCGACGATGAAAAGCGCGTCGAGCGCAGCGTTGGTGCAGCCTGCCGCCACCGTGACGAGGAAGCCGAGCTTCGGCTTTTCCGCCGCGGCGAGAAAGGACTGGAACACACTCTGCAGCATGAAGGGGACGGTAAAGGCAATGACGATCCTGCCGTAGAGCACGCAGTCACCCATCATGGCGTCGCTCGCTCCGAGCAGTCGCGCGATGGGGCGCGTACAGGTGACGCCGACGACGGTCAGCACGGCACCGAAGGCGACGGTGAACAGGATGCAGAGGGAAAAGGTGCGGTTGGCGCGTTCCCGGTCGCCTTGCCCCATGATCTTCGTGACGAGGGCGGTGCCTCCCGTGCCGATCATAAAGCCCATACCGCCGAGGATCATGATAAAGGGCATGATGAGGTTGATGGCGGCGAACGGCGTCTTGCCGATAAAGTTGGAGACGAACAGCCCGTCTACGACCCCGTAGATAGAGGTGAAGATCATCATCGCCGAGGTCGGCAGGACAAATCGTATGAGTTTACGGTAGGTAAAATGGTCGGATAATTGGATAGCCATAGTTCTCTCTTATGGTTGTCTCGCGGCGAAAACGGTGGAGATATGCCGCCGGATGTGCATAAAAAGGCATGAAGAGACAAAAAGAGCCCCGCGGCATCGCCGCGGGGCTTTCGGGCATCAGTCAGCGGATTTCGCGACGATTTCTTCGCCCTTGTAGTAACCGCAGTTCGAGCAAACGCGATGGGTGAGATTGTACTCGCCGCACTTCGGGCACTTCACCATCTCGGGTGCAGCCATCTTGCTGTTGGCGGAACGTCTCTTGTCTCTGCGTGCTTTGGAAACCTTCTTCTTCGGTACTGCCATGATTAGATCCTCCTATCGTCTTGGGGATGACCCCGCATCGTTTATAAAATTTTATTTGTTTTTTGTGGCTTCGCGGCTGTCCCGTTCCTCCATCTCCGCGAGGATCGCCTCCAGCGGCGCCCATCTCGGGTCCGGATCCTCCTTGCAGTCACAGCTGCCGGTGTTGAGGTCGCGCCCGCATTTCGGGCACAGCCCGCGACAGTCGGGGCGGCACAGGATCTTGCGGGGGAATTCAAGCTCAAGGAGCTCAATGAGCTGCTCGTCCATATCGAGGAACCCGTCCTCTACCACCGCATAATCATCCAGCACATCTTCGTCGAGCCCGGTCAGCATATTCTTCGGAGCCACCGTTTTCTCAATAGAGAAGGAGAACTTGCCGTGCGTCTCGGTGAGACAGCGCGCACAGGGAGCCGTGTAATCAAGGGACAGATCCAGGCTCATCCGCATATACCCCGCGGTATTTACGATTTCTCCGTTCACCTCCATGGGAGAAGGAAAACGAACGCCGTACAGACTGCTTTTCGGATCCTCCGTCAGTGCGGAGTCGGGGATGATGGTGTAGTGTATCGGGAGCGCGCGGTATTCCTCCGCGATGAGACCTCTCAAATCCAGCTTCACTTGGGCATCCTCCGTTATGGGACAACAGGCGCGTGGCAGAGCCACCCACGCCATGCACACCATTATACCGAGTTTTTTTTATCTTGTCAAGAAAAACAAACAAAAAAGTACAAAGAAAATGACAGAGCCCCCATTGTTTATGCCGCTTTCATTGACAAGGGGGAGGGGCGTATGCTACAATGACGAAAAAGAGCCGAAAAAAACGGCTCCCAAAGAGGTGTCACTTTGTCGGATTACGAGTTGTACGGCGACTATAACCGGGGGGAGGACGAGGAGCCGGAGGGCCCCGCACCCTCCCGCTTCGGTGCCGCTGTCAAAAAGATTCTGAAAGCACTCGTTATCATTCTCCTGGCGGGGGCTTGTCTTGTGATGGGCTTCCGCATGATCGTCTCCGGGTACTACCCGCGGGAGATGAAAGACCTGTATCATACAGAGGCACTCACGGCGCGCGCCGCCGTCGCGGGGCAGCCCGAGGTCGTGACGCAGAAGATCCGCGTGCCGTTTGAGAGCGAGATCCTCGAATCCAACGAGATTGAGGAGGCGCGCAACGCAAAGTCGCAGAACGGCTATTTCTACGCCGCCAATCTGCGGGTCGTGCGCGAGACCGGCTCGGTGCAGTTCTCTCTGCGTATGAACAACCAGGCGCTCCGGGATATTGCCGCCGCCTACGGCGTAGGTACAATCACTTCCGTTAAGGACGCCTTCACGTTCACCCTGACGGATCCGGCGGGGCATCGTTATACACCGACGGCGACCCTCACCGACGAGGCGCTTTTCTATCAATACGTCAAGCTGTGCTACGACGGCGTGGCGCTGGAGGATGTCACATGGCTCCGGGTGGAGATCACCGTCGTCGGCGCCGACATGACCGCGGAGGAGCATCCGACGCTCGCCGTGTGCGTCTATGAGAACCACGAGGGCTACGCCTCTTTTGACAGTTATCGTCTACACGGAAAGGAAAAATTCTGATGTCCGATTTGCGCTATACACCAAAGCGCAGGAGCAAAACACCTGAGTGGCTCCTGACCGCCTGCGCCGTCCTGATGATTGCCTGCGTGATATTTCTCGCTTTCAACCTCGGGAAAAAACTGATCTGGCAGACGCTGTTCCTTGTCGCGGCGGTCGCGATCATCTGGGTGGTCACGCGTTATATGACGATGGGGTATACCTATGAGATCAACCGCGGGGACGGCTGTTTTATCGTCACACAGCGGCAGGGGAGACGCCTGATTTGTCTCTGCCGCCTGGATCTTTCGCTCCTCTATCGCGTCCGCCGGTACGGGAGCCGCGACGATAACGCCCCGGGCGCCACGCGTTATGCCTATTGTATCTCCCCGCGCCCCGAGGAGAGCTATCTCCTGTTCTTCCGTCAGGAGGAAAAGACGGTCTCCATACGCATTGAGGCGTCGGGCGATTTCGTTGCGCAGCTCGCCGATATCGCCGCCGTCAATGCGCTCACCCTGCCGGAGGGAGACAAAACCGACAACTCCGACGAAACGGGACACGACTAACTGGACAATATGCCGAAGTCATAGAAAAAGCACCGGGTTTCGGTGCTTTTTTGCTTGAAATAGAGGGGACGGCATGGTATACTTGACGCGGTTACTATGGGTATCTTCCCGCAGAAGGAGAACAGTATGATTTATCGCAAAAATGAGGTCGCAGGCTATCGCCTCGGTGACTTGCCGGAGGCACCGGTCGCCCGCCTTGCCGAGGTGGCGCGCGAGGCGGCGGCAGACGGTATGGTCCTGCTCGAAAACAGCAAGGGGACGCTCCCTCTCGTGGCGGGCGACACCGTTTCCGTCTTCGGGCGCGGGCAGACCGAGTACTGCAAGAGCGGTACAGGCTCCGGCGGGCTCGTCAACGTTACCTATGTGACGAATATTCTCGACAGCCTGCGCGCCGTTTCCGGCATCCGGATCAACGAGACGCTTGCCGGTGTGTATGCAGACTACATCAAGGAGCATCCGTTCGATAAAGGGCAGGGCTGGGCACAGGAGCCCTGGGCACAGGAGGAGATGCCGCTCACCGAGGGGCTCGTCGCCGATGCCCGTGCCGTGTCGGACAAGGCGCTCGTCATCATCTGCCGCACGGCTGGGGAGGATAAGGACAATTCCGCCACCCGCGGCAGCTGGTACCTGACCGAGACCGAGGAGGAGATGATCCGCCTCGTGACCGCCGCCTTTGATCATGTTGCGGTGGTTCTGAACGTCGGTAACATCATTGATATGTCCTGGGTCAAAAAGTACGGCGTCGATGCCGTGCTGTACGGCTGGCAGGGCGGTATGGAGGGCGGCAGGGCGACCGTGGACGTCCTGACCGGCGCTGTCAACCCATCCGGGCGCCTGACCGATACCATTGCCGAGACCATCGAAGACTATCCGTCGACCGCGCATTTCGGCGATAAGGACGTGAACCTCTATACCGAGGATATCTACGTCGGCTACCGTTATTTTGAGACGTTTGCGCCGGAGTGCGTGCTGTACCCGTTCGGCTACGGGCTCTCCTATACCACGTTTGCCGTGACCACCAAGGACGTGGAGATGGAGACGGGCGACGACACGCTCGTCACCGTCACCGTTTCGGTGAAGAACACGGGTGATGTCGCAGGTCGCGAGGTCGTCGGCGTCTATCTCGGCGCGCCGCAGGGCAAACTCGGTAAGCCGGAGAAGGTGCTCGCCGCGTTCGGTAAGACCGGCGTGATCGCCCCCGGCAAGAGCGAAAAGCTGGAACTCTCCTTCCTGCTCGAGGATTTTGCTTCCTTTGATGACAGCGGCGCGACCGGGCACAAGGACGCCTATGTGCTGGAAGCGGGGCAGTACCTGATCTACGTCGGTACCGATGCCCATGCGGCAGAGGCGGAGGCAGCCTACCTGCTTGAGGAAAAGGTCGTGAAGACCGCGGAGGAGGCACTCACGCCGACGCGCGCGTTCGACCGCCTGCGCCCGGATGAAGACGGCAAGCCGACATACGAGCCGACCCCCACGCGCACCTATGATTACCATGCGCGCATCCGTGACCGCCGCCCGGCGGAGATCGCCTATACCGGCGACCGCTCGCTGAAGCTGGTAGACGTGCGTGACGGCCGCGCGACGATGGAGGAATTCATCGCGCAGCTCTCTGACCGCGAGCTCGTTGAGATCTGTCGCGGCGAGGGGATGAATTCGCCGAAGGTGACCCCCGGTACCGGCAGCTGCTTCGGCGGCGTGACGGACGGGCTCCTGCATTACGGCATCCCGATCGCCTGCACGACGGACGGCCCCTCCGGGCTTCGCCTTGACAGCGGCATGATGGCGACCAGTCTGCCGAACGGCACGGCGCTCGCCTGCACATGGGATCCCGTGCTCATCTACCGTCTCTTTGTCCTTGAGGGGGTGGAGATGACGGCGTATCATATCGACTGCCTGCTCGGACCCGGGATCAATATCCACCGGCACCCGCTCTGCGGCAGAAACTTTGAGTATTTCTCGGAGGATCCGTACCTCGCTGGCCGTATGGCGGCGGCGATGTGCCGCGCGACCGCAGAATCTGGCGTGTACTGCACCATCAAGCACTTTGCCGGCAACAACCAGGAGTGGCGCCGCCACCAGGTCGATGCCGTGATGAGCGCCCGCGCCGCGCGGGAGATCTACCTGCGTCCCTTTGAGATCGCCGTGCGCGAGGGGGATGCCAAGGCGATCATGACCTCCTACAATCCCCTGAACGGCATTCATGCTTCCTCAAACTATGACCTCGCGACGACCATCCTGCGTGATGAATGGGGCTACACCGGCTTTGTCATGACCGACTGGTGGGCGACCATGAATGACGACGGGGATGCGGCAAATCTCAAGAACCTCGGGTTCATGATCCGTTCCCAGGGTGACGTGTTCATGGTGGTCGCCGATGCCGCAACAAACGATGATGACGGGCATCGGGCGCTTGCCGAGGGGGTCATTACCCGCGGCGAGGTACAGAGATGCGCCATGAATATCTGCCGCTTCCTCATGAACACTCATGCGATGGAGACCTTCCTCGCGAACGGCTCGACCTACATCACGGCAGAGCCCGTGGACCTCTCCGCGATGACCTGCGTCGCGACGGTGGCGCCTTTCCCGCGGAACGCCTCGCAGGAGGTAGCGCTCCCGGCAGACGGGCGGACGGCGCTTTCGATCACCTATCACGCCGATGCCGGCGAGCTCGCGCAGATTCCGGTCAGCGTGATCTGGAATACGCACCGCGTCGGGTTCTTCATGGTGCGCGGCACGGGCGGCAAGAGTGCAGAGCTCACGGTCGCCGTCACGCTGACGGGTGCCACCGCGCCCCTGAAGCTCATGACGACCAATGCGGCGCTGAACATCGACGAGATCAAATTCTATCAGTAATTCCCGCAAACTCTCTAAATCTATAAAATAAAGGAGCCGATATGCTATATATCAGCGAAAAAAACAAAATCGTCGTCGATGTGACGAAAGCCCCCTATTTTGCCGACCCGACAGGGAAGACGGATTCGACCGCCGCTATCTGCCGCGCGATCGATGACATCGTCGTGCGGGATATCGAGGGTGTGCAGCAGATGCGCCGGAAGCTCCTCGACGACCCGAGGGACAATTTCCGTATCGGGTTCGAGAACCGTAAGATGGGCGGCATCCCGACCGTCATTTTCCCGGAGGATCCGCCTGCGGCGCGCATCCTGTACTTCCCGCGCGGGACGTACCTGATCTCGGACACGCTGACCTATTCGTTCGAGAACCTGAAGAACCTCGTGGACGACCAGCCCTGTTCCGACCTGAACCGCTTTATCCATTTCCTCGGTGAGGACATGGAGACAACGGTCATTAAGCTCGCGGATAACTGCCACGCCTTCCGCTACGGTGCGGAGAAGCCGATGGTGTCCTTCACGCTCCAGAACGGCTCCAACGTCAATATGATGAACTCCTTTGAGGAGCTGACGCTGGATGCCGGTACCGGCAACAGCGGCGCCATCGGCCTGCGCTTCGACAACAGCAATACCGGTAAGGTGCAGAACGTCACCATCCGTTCCTCCGATCCCGAGCACCGCGGCTTTGTCGGTCTGGATATCTATCGCCGCTCCCAGTCGTATATGGAGAACATCCATATCGACGGCTTTGAATACGGCATCCGCGTCAAGGCGGGCACGACCGCGGTCGAGAACCTGACGGTGAAGAACACGCTGAAAACGGCGATCACCGTTTCGGGCGGTAACTTCGGGATCTGCTTTGCCGATGTCGAGAGCTTCGGCGGCGGCCTGTACGTCTCAGGCAGCGGGATGATGACGGTGCTGCACACCAGGTTTACGAAGCAGGGGGCAAACGGCGGGACCGCCGTGCGCAACTATGCCGGCTACATCTATCTGCGCGACTTCACGACTGTGAATTACCGGGAAGCGATGGTCAACGGCTATGAGCAGGTCTACCTCGGCGACGGTACTTACGCGGAATACAACACCGTCGACCGTACCTACCAGCTGTTCCCCACGGGCGGCAAAACGAACGTCGGGCTCCCGATCGAGAAGCAGCCGCGCTATATCTGGAACGGCGATCGCTCGCTCGTGGCAGAGGTGGACGATTTCGGCGCCGTCGGTGACGGCGTGACCGATGCGACCGCCGCCATCCAGGCGGCGATGAACTCCGGGCGCGAGTATATCGTGTTCGGCGAGGGGCGGTACCTCTGCTCCGGCGAGATCACGATCCCCGCGACCGTGCGCGCCATCAACTTCATGTACTGCGATTTTGCTATCACCAAGGACTTTGCCGAGGAGAAGGAAAAGGGTCTGTTCGTGATTGAGGAGGGCTCCTCCGAGCCGCTCTTTATGGACGACGGCTTTGTCTTCGAGAAGTTCTATGGCTACCTGCGCTTCATCCGCCACAGCGCAAAGCGCGACCTCATCGTCAGCGACCTTCATGTCCAGACCGGCGCGGTGTACTTCAACACCGTCGGCGGCTCGAAGGTCCTCATGGATAACGTCGCCAGCACGATGGGCGTGTTCGGCGGGCAGGGGTACGGCTCGGTGCCGTGCTTCCGCTTCTCCCACGGGCAGAAGGTGTGGATCCGTCAGTTCAACCCGGAGCGCTCTGCCGATAACGTCCTCGTCGAGGACGGGTGCGATTTCTGGATCTTCGGCTTCAAGACCGAGGGCCCGTCCGGTAAGGCGTTCAATATCCGCGGCGGCAGCCGTGCCGAGATCTTCGACGGGCACGCCACCATCGCGACCGACGACGGCACTCCCTGCATCGAGAACGAGAATTCCTCCGTGTTCGCCTATATGGTCACAGAGGGGTGCGGACCGAACCACCAGTTCACCGTCGCCGTCAACGAGTTCCAGAACGGCTGCCATCGTCAGCTCCATGCCCACCAGATGCCTCCGTACAGCGTGGAATACTATTACATCCCCGGCTACGTCGGCATCCACGAGGACAGATAAGACCGGTAAGATAAAGGGGGAGAGGCGATTGCCTCTCCTCTTTTTATGCAAATTTTCATGAATATTTGCATATTATTCCGAATATGCGTAAATAACAAACGTATTTATGAAAAAATATTCACTTTCCCTCTTGACACGGGAGGGGAGCAGTGCTATGATAGGAGCCGATAACACGAGGAGGTTCCGGGAAATGAAAAAGGAACAGATCAAAAAAGTTGTACTGGCGTACTCCGGTGGGCTGGATACGTCCATTATTATTCCGTGGCTGAAAGAGAACTATAATAACTGCGAGGTCATCGCCGTCTCCGGTAATGTCGGGCAGGCGGATGAGCTCGAGGGGCTGGAGGCGAAGGCGCTCGCCACCGGAGCATCCAAGCTGTATGTCCTCGACCTGACGGATGAGTATGTGAACGATTACATCATCCCGTGCGTCAAGGCGGGCGCCGTCTATGAGGAGTACCTCCTCGGTACGAGCCATGCGCGCCCCTGCATTGCAAAAGGGCTCGTCGAGATTGCGAAGAAAGAGGGCGCGGATGCGATCGTCCACGGCTGCACCGGTAAGGGGAATGACCAGGTCCGGTTTGAGCTCGCCATCAAGCATTTTGCCCCCGATATGCCGATCATCGCCCCCTGGCGTGAATGGGATATCCAGTCGCGCGACGAGGAGATCGCGTACGCCGAGGCGCATCACATCCCGCTGAAGATCACGCGGGAGACCAACTATTCCAAGGATAAGAACCTGTGGCACCTGTCCCATGAGGGGCTGGACCTTGAGGATACCGCCAATGAGCCGCAGTATGAAAAGCCCGGCTTCCTTGAGATGGGTGTCTCGCCCGTCGCGGCGCCGGATCACGCGACCTATATCACGCTGGACTTTGTCGCCGGTGTGCCTGTGAAGCTGAACGGGCAGGCGATGAGCGCGAAGGAGATCATCCTGGCGCTGAATAAGGTCGGCGGTGAAAACGGTATCGGTATCATTGATATTGTGGAAAACCGTCTGGTCGGCATGAAGTGCCGCGGCGTCTATGAGACCCCCGGCGGGACCATCCTCTATAAGGCGCACAGCATCCTTGAGACGCTCTGCCTCGATAAGATGACCATGCACGAGAAGCAGAAGCTCGCCATCACGTTCGGTGAGCTCGTCTATAACGGGCAGTGGTTCACCCCGCTGCGCGAGGCGCTCTCCGCCTTTGTGGACAAGACGCAGGAGCACGTCACCGGTACGGTGAAGCTGAAGCTGTATAAGGGCAATATCATCAATGCCGGCGTCACGTCGCCCTATTCGCTGTACAGCGAGGAGATCGCGACCTTCGGTGCGAGCGACTATGACCAGAAGGATTCCGCCGGATTTATCAATCTCTACGGTCTGCCGATCAAGGTGCAGGCACTCGTCAACGAGAAAAACAAATAAAGTGCGCAAAACGCCCCGAGGGTCCCCCTCGGGACGCTTTTCGCGGAAAGAGGACGGTTTTGAAACTGTGGGCAGGCAGGACGGACGGCACGACGGATGCCGCCGCCGACTCCTTTAATTCATCCATCGCGTTTGACGCGCGTATGTACCGGCAGGATATCTGCGGCAGTATCGCGCACGCCACGATGCTGGCGGAGACGGGTATTCTCACAAAGGCGGATGCCGACCGGATCTGCGAGGGGCTCGCGGGGATCCTCGCAGACCTCACCTCCGGCGCGCTGGTGCCGGACCCCTCGGCAGAGGATATCCATATGTTCGTGGAGGCGACGCTGACCGCGCGCATCGGTGATGTCGGGAAGAAGCTCCATACCGCCAGGAGCCGCAATGACCAGGTGACGCTTGATCTCCGGATGTATCTGCGCGACGCTGCCGGTGATATCACGAAAGGGCTCGAGACCCTCATCGGCACGCTCTGTACACTTGCGGAGCGACACGCCGCGACCATCATGCCCGGCTATACGCATCTGCAAAGGGCACAGCCGGTCACGTTCGGGCACCACCTGATGGCGTATGCCATGATGCTCCTGCGCGACCGCGGGCGCCTCGCCGATTGCGTGGCGCGCCTGAATGTGTCGCCCATCGGCTCCTGCGCGCTCGCCGGGACCACGTTTCCGATTGACCGCCGTCGTGAGGCAGCGCTGCTCTCGTTCTCCGATGTCTGTGCCAACAGCATGGACGGCGTCTCCGACCGTGATTATTGCCTGGAGATGCTCTCGGCGCTCTCGATCCTGATGATGCACCTCTCGCGCCTCTCCGAGGAGCTGATTCTGTGGAGCAGCTGGGAGTTCCGGTTCGTGGAGCTCTCGGACGCCTATACGACCGGCTCCTCCATTATGCCGCAGAAGAAGAACTCGGACATGGCAGAGCTCATCCGCGGTAAATGCGGGCGTGTATACGGTGATCTGATGGGCTTGCTGACCACGATGAAAGGGCTGCCTCTTGCGTATAACAAGGATATGCAGGAGGATAAGGAACGCGTTTTTGACGCGGTCGATACCGCGGCGGCTTGCCTTGCCATCATGGCGCCCATGCTCGCCACCATGACGGTGAAAGAGGAGAATATGCGTTCCGCCGCGGAACGCGGATTCATCAACGCGACGGATCTCGCGGATTACCTGACCTCGCGCGGGCTGCCTTTCCGCGATGCGTATAAGCTGGTCGGCAGGATCGTGACGCTCTGCGGAGAGCAGGGGGCGACCCTTGAGACCCTGCCGCTCGCGACCTATCAGTCGCTCTCGCCGCTGTTTGATGAAACGTTGTACAGCGCCATTTCGCTGGACGCCTGCGTAGCGCGCCGCACGAGTGAGGGCGGGTGCTCTCCCGCATCGGTCCTGCACCAGGTGGCACAGGTGCGCGCCGTGCTCGCCGGGGCGTAAGCGACCGGTGTGTCCGATATTCCTCCCTCGGGGGGTAGCGGATGCAGCGTGTGTCGGTGGATGGCGCCGGGCTTTCCGAATAAAATCACTTCGTGTGGTCCCGCGACGCGGTCGCGGGACCACCGTTTGCGTTTTGGGGCAAAGGTCTGCATGGTTATACAGAACGGATATGAATATTTTTATGAATATTCACGCCGAATATACATCCATCTATGATTGCCAAAGCAGAGTGCAGAACTGCAAAAAGGGCGGTACTATGTCAAAATGCAAAAGAATATGCTCCATTTTGCACAAACGGTAAACACATTTGCGGGCGGTTTTGTCAATGTACACAAATTGAGTAAAAATTCAAAATTCTTGTTGACAAATGAAATTTTATGCACTATAATTGGCTCATCAAACAAAACACGAAAGGTTACCTACCATGAAAAAACTGATTGCTCTTATCCTTACGGCTGCCATGCTTGTGGCGGCGGCGCTCACCCTTACTTCCTGCGGCAAAGTCAAGATCGGTGTTCAGCAGGGCACCACGGGAGAGAAGTACCTGAACGGTGATGCCGACATGATGTTCGACGGCTTCTCCAACATTGAATGCATGGCGTTCAGCAACGGCGGTCTCGCCGTCAAGGCAATGCTCAACGGCACCGTTGACTATGTGGTCATCGATAACGGCCCCGCCGCACAGCTCGTCGCACAGAACAGCGATATCAAGATGATCGACATCGCGCTGTCCACCGAGGAATATGCTTTCGGTGTAGACAAGAACCAGCCGGAGCTGCTCACCGCCGTCAATGCACTGATTGCGGAGATCAAGGCTAACGGCACCCTGAAGGCACTGTTCGACAAGTACGATGCCCTGACCTACGATGATGACGGTAACGTGACCGGCGGCGACGATGCCATCGTCGGTATCACCTCCGCTACCAAGGACGTGAGCAAGGCTGACAAGCAGCTCGTCGTTTCCACCAACGCGGCGTTCGCTCCCTATGAATACAAGAAGGGCGATCAGTTCTGCGGCATCGATATGGAGATCGCGAAGATGATCGCTGACAAGCTGGGTCTTGAGCTCGTGATCGAGGATATGGACTTTGATGCAGTCGTCACCTCCGTCGGTAAGAACGGTGTGGACATCGCGATGGCGGGTCTGTCCGTGACCGAGACGAGAAAGCAGTCCGTCAACTTCTCGGATGCCTACTATGAAGGTGCTTATCAGGTGCTCCTCGTCAAAAAGAGCAACACCGAGTTCGATGCCTGCAAGACCAAGGCGGATGTCGAAAAGATCCTGAAAGCGAAATAATCGGGATGGGTAAGTACTGGAAGCTGTTTTACAGACAGTTCATTACCTATCATGCATACAAAACGGTTCTCAACGGTCTTCTTACGACCGTTGAGATTGCCGTGTTTGGGCTCCTGATCGGTATTTTGATTGGTACCTTGATCGCGGTCGTCAAGGTCATGCCGAAGTATAAGCGTCTGCCGCGTATTCTGGATAAGGTCTGTACGGTGTATGTGGCGTTCTTTCGCGGGACGCCTATGGTCGTACAGCTTTTGATCGGTTATTTCGTCCTTCTCCCGGCGCTCGGGATCCCTGCCGACGGGGTCGCCGTGGCGATCCTGATCTTCGGTCTGAACAGCGGTGCGTATGTATCGGAAATTATGCGCGGCGGTATCAATTCCGTGGATCGCGGACAGTTGGAAGCGGGCAGGGCACTGGGTCTGCCGTACTGGGCATCCATGCTGAAGATCGTTATTCCGCAGTCGGTGAAGAACATTCTCCCGACGCTCGGCAATGAGTTCATTACGCTGGTGAAGGAGACGTCCGTCGTCAGCTTTATTGCGGTCACCGACCTGACCAAAGCCTTTCGTGCCATCGGTGACTCCAACTATGAGTACATCGTACCGTATCTGATGCTCGCCGCTGTCTATCTTGTGATCGTCTTGCTCATTACCTGGGGGATCAAGGCGATGGAAAGCAGGTTCAAACGAAATGAAAGATAACGGGAATAAGACGCCGCTCCTGGTCGTCGAAGGGCTGCAAAAAAGCTTCAAGGGGCTGGAAGTCCTGAAAGGCATCGACGTGACGGTACATAAAGGGGAAGTGATTGCGGTCATCGGACCCTCCGGCTGCGGTAAATCCACGTTCCTGCGGTGCCTCAACTGTCTTGAAGATCCGACCGGCGGCGCGATCTACTTTGAGAACGAGAACATTGCCGATATGAAGGTGGATATCAATGTTCACCGGGAAAAGATCGGCATGGTCTTCCAGCAGTTCAATCTTTTCAGTAACAAGACGGTGCTGGAGAATATCATGCTGGCGCCGGTGTATCTGCAATCGAAGCGTCTCCGCCGTGCGAAGACCAAAAACTTCTTCTGCAAGCTCTTCGGTAAAAAGGACAAAATGGTCGAGATCACGACCACGAAAGCGGAGATCAGGGTAGAAGCAGAGGCGCGCGCGATGGAGCTGCTTGAGCGCATCGGGCTTGCGGATAAGGCGGATGCTTACCCCTCGACGCTCTCCGGCGGGCAGAAACAGCGTATCGCGATCGCCCGTGCGCTCGCGATGAACCCGAAGGTCATGCTCTTTGACGAGCCGACCTCCGCGCTCGACCCTGAAATGGTCGGGGAGGTGCTGGATCTCATCCGTGAGGTCGCCGACGACGGCATGACGATGGTCATCGTCACGCACGAGATGGGCTTCGCGCGCGAGGTCGCCGACCGCATCCTCTTTATGGACGGCGGCGTCATTGCGGAGGAGGGGACCCCGGAGGAGGTCTTCGACCATCCGAAGAACGAACGCACAAAGCAGTTTCTCAACTGCGTTCTGTAAACACAATATTACCAAAAATATCACCAAAGAGAGCACCCGTTTTTCGGGTGCTTTTTTGTCGAAATGCTATTGCAAACAGCTGGGGCATACGCTATAATATCCTTGGTAAATAAAACATCACAGGAGGCTACTTTCATGATGACTGCATCTCAACTCCGTGCGAAAGCGCGGGAACAACTCGGCAACAGCATTTTCTCCGAAAAATGGCTGCTCGTTCTGCTCGGCGGGCTGATTGCCGGCGCCGTGCTCGGCATCTCCAGTTTCGTATCTTTCCTTCTGTTCGGCGCCGTGATGGTGGGCGTCTCTGCCATGGCACTTCGCCTCGTGCGCGACCCTGCGGGTCCCGTGCACCTCGAGGATCTGTTCTACGGCTTTATCGGCGGTCGCTTCGCTCGCTCCTTTGTGACCGGGTTCCTCGTGACGGTTTTCACCGCGCTGTGGTCGCTCCTTTTCGTCATCCCGGGTATCGTCAAGTCTTATTCGTATGCAATGGCATACTTCATTTCGCTCGACCATCCGGAAATGTCGTCGAACAACTGCATCACGGAATCCCGCAGAATGATGGACGGACAGAAGATGCGTCTGTTCCTGCTCGACCTCTCCTTCCTCGGCTGGTACATCGTCGGTGCGCTCTGCCTCGGCATCGGTACGCTGTGGGTGGATGCCTATCACCGGATGGCGCGCGCCAACTTCTATGAGGAGCTGTGCACGACCGTCGGTACGGTGAGCGGTGACACGATGGTCGGCTGATGCCCGACCGGTGAGAGAACTCCCCGCCATGCGGCGGGGAGTTCTCTTGTATCACGTCTTTTTGCCGGTTGCCCGCCGGTAGGTGTCGTAGAGCACCTCGGCGATGAGGGTGTGCCCCTTTTCGTTCGGGTGCAGCATTTCGCGGCGCAGCAGCTTCGGTTCCGTGCTTTCCTTAAAGGCACTGTAGGTGTCGGCGACGGTGTAGCCGAGCCGCTCTGCGTTCTCGTCCAGCACCGTCCGGATGGGCGTGAAGATGGGTTCGATCAGGGAGGCGGCGGTCGCCCCCGGGCGCACGATGGAGAAATCCCCCTCGACGTCCCGCGCGACGTTGTGGATGTTCTGGATGAGCACCGTCGCGTCCGGGTTGACGGAGCGGATGGTCTTCATGATGACCTCCAGGTCGGCGAGGAACTCTACCTTGATCGGCTCTGCCCGGGTCTCGAACTCCCGCAGGATCTTGACAAGGTTCGGGACGGTTGCGTCGGGGAAGCCCTCGTAGCCGGCATCCCGGAAGAATTTGAGGATGTTGTTTCCGCCGATGCTGATGGCGATGAGGTCCGCCTCGGCGAGTATCTGCCGTGCCCTCGGGTCTTCTGCCTTGGCATAGAGCAGGGTCACGAGGTCGCCGGTCGTGTCGCCGGGCACTCCCCAGTTGGTGCTGACCCACTTTTCTCCGTCAGCGGAGAGCTTCTGTGTGAGCTTTGCTTCATAGGAGACGTTCTCCTCCACGCCGTAATGCGCGGCGATGGAATCGCCGAGTATGAGCAGGGAATGGGTGCCGTCCGTCGTGATCGTTGCAATATACGCGTCCAGGGCGGCGTCCGGGTCATCCTGCAGCGGGATCCCGCAAGAGGTGAGGAGCAGGACCGCCGCCAGCAATATCAAAACAGTTTTTTTCATCTGGATCCTCGGTTGAATGGATTTCTCCGCTAGTATTTCCACCCTGCCGGTTTTCTACTCACGGAGCAGGGGCGTTTTCGGATGTAAAAAAAGACAAAGCAATTTATGACAAAATCAAGGAGGTGCCGATGAAATCGGGCAACACGCCGTCAGTTCAGATCCTTTACGAGGACGCGTCGGTCCTTGTGGCGGTGAAGCCGCAGGGGATGCCCTCACAGCCGGATCCGACCGGAGCGCCGGATGCGCTCACGCTTGCATCGGCAGGGAAAACGCTCTATCCTGTCCACCGCCTCGACCGCATGACGGGGGGCGTCATGGTCTTCGCGCGGACGCGCGCCGCCGCCGCCGCTCTCTCCCGTCAGTTCGCCGATCACGGCGGGGACGAGATCGGGAAGCACTATCTCGCGGTCGTCGTCGGCACCGTATCGGAGCCGCTCACGCTACGCGATGACCTTTCGCGTGATGCGAGGACAGGTATGGCGCACGTCGTGCCCCCGGGCACAGGCAAGGAGGCGCGCCTTACGGCGACCCCGGTCGGCTATGCCGCCTTTTCCGGCGCCGCCGTCACGCTCCTGGAGGTCCTGCCGGAAACCGGGCGCTTTCACCAGATCCGCTGTCAGCTCTCCGCGCACGGCTTTCCCATCGTCGGGGACGGGAAGTACGGGAGCCGCGTCCGTGCGCCGCTGGCGCTCTTTGCCGCGACGCTGACCTTCCGGCATCCCGGAACGGGCGCGCTCGTGACCTTCCGTGCACCGAAGCCGTCCGGCGGCGTGTGGGATCTGTTCGCCGACCCCTTTTCGTCCCGATGACAGGACCATCCATACGGCAACCGTCGCTTTCAGAGCGGCGGTTGCTTGCATTTTTTGCTCTTTTTTCGCTTGTGGGGTGGACAATTGCGCGCGCGTGTGATACAATACTGTATGTTCGCCCTCGTGCGCGGGCGCGCCGCGTGTGCAGTGTGCATTGCACCGCGCGCTGAGAGAACCACAAAGGTTCCCTCTTGCAAAAAGGAGATTTCATGAAAAAAGTCATCATCACGATAGCACTCGTGCTCATCTGTTTCATCCCGACGTATGTGCTGGTCTTTCAGGCGATGCGTACCGCCATCCCGCCGGCTGTGCTGGGGGATACCGAGATCGCGCCGGCTTTCACCAACTGGCGGGTACATACAGGCGGAGACGAGACTACGGATACGAACATCGGCACCAAACGCGCCGAAAAGAAATTCAATAAGACCGAGCCGCAAAAGCTCGGGTGCCTCGCCGACGCGGCGTCCCTCTCGTGGGAGATCCCGCCGGAGCGGGTGCGGGTTGCAGTCTACGACCTCTCGGCGGAGACGCCCTTTGCCGGATATTTTACGACGGATGAGCTCGCGGCGCATGAGCTGAACGGCTCCGACCATCACCTGCAGGTGATTGTGCTCGCCGACTGGTATTTCACGAAAAACGTGAGCGCCCGCGCCGCGTACAGCTTTGAGGTGGGCGCATGAGAGAGGGGAACTATTCGGCGGCGGTGGAGCGTGTACTCGGGCATTTCGGCGAGTTCCCGCACACCGTCTGTATTCTGACCTTCGGCTGTCAGCAGAACGAGGCGGACAGCGAGAAACTGCGCGGCATGGCACATGAGATGGGGTATGCGGACGTTTCCGACCCGGCAGACGCCGACCTCATCCTGCTCAACACCTGTGCCATCCGTGAGCACGCGGAGCAGAAGGTGCTTTCCTACGTCGGCAGACTGAAAGAATACCGGGAGAAGAACCCGGCGCTGGTGGTCGGCATCTGCGGCTGTATGACGGCGCAGGAGCACCGCGTCCGCCAGATACGCGAGCGGTACCCGCAGGTTTCCTTCACGCTGGACCCCGCATCGCTCGACCGCTTTCCGGAGACGCTCGCCGCGGTGCTGGAGGCAGGGAAGCGTACCTTTATCATGGGCTCCGCGACGCCGGAGATCACCGAGGGGCTGCCGACGGCGCGCACCGTGCGGCACCGCGCCTGGGTCTCCATCATGTACGGGTGCAACAATTTCTGCTCCTACTGCATCGTGCCGTATGTGCGCGGGCGGGAGCGCAGCCGTGCGAGCGGCGAGATCATCCGTGAGGTGACGTCTCTTGTCTGGGCGGGTTGCCGGGATATCACGCTCCTCGGGCAGAATGTCAATTCCTATCGTGGGGACTGCGATTTTGCGACGCTCCTCGACCGTGTGGCGTCCGTCCCGGGGGACTTCCTCCTGCGGTTCATGACGAGCCACCCGAAGGATGTGCCCGATGCGCTGATCGAAGTGATGGCGCGCCACCCGGGGCGCATCGCGCCGCAGTTCCACCTGCCGCTTCAATCGGGCTCTGACAGAATTCTCGCCCGTATGAACCGCAAATATACACGCGACACTTATCTTGCGACGGTGGAGAAGCTCCGGCGGGCGATGCCCGACATCGTCCTCTCGACCGACCTCATCATCGGCTTTCCGGGGGAGACGGACGAGGACTTCGCCGAAACCATGCAGGTCGTGCGCGATGTGCGCTACGACATGATCTATTCATTCCTCTATTCGCCCCGCCGCGGGACTCCGGCGGCGACCATGCCGGATGCCGTACCGGACGTCGTGCGCAAGGTGCGCATGGCAGAACTGCTTGAGACGCAGAACCGGATCTCGCTGGAACTGGCGGAGCGCTACGTCGGCAGGACGCTGCGCGTCCTCGCCGATGCACCGGGCAAAGAGCCGGGGACACTCACAGGGCGTACCCCGGGCGGCAGGCTCGTCCATTTCCCGGGGGACGAGACGCTTGTCGGACAGTTTACGGAAGTGAAAATCGAGCGTGCGGAGCCGTTCGCGCTCCGCGGCACCATCCAAACCGAAACGAAAGGATAAAATACCATGACCACACTTGAAAAAGCAACCGAACTCGCGAATGCGATCAAAAACGATCCGCTCCTCATCGAATATCAGGCGGCGCGTGCCGCCTACGAGGCATCGGCGGAGCTGCAGACCAAAATGACGGAATACAACGCCCAGCGCGCCATCCTCGGTCAGGAGTTTTCCAAAGAGGTGGAGCAGCAGAGCCCCGAGCTCCTCGATATGGTGCGCCACCGTATGGATGAGCTCGCGTCGGAGATTGCCGCCATGCCGGAATACCGGGATTTCTCCGCGGCACAGCTCAAGGTGACGGACCTCATGAACGCCATCAACGCGGAAATCCAGCGTATTGTGTTCGGGGTGGACCCGAGCGCGGCGTGCACGCACGATTGCTCCTCCTGCCACGCCAACTGCAGAGGGCATTGACCCCGGCTTTTTTTCTCGCCCCCGGCGTCGTCGTCGGAATACTGACAGGAAACGGAAAACACAATGGCAGACGTTTTGGAAAAACGGGCGGATCTCAAGGATCCGACCCCGATGATGCAGCAATATTTCGCCGTCAAGGACGAATACCCGGATTATATTCTCTTTTATCGCCTCGGCGACTTTTACGAGATGTTTTTCGAGGACGCGATGACGGCTTCCCGCGTGCTGGAGCTGACGCTCACCGGTCGCGACTGCGGCGAGGGGCGCCGCGCCGCCATGTGCGGCGTGCCGTTCCATAAGGCAGATGTGTACCTCGGGCGCCTGGTCGAGGCGGGCTATAAGGTCGCGGTCTGCGAGCAGACCGAGGATCCCGCCCTCGCCAAAGGGCTCGTCCGCCGGGAGGTCATCCGCGTGGTGACGCCCGGTACCATCACGGACGGGAGCCTGCTCTCGGAGGGACAGCACAACTATCTCGCCGCCGTCTTTTACGGGGAGCACAGTATCGGTCTCGGCTTCGCCGACATTTCGACGGGGCAGATCTATCTTACGGAGCTGGAGGGGGAGGAGCGCGAAACGCGCCTCCTGACCGAGCTCGGTATCTATGCACCGAGTGAGGTGATCCTCAATGTCTCCGTGGAGGCTTGTCCCGGCGTTATGAACTATCTGACGTCGAAGCCCTGCGTGGTGTCCGATTCTCTCACCCGGCTCTTTGACCCGGCGGGGGCTGTCGCCCTGCTCGCGGAGTGTGCCTCGGCAAAGGTGGATCCGCTGGGGGAGGGCGCCCTCCCCGTGACGGTCGGGGCGCTGCTCGCCTACATCCGTGAGACGCAGAAGTGCGAGCCCACCTTTGTCAGTGAGATCCGCGTCTATACCGCCGGGCAGTATATGGAGATGGACGCGTCGACCCGCCGCAACCTGGAGCTCACCGAGACGATGCGCGCCAAGGAGAAGCGCGGCTCGCTCCTCTGGGTTCTGGACGAGACGGAGACCTGCCTCGGCGCACGTCTTCTGCGCTCCTGGCTGACCCGTCCGCTCATCAGCGCGCCCGCCATCCTGCACAGGCAGAGCGCGGTCGCCGAGATGGTGGACAGCTTTGCCCTCCGCGAGGAGATCGGCGCGTGCCTGCGCGGCGTGCTCGACCTGGAGCGCCTGACGGCGAAAGCCGTCTACGGCACTGCGAACGCCAAAGACCTGCGCGCGATCTGCCGCAGCATTGAGCCGTTACCGGAGCTGAAAAAGGCGATCGCCGGGGCAAAGAGCCGCAATGTCCGTGAGATCGCGGACGGGCTGGATACCCTGGAGGATCTGCACGCGCTGCTCGACGGGGCACTCGTCGACGTACCTCCGTTTACCGTGCGTGAGGGCGGGATGATCCGCGACGGCTATAATAAGGACGTCGATTACCTCCGCTCCATCGGCGGGGATTCCGAATCCATCCTGCATGAGATTGAGGAGAAGGAGCGCGCCGCGACGGGGATCAAGAACCTGCGCGTTTCCTCCAATAAGGTATTCGGCTTTTATATTGAGGTGACGCGGTCGCAGACCGACCTCGTCCCCGCACACTATATCCGTAAGCAGACTCTGACCGGCTGCGAGCGGTACATCACGCAGGAGCTCAAAGAGCTTGAGAGCACCGTCCTCGGCGCCGCCGATAAGCTCTGTGCCCTGGAGTATGAGCTGTTCGTTTCTCTGCGCGACGCGGTCGCCGCGGCGGCGCCGCGCCTCCAGGCGGCAGCGGCAGCCATCGCCTCGCTGGACGTATACCGTTCGCTCGCCGAGGTCGCCGTCCGGCAGAATTACTGCCGCCCCGAGGTGGATGTCAGTGACGTCATTGAGATCCGCGACGGCAGACATCCGGTGGTGGAGAAGTTCGTCAGTGACAGCTATTTTGTTCCGAACGACACCGATCTGAATACGACCTCCCGCCGCATGATGCTCATCACGGGTCCGAATATGGCGGGTAAGTCCACCTATATGCGGCAGGTCGCGCTCATTGCGGTGCTGGCGCAGATCGGCTCGTATGTCCCGGCGCGGGACGCGCGCATCGGGATCGTCGATAAGGTGTTTACCCGTGTCGGTGCCTCCGACGATCTCGCCTCCGGTCAGTCCACCTTCATGCTGGAAATGAACGAGGTGGCGGGTATTCTCAAAAATGCCACCAAGCGCTCGCTTGTGATTTACGACGAAGTCGGGCGGGGTACGAGTACATACGACGGGATGTCGATCGCCCGCGCCGTCGTCGAATACACGGCGGGGAAGAAGCTCGGCGCCCGCGCCATGTTCGCGACGCATTACCATGAGCTCACCGCCCTTGAGGGCGTCTGTGACGGCGTCGTCAACTATCACATCGTGGCGAAGAAACGGGGCGACACCATCCAGTTCCTGCGTAAGATCGTACCCGGCGCGACCGATGACAGCTACGGCATCGAGGTCGCCAAGCTGGCAGGGGTGCCGAACGAGGTCATTCGGCGCGCCCGCGAGGTGCTCGCCGAGATAGAGGCGGGGGCGGGCGTGCCCGCACCGGCGACTGCCGCTGTCAAGCCGCGGGAGCCCTCGTTTGACCTTTTGGATTCGCTCCGCGAGAGCGAGGCGGATGCCGTCGCCGCGAAGCTGCGGGAGGTGAACCTCGATACCATCACCCCGCTTGAGGCGATGAACCTGCTGTTTACGCTGAAAAAGATGCTTTCCTGTTCATAAGGAGACGAAATGGGAAAAATCAACGTACTGGGCTTTGAAATTGCCAACCTGATTGCCGCGGGCGAGGTGGTTGACCGCCCCGCCTCGGTGCTCAAGGAGCTGGTGGAGAACGCCATCGACGCCGGCGCCGATCAGGTGACGGTGCAGATACGGAGCGGGGGGATCCTCTCCATCCGTGTCGCCGATAACGGCTGCGGTATGACGCCGGAGGATCTGCCGGTCGCCATCCGCCGCCACGCGACGAGTAAAATTCACGCTGCCGATGACCTCAACCGGATCATGACGCTCGGCTTCCGCGGGGAGGCACTGGCTGCCATTGCCGCCGTTTCGGAGCTCACCATCATCACCAAGACGCCCGATGCCCCGAGCGGCACGATGCTCGTCTCGGACGGGGGTACGGTGACGGACCTGACGGAGGTCGGCGCCGCGGACGGTACGACCGTGCTCGTCGAGCACCTGTTCGGTAAGGTCCCGGCACGCCGGAAGTTCCTGAAAAAGGACAGGACCGAGGCGCAGGCGTGCGCCGCGCAGATGGAGAAGGTGGCGATGTCGCACCCCGAGATCGCATTCCGCTTTCTCTCCGACGAGGTTCTGAAATTCTCGACGGCAGGGGACGGGGACGTGAAAAACGTCCTTTGGGCGCTCTACGGCAGAGACTTCGCCTCGAAGCTCCTCGCCGTCTCGGGCGAGGGAGACGGCGTGCTCGTCTCCGGTTACGTCGGCAGGAGTGATAACGCCTACGGCAACCGCAATATGCAAAACGTTTTCATCAACGGCAGATACGTTAAGAGCAAGACCGTGACCGCCGCCCTTGAGCGGGCGTTCACCTCCTATATGGCACCCGAGAAATACCCCGTCAGTGCCCTGTATCTGGAGATCGACCCGTCGCAGGTCGATGTCAATGTGCACCCGGCAAAGCTGGAAGTGCGCTTCTCGGACGAACGCCGCATTTTCGACGCCGTCTATTGGGCGGTGCGCACCGCGCTGGAGCAGAATACGGAGAGACCCTCCCTCTCGCTCAGCGACCCCTACAAAACCGCGCGTGCAGTGGACGCTTTCGCGCCGATCGGCGCGAAGCTCGGCGGTGAGCAGGTTTCGATGATGCCCCCTCCGCTCCGGCGTCCGCCACAGACCCCGGAAGCCCCGCCGGCATACGCGCCGGCGCAGGCAACAGTAACGAAGCCCGCATCGGCATCCGACGTTTCCCGTACCGCCACCGCGACGCTGCCGCGGGAGGAGCTGACCCCGGCGGCATCACTCGCTTTCCTGGAGACCCTGCGGGCAAGCACCGCGGCGCTGGAGCCGGATGCGGTTGCTGCCCCTGCCGAAGCCCCGGTAACGAATAGGGCGCCTGCCGCCGCTGCGGCAGAAATACCCGCCGCCCCGCGCATGACCGATATGCCGTCGCCCGTTGCACCACCCGTGACGGATGCAGGGGAGACAACGAAGACTGGGGCAGGTGTAGAACCGGCGGCTTCACTGGCGCCCGCGTTCCGCTATCTCGGGTGCGCCTTCCGGTGCTATCTGCTCGTCGAGGTGGAGGAGGAGCTCCTCCTCATCGATCAGCACGCGGCGCATGAGCGCATCCTCTTTGAGCGGCTGCTCGCAGAGCAGAAACGTGAGGGCAGGATCCCGTCGCAGGGGCTGCTCATTCCGTTGACCGTCCCCCTGACCCCGGAGGAACTCGCCGCGGCGGAGGATGCCGCGGGAGAACTCGCCGATATCGGCTTCACCTTCTCGCCGACCGCGGACGGAAAGGGGCTCGCGCTCCTCACGCTCCCGAATGCGGTTTCCCCCGGTGAGGCGGTGGATCTGTTTACCCGCATGGCGGGAGATCTCGTCGCCGCGGCAGGGACGCCCGGGATGACGAATGATAAACGGCGTGAACGTGCGCTCTATCAGGTCGCCTGCAAGGCGGCAATCAAGGGCGGGCGCACCTATACCGAAGAACAACTCACGCACCTGATCGAACAGGTGCTGTGCCTGCCGGATGTTACGGTATGTCCGCATGGCAGACCCATCGCGTACCGGCTCTCCAAAAAAGAGCTTGACCGTTGGTTTGACCGTATCAAATAAGCAGAGCGGTGCGCCGGGGCATCCGGGCGACATACCGCACAAAGGAGTAAATATGGCATTTCAGCTACTCAAAACGGAGGGGCACGCACGTCGCGGCAGAATGGAGACGGTCCACGGCACGATCGAGACCCCGGTATTTATGAACGTGGGTACGAGCGCCGCCATCAAGGGCGGTGTCTCTACGATGGATCTCCGGGACATCCGCTGCCAGGTGGAGCTGTCCAACACCTACCACCTGCACATCCGCCCCGGTGACGATCTCATTTACCGCATGGGCGGTCTGCACCGCTTTTTCAACTGGGATAAGCCTATTCTGACCGACTCCGGCGGGTTCCAGGTGTTTTCGCTCGCCAAACTGCGTAAGATTACGGAGGAGGGCGTGCATTTCAGCTCGCACATGGACGGGGCGAAGATCTTTATGGGGCCCGAGGAGAGTATGCGGATCCAGTCCCACCTCGCCTCGACCATTGCCATGGCATTCGATGAATGTGTGGAAAACCCGGCGCCCTATGAATATGTGAAAAAATCCGCGGAGCGCACGGTGCGCTGGCTCGCGCGCTGCAAAGCCGAGATGGCGCGCCTGAACGCGCTCCCCGAGACCATCAACCCGCACCAGCTTCTGTTCGGCATCAACCAGGGCGGCACCTATGAGGATCTCCGTGTGGAGAGTATGTGCCGCACGCGGGAGCTGGATCTGGACGGTTATGCGATCGGCGGGCTCGCCGTCGGGGAGGAGACCGAGGTGATGTACCACATCATCGACGTGGTGGAGCCCTATATGCCGACGGATAAGCCCCGTTACCTCATGGGGGTCGGCACGCCGCAGAACATCCTGGAGGGGGTGCGCCGCGGGGTGGACTTTTTCGACTGCGTCATGCCCAGCCGTAACGCCCGGCACGGTAACCTGTTTACCTGGCACGGCAAGATGAATATCAATAACGAGCAGTATTTCGCTGACCCGAAGCCGATCGACGAGGGGTGCGGCTGTCCCGCCTGCCGGCATTATTCGCGCTCGTATATCCGGCACCTGTTCAAGGCGCGCGAGGCGCTCGGTATGCGGCTCTGCGTTCTGCACAACCTGTATTTCTACAACGAACTCATGGAGAGGATCCGCGCCGCGCTGGACGCCGGCTGTTTTGAAGCGTTTTACCGTGCCGAGATCGATATTCTCGGCGCGCGTTCGAGGGACTGAAGATGAAACATGGATTTTTGCGTGGGATCGGCGCTCTCGCTGTCCTTTTCGCGTGCCTGGTGCTTCTGCCGGTATTCACGCTCGGCGCCGCCGCCGGCAATACGAATGAGGGTGAACCCATGTCGGGGGACCCCGTCGAGTACGGCATCTTTCTCGGCGGCGTGCGTGTCACCGATGAAAACCGCACGGATATTTTCGGGGACGGCGGTGTGGCATCGTACGATTCCGACAGGAACCTGCTCACCATCACCGGAGGACAGAACACGCGGATTGATGCCGCCCCGATGGCGACGGATGAGGAAAATCCGACGGCGCTCGGTACCTACTCGCTGTATGCGACGGTTCCCGACCTCCGGGTGGAAATTTCGGGGACGGTGAAGTTTACCCATGGGATTTACCTGAAAAAGGGAAACGTAATCGTTAAGGGCAACGCGACGCGGGTCACCTTTCTCGGCGGAGACAATTCGCCGACCTATATCACGGTGGCAGACGGCAATCTGAGTGTGCTGGACGGCAGTAAGGTTATCTGCGAGTCTCTCGCGGCGATCCGTAATGATTGCTTCTCCGCGACCAACCTGGTCGTGCAGGGGGGCGCCGTGGAGGTAAACGACGAGGGCAACGTACCGGGCTTCTCGCACATGCTGTTCGGCAAGCAGTCGGTCCGCATTCGTGAGGCGACGGTGGAATACCGGGCGAGCAATCTCGGGTGTGAGACCTTTCTCGCCTCGGACGGCGATATACAAATCACGGAGGGGAAGCTGTATGCGAGAAATGTCCGCGTGTTCCTCCTCCTCGGGGGCGGGAAGCTCTCTGTTGGCGCCAACAGTATGCTGTGGGCAAATGACTGCCTGCACGGAATGCAGATCATCGGCGATGCGGACTTCCGCAAATCCACAGTGGAGATTTCCTCTTTTTACAGCGGCATTGTGCTCTCCTCAATGAAGGACAATACCTTTCGCGCGCAGGATTGCCGGATGACGTTGAAGCAGCCGGGATATGCGGCGCTCGAACGGCTTTTAAAAGCGAGCGCGGAAGCGAGCGGCACCCCCGATCAGTATATGGCGAACAGTCGCGCGGACTATGAACGCACGGTGTCCAAGGCGGAGAACGCGGGCTTTTATGCCAACCGCATGACCATGGAGTTTTCCGATTGTTGGCTGGACATCACCGGCTATCGCACGGGGATTTTTTATCGCTCGCAGGGCAAGACGCTTTCGCTGCGTGACGGATGCCGCCTGTCGGTGGATGCCGTGAGCGCGGCGCTGGTCGCCATGGTGACAGAGGCGGATTCCGTCAGCTTCGGGAGCCGCATCAGCGGGAATGTCCTGGTGCAGGTGCTTCCTGCCGAGGGCGTGCTCGGCGACTTCGGGAAATACCTCGTGACGCTTGTGGATGAAGACGGAGAACTGACGCAGCAAAGCGATAAGCGCCTCGGCGCACCGCAGGATGTGTTTGATGCGTACAGCGGCTTTGCCGAAAGAGTAGAGACGACGGTCGATGAATTCAGAATGTCGTCCGTTCTCCTGCCGCTCGGTATTCTGCTTGCCTCGACGGGGTGCGCCGTCGCGGTTTATCTGCTCTGCCGCCGCCTGCGGCGCACCCATGGCGGGCAGAGGACGAAGAAACGTCCCGGAGCAAACGGAACGTCCGAAATAACGAAAACGGCCGAAACGACCGGGGCGGGAGAGGAGACGGATCATCATGCGGACTGATTTGACGCGTGACGGCGGCTATCGCTTTGCCGCTGAAACCCGGAGCGCCGGGATTTATGCCGCTTCCGACAAAAGCATCCTCCTTGTCAGGACGGCGGGGGAGATCTCGGTCAGCGGGGCGGTCTTTGCCGTATACCCGGGGGATCTTCTGTACCTTTCGCCGGATGACATCTGCTATGTGGCGGAGGGGGGCTCGTTCGACGTCGTCTGCTGGCATTTTACGGATGCCGATCTGTTCGGTACCGATGAGGTGACCGCCGCGGTTGCCTGCGGTTTCTATCCCTCCGCGGGGCAGACGGCAGACGTCCGGGCGATCCTGGAGCGGGCAGCGGCGCGCTCCGGTGCGGTGACGGCGCAGGAGGTGCTCCTCTCGCGTATGATGCTCTCCGAGCTGCTCCTGCACCTGCCGGATTGTACCCGGGCGCAGGACGATGCAGGGAAGATCGCTCTCGCGGTCTCCTATCTGGCGGCGCACTTTGACGAGAATGTGTCGCTCGATACCCTATGCGCCTTTGTCGGCATCAGTAAATTCTACCTGTGCCGTGCCTTCCGGCGGGATACGGGTCTGACCCCGCACGCCTACCTAAACCTGTATCGTGTCCTGCGTGCCGACCGGCTCCTGCAGGCAGGTGTCGGCGCGATGGTATGCGGCGAGCAGGTCGGGTACCGCGATTATACGACGTTTTTCCGCTCGTATAAGAGGATCATCGGGAGCGCACCCTCCGTGGGTCTCGCCGCGGAGGCTACCGTATGAAGAAGAACAGAAAAAACAAATCCGTGCAGGAGCGCCGCCTTTTGCCGACGATCCATACGGTCGAGGATCTGCGCCGTCTGCCTGACGAGGCGATGCCCCGTCTCGCTGAGGAGATCCGCTCCTACCTGATTGAGCGGGTCAAACTGACCGGCGGGCACCTGGCGTCCAACCTCGGCGTGGTTGAGCTGACGCTGGCGCTCCACCGCGTCTTTAATACCCCGAACGACCGGATTATCTGGGATGTCGGGCACCAATGCTATGTCCATAAGCTCGTGACGGGTCGTGCCGACCGTTTTGATACGCTCCGCACCCCCGGCGGGCTCTCCGGGTTCCCGAGGCGTGAGGAGAGTGAGTTTGACCCATTTGACGTGGGGCATTCCTCCACCTCCATCTCCGCGGCGCTCGGCTTTGCGACGGCGGATGCCCTCGCGGGCGTGACCGACCGCTACACGGTCGCCGTCATCGGGGACGGGGCGCTGACCGGCGGGCTCGCGCATGAGGCGCTTAACAACTGCAAGAAAAACTATCCGATGGTCATTATCATCAATGAAAACGATATGTCCATCTCACCCGTGACGGGCTCGTTCCCGAAGCTGGTGTCGCGCCTCCGCATTTCCCGGAATTATCAGCGCATGAAATCCGGTACCAGGCAGGCTTTTCTCAAGATCCCGCTGATCGGTAAGCCGCTTTACTATGTGATGCGCGGCATCCGCAACTTCGTGCGGGGGCTCCTCTACCGCCATAATTATTTTGAGGATATGGGTTTCACCTACCTCGGTCCCTATGACGGGAATGACTATGAGCGCGTCAAGCGCGCGCTGGAGGAAGCCAAGGCGAAACAGAAAAGCGTGGTCGTGCACCTGCACACCAAGAAAGGTAAAGGTTATTCGCGCGCGGAGTCGCACCCGGATCAGTACCATTGCGTGAGCCCGGGGTCTCCTGCCTCCGAGACCTTCCACGCCGTTTTCGGTGAGGAGCTCCTTGCGCTGGCGGGAGAGGACCCGACGGTCTGCGCCGTTACACCCGCGACGGGCGTGACCACCGGGCTCACCGCCTTTGGTGAAGCGTATCCGGAGCGCCTGTTCGATGTCGGCATCGCCGAGGGGCACGCGCTGACCTTCTGCGCCGGGCTCGCCGCCGGGGGGCAGACGCCCTATGCGGTCATCTACTCCAGCTTTCTCCAGCGCGGGTATGACCAGATCCTCCATGATATTGCCCTCCAGCACCTGCCGGTGCATATCATGATCGACCGTGCATCTCTCGCCCCGGCGGACGGGGCGACGCACCACGGCATTTATGACGTGGCGTTTCTTTCCGAGATGGCGGGGGTGGAGATCCTGTCACCCGTGACGATCGGGTCGCTCCGCGCCATGATGCGCGCACGCGCGAAAGCGGACCACCCTGTGGCAATCCGGTACCCGAACTGTATGGAGGATCCGGCTCTCCGTGACGTGTTCTACCCCGACGGGGACTATACACTGACGGGGCTCCGCGTGAGCGGTGACCTGCATCTCGCCGAGGCTGTGATCGTCAGTTACGGTGCCGCGGCACCGCGGGCACTCGCCGCGCGTACCACCCTCGTCTGTGAGGGGCATCGTGCGGAAATGGTGCTGCTGGAAGACCTGACGGATATGGGGCAGGCGGCGCGCACGCTTGCCGCGGCACTCGCCGGGGGTGTCCCCGTCGTGTTTGCCGAGGAGGGCATTTACACGGGCGGCGCCGGTATGCGCCTTGGCGCGGCACTCTATCCGCTCCGCTCCGACCTCCCGTTTGATGTTCTGGCGATCCGTGACGGCTTTGCCATGCCAGATGTACCGTGCGACATTTATGAGTATTTCGGCATCTCTGTCGCGGACATCGCGTCGGCGGTGAGACGCCGCCTGCGTCCTCTGTCGGAAGAAGAATAACGCCACGCCGGATGGGTATGATGCGTCGTGCGGACGGATATGATGCGGGTGCGCCGTTAAGGCGCGCCCCGGCGCCGTCCTTGCCTCACGCTCCGCGGATGGTATTTCCCGGCGCTGCCGCCCTGCGGCGCCGCCGTCATCCCGGCACCTGTGCGCGGCGTCCCCTCGCGGCGCCCCTTTTGTGCTCCCCTCTGCCACCCCTATGCCGCCCCTTGCCCGTTCACCCTTTCGTGCGCACAGGGGCAGCATTCAGCCCGCCGGTTATATCGGAGGATCAAAAAACGCCCTGCTCCGGCAGGGCGTTTTCTGTGCGAAAGTGCCGAAAGCGCGGGGCTTGTCCTGTGTAATCACACAAAAATAACAACCAGGACACAAAATCGATTTGTTTTTACCCCGAAATCTGTTATAATAGAATTGCAGAGAGGGGAAGAAACAGATCTTTCTGCTCCTCCCTGACAGCACGGAAAGGACGATCCACGTGGATCGGAGGGAAAACTATGGTCATTCATGTAATCGGCAGACAAATGACAGTCAGAGAATCACTGAAGGACATGATCGAGAAAAAACTGCATAAGTTCGATAAGTTCTTCGATGCTGACACGCCCGCGTTCGTCACCTGCAAAACGCGGAAGGGGGCAAAGATCATTGAGATTACGGTGACCTACGGAGGGACGGTCTTCCGCTCCGAGGAGGAGAACGAGACCTTCCAGACGGCGCTCGACCGCGCTATGGAGACGTTCGAGCGGCAGATCCGCAAGAATAAGACCAGACTGCAGAAGCGTGTGCGCCCCGAGGGGCTTGTGGCACCGGCAGACGCAGAGGACGATTATCCGGAGGATGCGGACTTCAAGATCCGTGTCAAGACGTTCCCGTTCAAACCGATGACGCCGGAGGAGGCAATTCTGCAGATGAATCTGCTCGAGCATACGTTCTTTGTCTTCACGGATGCCGACACGATGAACGCGGCAGTTGTCTATCGCCGTCATGACGGTGATTACGGGTTGATCATGCCCGAGCTTTGACGCAGGACTGTTCTGTAGGTACAGGAGGGGCCGCATTGGCGGCTCCTCCTTTTGCTTTTGCGTGCGGTACGGCTCCTCCTTTTTGCATGGGACATCGCGTTTCTTTTGTCCGGCTCACACACAGGCGGGGCGGGCAGGTAAATTTGAAGTGGGCTCTTGATTTTTCGCCGACGATATGGTAAAATGTTAACGTTATGCCGGAATGATGGAATTGGCAGACGTGCTGGACTCAAAATCCAGTGGTGGCGACACCGTGCGGGTTCGACCCCCGCTTCCGGCACCACAGCCCCGCGGGCTGACCGCGGGGCTGTTTTTTACGAAAATAAAGGAGTGGTCCTATGCAGGAGTATTGGGATCTGTATGACAGTGACCGCCGCCCGCTCGGGCGTGTCCACCCGCGCGGAACGCCTCTGCCGCCGGATACCTATCACATCGTCGTTCACCTTTGCCTTTTCAGAAAAGACGGGAAAATGCTCATACAGCGTCGAGTGGATGACAAGGACACTTTCCCCGGTATGTGGGATCTGTCGCTTGGCGGCAGTGTGCTCGCCGGGGAGGACAGTCACCGTGCGATCGTCCGTGAATGTACGGAAGAACTTGGCTTCAAGCCGGATCTCCTGGCGGCGCGCCCCTACCTGACGGTGCATTTTTCGAGCGGATTTGACGATGTATATGTAGCAGAGTGCGAGGAAAGCGAACTTTCCATCCGCTTGCAGGCGGAAGAAGTCGCCGGGATTGCCTGGGCAGACGAGGGGGAGGTCCTCTCCCGTATCGCGGACGGGAGCTTTATTCCGTACCACCCAGCCTACGTTTCGCTCCTGTTCCGTTATCGGCACTACCGCGGCAATTTTTCGCTCTCTCCGGTATCGCCGCCCATGATTTAAGTGAAAGAGGATAACGCCCCTCCTGCCATTCTGGCAGGAGGGGCGTGTTCTGTTATCGCAATCGGTATTTTTGCCGTTGTTATGCTTGCGGTTCACCGTCCGGCGGGAATTTATGCCCGAGGCGGGTCAGCTCCTCGCGCTCATCTGGGCTCTGCCACGAGATGCTGAGCAGCCCGTTGCAGTGCGGGACGACGTACATATCCGGTTCGGGGCAGGTATATTCCTTATTGTTTTTCCAGAGATGATAGGTCAGATTTTCGCCGAACTGGACGAAGTCGCCCTTCGGGGCAAAGAAGGTGACGGTCGCGTCCGTCAGCCCCTCGAGGACAATGTGATGATCGACGAGGAGCGTCTCGGGCGCCGCCCATCGGCAGGTAATCGAGGAGCGTTCCTTTTGCTTCACGAAGACGCGGAGCTCGTCGTGCCCCCATACCTTCGGCGTGACGAAGGCGGTGCTGTCCTCCACGATGGCGTCACAGGTGACGGGGATCGGTGCGCCCCACGGCATGGAGATTGCCGCGCGGATGGTCGTGTTTTTGGAGAACCCGGTCTGGAAGTAGCCGCCGCGGCAGGCGGGGTAGAGCAGGAGCGGCAGCTTGTCATTCGGCTTAAAGGCGGAATAGGTGATGCGGATGCCGAATTTCTGCAGGGCGAGCCGGAGGAGGACCCCGACGGGGAAGAACTGCTCATGATCGAGCAGCTTCGGGATCTGCCCGTTGACGTCCGCATTGTGCGGGAAGCTGCCGCGGATCCATGCGACGTGCGCGGCGCTGTTATAAGTGCCGTAGGCACGTTCCCCGGCGTTGCCCTGTGCCGTGGCGATGACCTCCGCCCCCGGTTTCGCCACCTCGATGAGCCCGCCGCCCGATACCAGGGGGACGTGGCGGAGCGTGTGGGAGACACTGCCCGTTTCAAACGTATCTTCTTCAAGGGTGGTGGAAAGGGTAAAGTCGGTGCCGTCGAGCGGTGCCGCGTGTGCGAGACCGAGCAGATCCAGCATCTCATCAGACGCGTTCACGGTCGAACCGTAGAACAGGATGCGCACGCCGGCGCGGACGGCTTTCAGGATGCCGGCCTCATGCTCCGTACCGGCGTCCGGTACGCGGGAGACAAGGACGGTGTGCCGCAGTTTTTCCGTGGGGATCTTCCGGAGGTTGGCGTCCGAGATGACGGTGCCGAGCGGGAGCCCTGCATCCACCGCGGATTCCATGAACCAGTCGTCCATGAAGATGTCGCCCGGCTTGCGGTCGCGCAGACCGTGCTGGCAGTAGTAGCGGAAGGGGTAGACCCAGGTGAGGAGCCCGGGCGCGTCGGAGTAACTGTCGAATGCCGCGTTCAGGTGCGGGATGACTTCAAGCGGCAGGCGCTCCGGCAGGTGCCCGAACGAATCGTCGCAGGAGAGGAGGTTGATCCCCGCGGGGCGCGTCACATTTCCGTCCCCGTCGAGGCGTGCCGTCGAGAGCGGCAGGTAAATGTCGTGCGGGTTGCCGCCGTAGCGGTCGAACCAGGGGGAATTGTACCACCACGGGTCGTGGATGTAGTAACGGAACAGGTAGCCCTTATCGGTGGTCTCCGCAATGTGCGAGAGGTAGCCGACGAGCTCCAGACCGAAGCGGTAATCCAGCGCCGCCCACGGCGAGTTCGGAGGGGTCAGGAACGGGTAGGAATAAATGGTGTCCACGGGGGAACCATGGGTCGCGATATCGATGGCAGTCGAGAGGTTGGTGCCGCGCGCCTCGATGATCTTGTCGCCGAATGCATGGGTGAATGTCTCCCAGAAAGTGCGGATGCCGTCGCGCGTGGCGTCGATGTCCTCCGTGCGGAAGCGTTTTCCGTCGAAGACCTGCCCCTGCCAGTTCCATGCGCTGAAGGCAAAGCCGAAACCGTTGGAGAGCCACAGTCCGTCAAAACCGAGATCGTCGCAGAAGCGGCGTGCCTGCCGCCCAAGAAATTCGCCGAACGGCGTCCCCTCAGGGATGCCGTCGGGATAGGTGGCATAGGGGTGCGTGTCGCCGTGCAGAACGGCGGCGGCGTTGACCCATCCCTTGACCTTTGCGTTCATGGAGCTGTCGCCGGTCGTGCACTCGATGACGGAGCCGGAGGAGATCTCCGGGTGCCGCTCAAACTTGAAGGAGGAGGGGGCAAATTCGGGGCCCGGGTCAAAAGTCTCGACCACGCGGATGTCCGCGCCGGTCATCTCGCGCCCGACCTCCTTGAGGGCGGTCACCACGCGTTTCAGCTCACCGTAGGTGAATTTGCGGAGTTCCTTCGGACCCCGGTAGGGGAAGGGGCGGACGTGCAGACTCAGCCAGCGCTCGGGGTCGTGGATGGTGCGCTCGTCCACCGTCGGATTGCCGGTGCCGATGTACTGGCACCAGGGGAAATCGTCCTCCTCGCGCCCGTTGTAGTCGAGAATTTCGCTCCCGTCTGCGACCCAGAGCATCACGGCGGCGGAAGTACCGCGCCGGATGAGGGGCATCCACTGGCGAAAGAGCTTGCGCGCGACCGCGCGGCACCCCTTGCCGGAGGTGTCGACGAAGGGCTTCAGACTGAGCTCGAGCTCAACGCGCCCGTTGCCGCATCCGGGATGGTAATCATAATCGTGTCTCATAGCATTTGCTCCTTTGCAGTGACAGCGCTGCGGTTGGATATCAGCGGACGATGACGGCGGGGACGCCCAGAATTTCGGCGATCTTTGCGATCTCGTCGGCGTGATGGCCGATGCCGAGGGCAAAATGATGGGTCGGACCCTCCATGACCCATTTCTTCATGAATTCACGGGTCGTGGGGGCGAAGAAGCCGCGGGTGTTCGTGTTGCCCGTCGGGGGGATGGGGCCTGCCTTGGAGTAGCCTTCACCGATGACGAAGCGGAACTGACCGTCCGGCGTCTGCGAGATGCCGAGCATGGTGATGGGGCCCTCTTTGATCTTGAACTCAACGGACGCGCCGTGGCCGGGCTTGCCGTGGTATTTCTTCAGCGAGCGGAGCACCGGCTTGCCCTCTGCGATGGCGATGTGGTGGGGCCCGTCGTGCCCGACCAGGATGAAGTCTTCGGAGAAGTCGATCGGGTGGAATTCCGCGAAGCTGCCGCCGATGCCGAGACGGTCGAGGATGAGCATGGCGATGCAGGTCTTGAGGTCATACTCGCCGCACATCGGGTAGCCGTCCTCAATGAGGAGGGAATTGCCGACGATGAAGGAGGAGACGACGGCGGATTCTTCACTCTCGGGCTGCCCCTCGTAGTAGTAGGCAAGACCGGTGAGGTGGTGCTTTTCGACAAAGGCGTTGAGCGCAGCCGCCGCGCGGATGGCGTGCTCGCGGTCCTCGGGCGTGAGCTTCATCGTGACAGGGTCGGAGACAGGGTCGGGGGTGTCGAAGGTGGCATCGATGCGCGCTGCGAGCGCGGTGGTGTCCTCCGGCTTCACGGCATTGTACATCGCGACGATCTCGTTGATCTCCAGGAGCGGGACATGGATGCCGAACGCGGCAGACGCCGCAGTCGGGTCGGTGTGCATATCGTACATTGCTTCCATCGTGTGACCGATGAGACCGATGCGCGCGCCGTGCAGGTTGTGCAGCACGCGTGCGATGCGGCACCAGGCATCGAGCTGGCGCTCCACCTCCGGGTCGTCATAGAGCTTGCCGATGATGCAGTCGCGGATCGGGTGACCGAGGCGCTTGGCGACACCGGTGAACTCGGGGACGGCGCAGATGCAGTCGTTCTCAAGCTGCATACGGGTGTTGGCTTGCGAATAGTCGAGGTGAGAGAGCGGTTGCAGCGCGGTGAGCACGATCGGCAGCCCCGCGTCGCGCGCGATCGGCGCGAAGACGGAGGAGGTCGCGTAGGTCACCATGTTGCAGAACAGCAGGTCTACGTCACAGCCCTTGATGCGGCGGAGCATTTCGTATGCCGCCTCGGAGGAATCGGACATCCCGAAGTCGATGACGTTCACGCCCTGCCGCTCGAGCAGTCTGACGAAATCCTTGTGGTAGCCCATGAGCTTGTCGAGCAGCCCCGGGAATTGCCCCCAGTAGACCGCGTGCCCGACGGCGAAGACGCCGACGGTCGCCTGCTTGCGAATTTGATTTTCCATGTATATGTACTCCTTTTCGTGCATCTTTTCATATTGATTATACGACGGAACTGTGCTATAATCCATACAGAAATCAAAGACAAATTTGGAGAAAATAAAGGCGGATGGACGTTATGCGTTTTGAGGATTGCCGACCGTTTATCCGGTACGCGCGCGAGCTGACGCTGACGGCGGAGAGCGTCTACAGCAGGAGCATCCCCTACGATGCGCGGCTGTTCTATGCCCGTGCCGGGGCAGGGGAGATTCTCGTAGACGGCAGAGCCTGCCAGATGCATGAGGGGAGCGTGCTGTATCTGCCCCCGGCGACCCCTTATCAGCTGCTCTCCCCCGCGGAGAGCGTCACCTATTTTGCCCTGAATTTTGACCTCACCATGGACGCCCGGTCGCAGGTCGTCCCGGTCCCGCCCGCCACCGGGGGCGCCTTTTCGGAGGATGACCTTCTGTGCCCCGTGCAGCTTGCCGACGTGCCGGAGCTCAATGCGGCACTGTACCTCCCGGGGATGCAGCTCCTGGAGCCGAGCCTTTCCAGCATCGGCGGGGAGTACCAGAAACGGATGATCTTCTGTGACGCACGCATGAGCGCCGTACTTTTCAAGGTGCTGACGGACTGCGTCCGCCGGTCGCGCGTCGCGGGCAATACCTCCCGCCGCCGGGACGGCGGTGATATCCTGGACTATATCCAGCAGCATTATCGTGAGGATCTCTCGAACGAGTCCGTCGCCGCGCGCTTCGGCTTCCATAAAAACTATGTGAGCGAGCTCATCAAGACCGCGACCGGCCGCCCCATGCACCAGTATCTTCTGTACATCCGTCTGTCCCACGCGTGGGAGATGCTGGAGGCGGGTGAGATGACCATCGCAGACATTTCCGCCGCCTGCGGCTTTTCGGATATCTGCTATTTTTCGCGCTATTTCAAGCAGGTCTACGGCTACGCACCCTCCTACTTCCGTAAGAAGCTCGGCGGTTTGTAAAAAAATTATGCATTGTCTTGCGCGCGCGGCGGTTTATCGTATATAATAGATTTGTTATAGAGGACGAGAGGACGGGTCAGCCTATGGCATATACAGAGGCGCAGGCGCGCGCCATCATCGCCGATATGCTCCGGCACGGAGAGACAGCTTTTTGCGAACTGCTTGAAATGCGCCGCTCTCCCATCTCCGATCTTGCGGCAATTTTGGCACCATGGCAGGAGGCACCGACTGCCGGCACCCTCCGCGGGCTCACGGCGGATGCCCCGCTCCTTGCCGCGGGTGAATACGCACTACCGGGGGATGTCTCCGACACATACCGTCCGTACCTGACGGCGGCGCTCTCGGTGCTCTCGTCGCTGGATCGTGCATCTCTTGCCGCCGCCCTCGCCGCCGTCCCGGCGGCAAACGGGGCGGTACCGACGGCGGAGGCGTTGCTCTCCTGCCGCCGCCTGCCGGGCAGGTGCGCGTACCTGCGTAATCCGCTCTCGGACGAGGCGTATAACCTGCTCTCGTCGGAGCTCGATGCCCCGACGGCGATGTATGTCGGTGACATGGAGGAGGCTTGCGGGGCGGTCACGAGCGGGGAGGCGGATTACTGTATCCTGCCGCTGACCGCGTCGGACGGGCGCCGCGCCGCGTCGGTCCTGCACCTGGCGCGCAGCCATCGGTTGACCGCCTCGGCGGTCTGCCGTCTCTTGGACGGCGAGGATGTGCCGGTCCGGTTCGCGCTTTTCGGCGCCGTGCCGCGCGGCGGCGTCGCCGGGGTGCCAGTGCTCGCGCTGTCGTTCCCCGCACTGACGGGTGAGGGGCTCTCCGCGCTCATGAACGCCGCCGCCTGCCTGGGTCTTGCGACCGTGCGGGCACAGCTCGACGCGGGCGGTGAGGTGGTATTCCGCGGCGGGGATATCACGGCATTTCTTGTGTATCTTTGCCTGTTCGCCCCGGATTTCCGGGTGGACGGCTATTATTCCGAAGAAGAAAGGGAATTCTGATGAAGACGTATACTTACAAACCAACGGGCGTCTGCTCGCGGAAAATTACCGTGCAGCTGACGGATGATAACATTATTTCGTCCGTGACCTTTGAGGGCGGATGCAGCGGGAATACGCAGGGGGTCGCGGCGCTTGTCGTCGGGATGACCGCCGATGAGGCGATCCGCCGCCTCTCCGGTATCCGTTGCGGCCCGCGCCCGACCTCGTGCCCCGACCAGCTGGCGCACGCCCTGACCGAGGCGATCAGGACCGTCGCGGTCTGACCCCCGATAAACGAACAATACAAGTGATGGAGGAACGATAGAATGGCTTTTTACCGCACCGAGTATGACAGATGGCTCTCGTCCGGCCTTTTGGATGAAACACAGATGGCAGAAATGGCATCCGTGCGGGATGATGAGGATGTCCTGAAGCTCCGCTTCGGCATGGAGATGGATTTCGGCACGGCGGGTCTGCGCTCGACCATGAACATGGGCCCCGGCTGCATGAACGTATTTACCGTGGCACAGACCACACAGGCGATTGCAGAGCTGATCATGAGCGAGGGGGCGTCCGCACGCGGGGTCGCCATCGCTTACGACTCCCGTAACAATTCTGCCCTGTTCTCGAAGACGGCGGCGGAGGTGCTGGCGGGGAACGGGATCCCCGTTTACCTGTTTGACGGCATCCGCCCGACGCCGGAGCTTTCGTTCGCCGTCCGGGAGCTCGGCTGTATCGCGGGGATCAACATCACCGCATCGCACAACCCGAAGGAGTACAACGGCTATAAGGCATACTGGGAGGACGGCGCGCAGATCTCGCCCGAGCAGGCGAAGGCGGTCTCCGAAGCAAGAGCGAAGATCGATGTCCTCGCGGGGGCGAAGCGGATGCCGCTGGACGCCGCCGTCGCGGCAGGGATCGTCAGGATGCTCGGCGAGGATTTTGACGAAAAGTATCTTGCCGCCGTGCTCGCCACCGCGATCGACCCGGAGGGGGTCGCGGCGATCGCCGATACGCTGAAGATCGTTTATACGCCTCTGCACGGCGCAGGTTACCGGCTGGTACCGGAGATTCTGCACCGCCTCGGGCTGAAAAACATCTATACCGTGCCGGAGCAGATGGTGCTGGACGGCAATTTCCCGACGGTTAAGAAGCCGAATCCGGAGTATCCGGACGTGTTTGCGCTCGGGATCGCCATTGCCGACCGCGTCGGCTCCGACCTCGTGGTCGCGACCGACCCCGACTCCGATCGTATCGGCGTTATGGCGCGCACAAAGGACGGTGCGTTCCGCACCATCACGGGCAACCAGATGGGTGCGCTCCTGCTCGACTATATCATCCGGGCACGCCGCGCGAACGGCACGCTTACCAAGGACGACTACGCCGTCAAGAGCATCGTTTCCACCGATATGGCATACCGCATCGCCGAGGTGCAGGGCGTGAAGCTCTATGACGTTCTGACGGGCTTCAAGTTCATCGGTGAGGTCATCAAGAATTACGAGACGGCAGGTAAGGCGGGCAGGTTCCTCCTCGGTTTCGAGGAGTCCTACGGGTACCTCACCGGATCCTATGCCCGTGATAAGGACGCGGTCGGCGCGGCTCTCATGATCTGCGAAATGACCGCTTATTACAGCAAGCGCGGGCTGACGCTCTGCGATGCGCTGGAGGAGCTCTATAAGACCTACGGCTACTACCGCGAGGGCATGACCGACATCTATATGGAGGGGCTCGACGGGATCGAGCGCCGCAAGCGCGTGATGGCGACCCTGCGGAACCATCCTCCCAAAGCAATCGGCGGCTGCCGTGTGGCGCGCGTCGGCGATTTCGCCGCGCGTACCTATACCGACCTCGCGACAGGGGAGAAGACGGACAGCGGGCTCCCCGCATCGGATGTACTGGTGTATATCCTGGAGGATGGGGATAAGGTCATCGTGCGCCCCTCCGGCACCGAGCCGAAGATCAAGATCTATTTCCTGACGCACGCGGCAGACGCCGCGGCGGCAGAGCCGAAACTCAAAGCCTATATGGAGGACGCACAGCACTTCGCAGAAGTGTAAAGAAGCGGAAAGGAACAAAGCATCTTGTCGTATAAGCAGTCTCATATCCGTAATTTTTCCATCATCGCGCACATTGACCACGGTAAATCCACGCTTGCGGACCGCATCCTTGAGCAGACGAGCACCGTCGAAAAACGCGATATGGAGGAACAGCTCCTCGATAACATGGATCTGGAGAGGGAACGCGGCATCACCATCAAGGCGCGCGCCGTGCGGCTTTCCTACCGGGCGAAGAACGGCGAGGAGTATATCTTCAACCTGATTGACACCCCCGGCCATGTGGACTTCGGCTACGAGGTCTCCCGGTCGCTCAATGCCTGCGAGGGGGCGATCCTGATCGTCGATGCTACGCAGGGAGTGGAGGCACAGACCCTCGCGAACGCGTACCTCGCAATCGACGCCAATCTGGAGATCCTGCCGGTCATCAACAAGATCGACCTCGCCTCCGCGGACGTGGAGCTTTGCCGGAGCGAGATCGAGGACATTATCGGCATCCCCGCAGAGGGGTGCCCCGCCGTGTCGGCGAAGACCGGGCTCAACGTCGGGGATGTCCTCGAGCGGATCGTGACGGACATCCCCGCACCGGGCGGGGATGAGAACGCGCCGCTCAAAGCCCTTATTTTCGATTCCTACTATGATGCCTACCTCGGCGTCGTCGTCAATATCCGTCTCTTTGACGGCAGCATCCGCCCGGGGGATCAGATCCGTCTGATGTCCACGGGGGCTGTCTACGAGGTCGCGGAGGTCGGCACCATGTCGCCCTTCGGGCTGACGAAGCGTGACGGACTCTCGGCGGGCGAGGTCGGATACTTCACCGCGTCCATCAAGACGGTCGGAGATACCCGCGTCGGCGATACCGTCACCGCGGCGGAGGGTGGCTGTGAAGCACCGCTCCCCGGCTTCTGCGAGGTGCATCCGATGGTCTACGCCGGTATTTACCCGGCAGACGGCGCCCGGTACGGCGACCTGCGTGACGCGCTTGATAAGCTGCAGTTGAATGACGCGAGCCTCGTGTTTGAGCCCGAGACCTCCGTGGCGCTCGGTTTCGGCTTCCGTTGTGGTTTCCTCGGGCTCCTGCACATGGACGTGATTGAGGAGCGGCTGGAGCGAGAGTTCAATCTGGACCTGATCACGACGGCACCGAGCGTTATTTACCGCCTGAAGCTGCGGAACGGGGAAGTGCGGATGTGCGATAACCCGTCGAGCTATCCGGGCGCCGATGAGATCGAGACGGCGTACGAGCCGATGGTCAAGGCGAGCATCATCACCCCGACCGAATATGTCGGGGGGCTGATGGACTTGTGCCAGGATCGCCGCGGCGTGTTCATTGATATGAAGTACATCGACACGACGCGCGTCGAGCTCCATTACCGCCTGCCGCTCAACGAGATTATTTATGACTTTTTCGATGTGCTCAAGAGCCGCAGTAAGGGTTACGCTTCGCTTGACTATGTGCTCGACGGATACGAGCCGTCCAAGCTGGTCAAGCTGGATTTCCTCCTGAACGGGGACCCGGTGGATGCCCTTTCCTTTATCGTGCACGAGGACAAGGCGTATGCCCGCGCCCGTAAGATTGCGGAGCGCCTGAAAGAGAATATCCCGCGCCAGCTGTTCGAGATTCCGATCCAGGCGGCAATCGGCTCCAAGGTCATTGCCCGCGAGACGGTGAAAGCCATGCGTAAGGACGTCCTCGCCAAGTGCTACGGCGGTGATATCACCCGTAAGAAGAAGCTGCTCGAAAAGCAGAAAGAGGGCAAGAAGAAGATGCGCAAGCTCGGGAGCGTCGAGGTCTCGCCCGAGGCGTTCATGGCAGTGCTGAAGCTGGATGATGAAACCTGACGTCGGGATCTATATCCACATTCCGTTCTGCCGCAGAAAGTGCCTGTATTGCGATTTCTGCTCGTTTACGGACACCGACGAAAGTTTGCGTCGGCGGTATGTTGACGCACTGGTGAGAGAACTGTATGCGTACAGGGAAAGACTCGCCCCGTATCGCGTCAGCACCGTTTTTATCGGCGGCGGTACGCCGTCACTCCTCGCGGCAGAGGAGACGGAGCGCGTTTTTGACGCGCTCCGTAGCTGTTTTGACCTGGATGCGGATGCCGAGATCACCTCGGAGGTCAATCCGGCAACGGCAGACTTTGAAAAGCTTGTACGTTGGCGCTCCCTCGGCATTGATCGTATCAGCATCGGCGTGCAGAGTTTTTCGGACGCGGAGCTCCGCGCACTCGGCAGGCTTCACACCGCCGACGAGGCGCAGGCGTTTTACCTCACGGCGCGCCGCGCCGGATTTGAGAACATCGGGATGGATCTCATGTATGGGATCCCGGGGCAGACCAAGGCGTCACTTACGGAGACCCTCCGCCGCATGATCGCTCTCGCGCCGGAGCACATCAGTGCGTATTCCTTGCAGGTCGAGGAGGGGACGCCGTTTTACGAACGCCGGGAGACGCTTGCACTCCCGAGCGACGACGAGAACGCGGATCTGTATGATATGGTGACGCGTGAGCTCACATCGGCGGGGTACCGGCATTACGAAATTTCCAACTACGCAAAACCGGGGTACGAATCGCGCCATAACCTCCGCTACTGGCGTATGTCGCCGTATATCGGCGTCGGTGTCGCGGCATACTCCTATTTTGAGGGGGTACGGTACGGTCACGACCGTGACCTCGCTGCGTATCTCGCGGATGACTTTTCCCGTCGCCCGGCGGCGGAGCCGCGCGGGGAGGGCGATACCGAGGAAGAATATATCATGCTTGCTTTGCGCCTTGCGGATGGTATCGACGATGAAGATTTCCGCCGCGCGTTCGGCGTGACCTTTACCGAGCGCTACGGTGCGCGCATGGCGCCGTTGGCCGCGCGGGGGCTTGCCGTTGAGACGGGGCGCGGCTGGGCGCTCACCGACCGGGGGATGTACGTCAGCCTCGCGATCCTTGCGGATCTGCTCGACGACTGACGGGAATTTCCTTGCCGCCGCCCCTTGACGGCGGTATGCGGTCGTGGTACAATACGGGTGATAGATTACATGGGAAGGAGATCACAGAGATGATCGACGAGACAAATAACAATCTGGAAGATACCGAGGATACCGTAGATATTTATACGTTGGTGGATGAGGAAGGGAACGAGATGGAGTTCCAGCTCCTCGCCGAGGCGGATATTGACGGCGCACATTACGTTGCGCTTGCTCCCTCGGAGGAGCTTGACGACGCCGAGGAGGGTGATTACGTCATCCTGCAGCAGCTGGAGGAAGACGGGGAGAAGACGTTCGTGACCGTGGACGATGACGAGACGCTCGACCGTGTGGCAGAATTTTTCGACGACCTCTTTTTCAGCGAGGTTGACTGCGACTGATCTTACCTGCCTGCCCTGTGCGTGATAGTACTGTATTTGGACCGACACATTTGATAAGGGAGTTTGGTCTCACCGTGTGGGAATGCAGACCTCCCGCCGCCGCCCGTCTCTGACCGGCGCCGGCGGACGCTGGGAGCACAAATCCGGTGACAGAACACCCACCTGCCAAAGCAGGGTCAATCGGGTACTACACGGCAGGGCGGGTTTCCCAAAAACCGTCCCCCGGGATTTTCCCGGGGGACGGTCCGTTTTTCCGGGAGCACAGGACACAAAAGCACGCGCGGCGTTCCGCCGCGCGTGCTTTCTCTTTGTCAAAATGAGATTTTGTGACTGTTCAATGCGCTTGTCGGTTACAATAGAGCCAAACCCCGGAGGAGAAATAAGCATGCAAGAAAGAATCATTACGAAAGAAACGATAAAAGCCTATGGAGCTTATCTTTTACGCGAGGAGAAAAGTGCGGCGACCGCAGAGAAATATCTTCGGGACGTTCGGTCATTTTCGGAATACCTCGACGGCACGGAAGTCAGTAAAGCCGCGGTCATACGGTATAAGTCCGCGCTCGCCGGGCGATACAGGGCGAGGAGCATCAATTCTGTCCTTGCGTCGCTGAACAGCCTGTTTGCGTTTCAAGGGTGGCACGATTGCCGCGTGCGGAGCGTGAAACTGCAAAGACAGATCTTTTGCCCGGAGGAGAAGGAACTCACCCGTGAGGAATATGCGCGATTATGCCGGGCGGCGCAGGAACGGCACAACGAGCGGCTGTACCTTATTTTGCAGACCATTTGCGGGACGGGTATTCGCGTCAGCGAACTGCGCTTTATCACCGTGGAAGCGGTCAGACGCGGCGAAGCGACCGTTACCCTCAAAGGGAAAACGAGAACCGTATTGATTGTCCGTGCGTTGCAGAAGAAACTGCTTCGTTTCGCGTCGGCACACGGGATTGATCGCGGGATGCTCTTCGTTACCCGCACCGGCAAACCGATCAGCCGGACGAATGTTTGGCGGGAGATGAAAGCTCTGTGCCGCGTGGCGGAGGTCAACCCGTCGAAGGTCTTTCCGCATAACCTGCGGCATCTCTTTGCCCGCGTGTTCTACGGGATCGAAAAAGATATTGCCAAGCTTGCGGACATTCTCGGACACGCCAGCATCGACACCACGCGTATCTATATCGTTTCCACCGGGTCGGAGCACCGTCGCCGCATGGAACACATGCATCTGATTCTATAAGACAAATAAAAAAGCCCGAACGGGCGGGTAAAGATATAGTCGGTATTATATGGTAAAGTGTTTTCGATCTTTTCATCAGGAAAGCGGTACGTCGCACTTTCAAAGCAGTACTCACCTGTTTTCGGCATGGCAAAAAAAGCTTTGCCCGTCCTTTTGCTTTTAGGAAAGGGAAACGGCTTTTTGGTGCTGTGCAAATACGGTTTTTAAATTGACGAAACCGACAGAATATGTTATTATGTAATGTCAGGAATGACTGTTCCGACTGAAAAAACGCGAATGTGTTTACAACATAATACCGATTATGTTGCAAAGGGCAGAAGAGAGACAATCTGGCAAAATTCATGCAGTATAATTTTTATAAGCGGAGGACTTCACAAATGAAACGGTTACGGGTGATTTTATTGGTGGCTCTGGTACTTGCGTTACTTTGCGCGCTCATTGCGTGTAACGGCAAGGAGCACACGCATACATATGCAGATGCTTGGACGCAGAACGGAACGTATCACTGGCATACTGCGTCCTGCGGGCATGCAGATGAGACAAGAGATAGGGCAGAGCACATTTATATAAACGGTAGTTGTCCTATTTGTGGAAGAGCGGAAAAGGTCTCCGAAGCTGGGCTGGAATATGAACTAACAATCGACAAGAACAGTTACCGTATTATCGGTGCAGGGACCGTGCACAATAAAGAACTAGTAATCCCGGCAATTTATCAAGGTCTACCGGTAACGGCGATTGGGGCGAGTGCGTTTAAGGGTTGCACAGAACTCACTAGTATAACGATCCCTGATAGTGTGACGACGGTTGGATCAAGTGCATTTGAGGGTTGTATAGGTCTCATGAACATTACAATTCCGAGTAGTGTCACGAGCATTGGTAAGAGGGCATTCTTTGAGTGCACAGGACTTACAAGTGCAACCATTCCATTTAGTGTAGCCACAATTCGAGAGGAATCCTTTTCGGGGTGCGCGGGGCTTACGAGCATCACTATTCCATCTGGCGTGACGCGTATTGAGAATTTTGCGTTTTCGGATTGTACGGGACTTACTAGCATCACAATTCCGGATAGTGTGACGAACATAAGTAATTCTGCATTTGCGGGTTGTTTCAAGCTTGCCGAGATGTATAATCTCTCCAAATTAAACATTACAGCCGGGTCAGGTATAGGCGAATACGCATTAGCGATTTATACAACTGTAGATAGCGCAAGCCAAGTGACAGTAACAGCGGACGGGTTTCGTTTCTTTGATAGCGGCGACAGTGCGTATCTTCTTGGCTATTCTGGTTCCAAAACAAACCTGATACTGCCGGAAAAATCACCAAACGGGAAAGACTATTATATTTATAAATATGCATTCTCCGGTTGTATGGGGCTTACGAGCCTCACGATTCCCGCCGGTGTAATTGGCATTGGTGAGTCTGCATTTGGTGGATGTTTTAAACTTGTGGAGATATATAATTTTTCGAATTTAAATATTATAAAGGGATCGTATGATAACGGTTCTGTCGGCTCACGCGCACTAGAGGTTTACACAACCACAACTACAGCGAGCCATGTAACAGAAACGGCAGATGGGTTTCGTTTCTTTGAAACCGATGATATTGTCTATCTTCTCGGTTATACAGGCACTGAAACAGATTTGACACTGCCGGAAAAATCACCGAGTGGGCAAAAATATAGTATTTACAAATATGCCTTTTCCGGTTGCACGGAACTGACAAGCATCACATTTCCAAATAGCTTGACGAGCACTGGAGATTATGCATTTTACGGTTGTACAGGACTTACGAGCGTTTTAATTCCGGATAGTGTGACAACGATTGGACCATGTGCGTTCTACGGTTGTACAAGGCTTACAAGCGTCTTAATTCCGGATAGTGTGACAGCGATTGGACAAGGTGCGTTTTCGGATTGTACAGGACTTACTAGCATCACAATTCCGGATAGTGTGACAACGATTGGGTCGATGGCATTTTATGGTTGTGAAAAACTGGAATATATCGTGATCCCTAGGAATGTTTCGGAAATTGGAATTGGTGCGTTTTACAAATGCTATGCGTTAAAAGACATTGTATTTGCAGAACAGGAAGGTTGGTGGTATTATCGTAGTGGTTTCGGTTTTGAACAGGCATTGGATGTTATGGATTCGGAGGAGAATGCAAGTTGCCTGAAGAACGATGGTGCATCTAGGCTTTATCGAAAGTGATCGGAATAAAAAATAAAACAATGAAAAGTATTTGTTTTTTGTTTGGGTCTGGTGCCGACTCGGACTATGATAGCAATTTGAAGTCAGGAGCCTCATTCGTTGAAGCATTACTATGTAGCAAAGAAAGTGATTCGGTAAAATGCATTGTTGGAGATAGAATTGGGCATCAACCACTAATTCACGCACAGAGCACACGTGTATTTGTGCAAACAATTCAACAGCACGAGGCTAAAGCTCGCAAGGTGTTAGACGAAACCTTTGTTGATAATGTTCTTCAATACTTGCAGGGAGAAATTAAATACAAGCAAGCGGGAATACAAAATCAATGCCGGTGTTTCTATGATGCCATTACTAAGCCTTCAGATGATGCGCAAACGAATAGCATACGCAAGTTTTTTCTTGACAATGCAATCTTTTTTGATACATTGGATGAAAAGTTTAATTCTCTTAGAGATTGCGATAGCTTAAATAAGCATGCGAGGCAGGTTGTTTTTGCATATTGGACGGTGTTTCTTCAAATGACAAGGCAGGCTTATCATTTGGGGACACATACTTTAGATATTATGAGCAAAGAAAAAGCTATCAAGGTGGTCTGTGAAGAGCAATCCGCACCAACAAGTGCGGACGACAGTTATTATGAGGTGTTAAAGCAGTCGAAGTTATCGTGCCGTGTGATAACAACAAACTACACAGACCATATTGAAAGGATGTTCCGAGATAGCCAACCGGCGTACTTGCATGGGAAACTACATTGGTTTGAAGATTACCGAAAATTGTGTGTGTACGATTGTCGTAATTCCGACGAACGAAAACAAATTGAAAATGAGGAGTGTGTTGTTCCTTTTATTCTGATTCCCAGTGGGGTTAAACCGATTATTTGTAGCAAACAATTGCGAGAGTTCGGGAAATTTATTGGCTATTTGGACGATAGTACAATTCTTGTCGTTGTAGGTTATAAATTTAATAGTGAGGATAATCATATTAATTCCATTATTGGTGAATGGTTAAAGGGCGCTAATAAACGCAAACTCCTCTATTTGAACTGGTGTGAGGATCCATCGCAAAAGAGCGTGGCATTTGAGTGCATGAACTGGAGCAGAGATTTTAAGAAAAAAGTAATTAATCTAGACGAAGCTGAGGCGTCCGAAGCTTCATCCGTATTTTCTTCGCGTTGCAAAATTTTTGACTTTCTCATCAACGCAGAGACTTGCAGAAAAGTCTTTAGAAACATTGTAGAAGGTTTAAAAATATACCAAATACAAAATTGAAAAATGTATTTTTGCTTCACAAGAAAACGGATCTGCTTTCCCTTTACATCAACGTGCGGGGTATTTTTCGTAGTCCCTGACCGTATATTGTAGCAATGATAAGATGGGGGGACGGGCGTTTTGCAGACTGTCGGGACGGTGGAGGAGCGGGGGCTCGGAGAGGCGGAGGTCGCGGCATCCCGCGAGAAATACGGGGCGAATGTCCTCGTGACGCGCAAGAGGCGCAGCTTCTTTCGGGAGCTGCTCGGCAACTTCGGCGACCCGATCATCCGGGTGCTTCTGATTGCACTTGCCGTGAACATCATTGTGCTGTTCCGCGAGATCAACTGGTTTGAGACGGGCGGGATCCTGCTCGCCGTTTTTCTGTCTACCTTTGTCTCGACCATCTCTGAATGGGGCAGTGCACGCGCGTTTGAGCGATTACGCGAGGGCTCCGGTACGCTCTGCCGCGTGCGTCGGGCAGGGCAGACAGTGGAGATCCCGGCGGAGGAGCTGGTCGTCGGGGATATTATGCTCCTCGGCGCGGGTGAAATGGTACAGGCGGACGCGCGGCTCCTCTCCGGGGAGATCGCGGTCGACCAGTCGGCGCTCAACGGCGAGGGGGCAGAGGTGACGAAGTACCCGGGCGGGCGCGGGAACTGGGACCTCGCTTCACCCGGGGCGGTGTTCCGCGGGAGCCTTGTTTCGTCTGGGGCGGCGTGCGTGCGTGTCGCGCGCGTCGGGTCGGATACGCTCTACGGGTCCCTCGCGACAGAGTTGCAGGCAGAAGTACGCGAGAGCCCCCTGAAGCTACGGCTCGCGCACCTTGCGGGGCAGATCAGCCGCATCGGGTACATCATGGCGGCATTGGTCGCGGTCGCATATCTTTTCAACGCTTTTGTGCTCTCCGCGGGCTTTGACCGCGCGCAGATACTCTTGCGCCTCGCGGATGGCAGATATGTTTTCAAGACGCTGATGCACGTCGTGACCCTCGTCATCACCGTAATCGTCGTGGCGGTGCCGGAGGGGCTACCCATGATGATCACCGTCGTGCTCTCCTCCAACATGAAGCGGATGCTGAAAAACGGCGTCCTCGTGCGGAAAATGGTCGGTATCGAGACGGCGGGGAGCATGAACATTCTCTTTACCGATAAAACGGGCACCCTCACAGAGGGGAAAATGAGCGTCATCGGCGTCGTCAGCGGGGATACGGTGCTCTACAAGTCCCCGCGGGCACTCACGGCGTCTCCTGCGCTCCATCATGCGCTCTCAGCGTGCGTGATGGGGAACAGCGACAGCGCCATGACCGAGACGGGACCCGTCGGCGGCAATGCGACGGACCGGGCGTGCCTTTCGTTCTTTTTTGATCCCGCCATTCCTATGCCGCGGGTGCGGTGGCGCCTGCCGTTTTCCAGCGAACGTAAGTATGCAGCGACGGCAACGGCAGAGGGGATCCTCTGCAAGGGGGCGCCGGAGGTCCTGCTCCCGCGGGTCGTCTCCCGCATGACAGCGGACGGCAGTGTGCGTCCCATGAGCCCGAAGGATAAACAGCACTTTGAATATGAACTGCATAAATCTGCCGCGCGGGGGGAGCGTCTGCTGCTTCTCTGCCGGGGTGATGCCGGGCAGGGCGATCTTGCCGCCCTGCCGCCCCTGACACTGCTCGGTGCCGTGATCCTGCGCGACCGGGTACGCAAGGAGGCACCGGACGCGGTCGGTCAGTTACGGCGCGCAGGCGTGCGCGTCGTGATGGTGACGGGAGATGCGCGGGAGACGGCGGTCGCCATTGCGCGGGAGTCGGGCATTTTCTGTGAGGGGGAGGGGACGGTCCTCGGCGGCGATGAGCTCGCCAACCTTACAGATGAAGAACTTTCCGAGCGGCTCGGGCATCTCGCCGTCGTGTATCGCGCCCTCCCGGGGGATAAATCGCGCCTTGTCCGCGCGGCGCAGATGCGCGGGCTCGTCGCCGGGATGACAGGCGACGGTGTGAACGACGCCCCCTCTCTCAAACTGGCGGACGTAGGCTTTGCGATGGGGAGCGGTACGGACATCGCCCGCGAAGCAGGGGACATCGTAATCCTGGACGATAACATTGCGTCGATCGCCCGCACGGTCCTGTACGGCCGCACCATTTTCAAATCCATCCGCAAATTCATCACGTTCCAGCTCACGATGAACCTCTGTGCCGTCGGCGTGTCCCTGTTCGGGCAGTTTATCGGCATCGAGAGCCCCGTGACCATCCTGCAGATGCTCTGGGTCAACATCATCATGGATACGCTCGGCGGTCTTGCGTTCGCCGGGGAGCCCCCGCTCGCCATGTATATGCGCGAGAAACCGAAAAAGCGCGAGGAGCGAATCCTCTCGGGCGCCATGATCCACCAGATCGCCATCACGGGGAGCTATACGCTCGGCGTGTGCGCGTGGTATCTCGCTTCTCCCACGATGGCACGCATCTTCCACCGGGACACGAGCGAGGTATATTTCCTGACACTGTTTTTCGCCCTGTTCATCTTTTGCGGGATCGCGAACTGCTTTGCCGCCCGGAGCGAGCGGATGAACCTCTTTTCGTCCATCGGGCGCAACAAGCCGTTTATGCTCATCATGAGCTTTATCCTGTGCGTTCAGCTCGCGATGCTGTACTTCGGGGGAGAGCTGTTCCGCACCGTCCCGCCTGCGGCGGGAGACCTCGCCCTGGTCGCGCTCCTCGCCATGACGGTGCTGCCTGTGGATTTCGTCAGACGGTGTTTCTTCCGCCTGCATCGCCGGGAGGAAAAGTAGCCTCATAGAACAATTTTCGCACGATTCCGATATTTTCTTTACTTTTAGCGCACTATGTGCTACAATATTAGTACAGAAACGGAACCGGAGGAAATCATGGGGCACAGATTTGTATTCGGAGCATCGGAGAAGACGGGGACCGGGACCCTCCTGCGCGCAGAGCGGCACGAGGGCTGCATGGAGCTTTTGTTCGTGCGCCGCGGCACTGTCACGGTACAGACGGCGATGTGCTGCTTTTCCGCTGCGGAGGGGGAGCTCTGCTTCCTCGCCCCGGACATGGTGCGTACCGTCACGGCGGATGGCGCCGCCGGCGCCACGGTCGGCAGCATCTATTTTGACACCGAGTTCCTGGAGGATCTCCCCGAGAGCATCGACCGCGACCTATTCTATATGTTCCTGATGCAGTCCCGCACGCGGGAAAACCGGTATGCACCGGACGCCCCGCTGTATGACGCCCTCGTCACCACTTTCGAGACCTGCTATGAGGAATATGTCACGCGCGATCTCTGCTATTCTCTCCGCATCCGCGCCCAGATCGATTACATGATGGCACAGGTAATCGCCTCGTACAGCACGACGCGCGAGAACGACCGCGTCATCTACCATAACGTCCTGCGCCTGCGCGACAGTCTGAACTATATTGACGCACATTACCGGGATAAGATGTCCGTCCCCGCGCTCGCAGAGTATCTGCGGGTCACCCCGGATTACTACACCAAGCTTTTCCGCGACAGTATCGGAAAGACGACGGTCGATTATATCAACTCGGTGCGGATCAACCGGGGGATGATCCTGCTCCTGGAGGCGGATCTGCCGGTGTCCGAGATTGCGGAGGAGGTCGGGCTCGCGAGCGGTAACTATTTCAGCAAGCTGTTCCGTACGACCCTCGGCACGACGCCGCTGCTTTTCCGTCGGGAGAACAGACCCTGACGGCGTAAGTCAGAGGCAGAACGGCAGTGATAGCCGCAGGATAGCGTGCGGAGCTGCCGGTGTAGTGCACCGAAAGCAGCCGTTATATGAACCACCGATATTTGTAAGGAAACAGCCGGGACGCAAATGCGTCCCGGCTGTTCTGATACCGTTTCAGGATTGCTGCCGCTACGCGGCAGGGGAGGGGGTCAGTTGTCCTTTTTCTCCACGATGAGCTCGCCCGTGCCGCGTACATAGTCCGCGGTCACGATGACGCGCTTGACATCGCCGCGGGAGGGGATGTCGTACATCGGGTCGAGCATGATGGACTCCATGATGGAGCGCAGCCCCCGCGCGCCGGTCTCCCGCTCAATCGCGAGGTGCGCGATCGCCCGGTAGGCGTCCTCCTCGAACACGAGCTCCACGCCCTCCATCTCAAACAGCTTCTGATACTGCTTGGCGAGCGCGTTTTTCGGCTCCCGCAGGATGCGCACGAGAGCATCCTCATCGAGGTTGTCGAGCGTCGTGATGACGGGGAGACGACCGACGAGTTCGGGGATGAGCCCGTACTTGACGATGTCATGCGCCGTCACGTCGGAATAGGTACCCTTCGCAAGGCGCTCGCTCTTGGTCTTGATCTCACCCGCGAAACCGATGGTCTTCTGCCCGCGGCGCTGTTCGATGATCTGCTCCAGTCCGTCAAAAGCACCGCCGCAGATAAAGAGGATGTTTTCGGTGTGGATCTGAATAAATTCCTGGTTGGGGTGCTTCCTGCCGCCCTGCGGGGGGACGTTGGCAACCGTGCCCTCGATGATCTTGAGGAGCGCCTGCTGAACACCCTCGCCGGAAACGTCACGGGTGATGGAGCGGTTTTCGCTACGGCGGGAGATCTTGTCGATCTCGTCGATGTAAATGATGCCGCGCTCTGCCCGTTCCACGTCGAAATCGGCAGCCTGGATCAGTCGGAGCAGGATGTTCTCCACGTCCTCGCCGACATAGCCGGCTTCCGTCAGGGTCGTGGCGTCCGCAATGGCGAACGGAACCCGGAAAGAGCGCGCCAGCGTCTGCGCGAGATAAGTCTTACCGACGCCGGTGGGCCCCAGCAGGAGTACGTTCGATTTCTGGAGCTCGACGTCGTCATCCTGCGGCTTTTCAGCGGGCGTTTCGGCGGGGTTCCCCTCGTTGTAACGCTCACGCGTCTTTTTGCGCTGTTCCTTCTTTTGGTCGAGGCGCAGGATCCTCTTATAGTGGTTGTAGACGGCGACCGAGAGGACACGCTTCGCGGCATCCTGCCCGATGACGTGCTCGTCGAGCATCTGCTTGATTTCCTGCGGCTTCGGCAGGTTCTCTGCCGTGAGGGGCTCTGCTGCCTCGCCCTTGGACTCTGCATCTGCCCGGTTGAGCAGATCCTCGCACGCATCCACGCAGTCGTCACAGATATAGATGCCGGTGGGGGAGGGGATGAGGCAGAGCACCTGGTGCTCCGTCCTGCCGCAGAAGGCACAGCGGCGCACATCGCCGTTCTTACCGAATGTAGGCATAGTCGTCAGTGATCCTTTCTTTTTAAGAGAGGGGGACCGCCGCACGGCGCGTGCGACAGTCCCCGGGACTTTTCAGGCGCGTTTTTCCACGACCTTGTCGACAAGACCGTATTCGAGCGCTTGCTGCGCCGTTAGGAAGTTATCGCGCTCGGTGTCGCGGCAGATCTCCTCGTAAGGTCTGCCCGTTTGTTCGGAGAGGAGGCGGTTCATTCTCTCGCGGATGCGGATGATGTGCTCCGCATGGATCTTGATATCCGTCGCCTGTCCCTGTGCACCGCCGAGAGGCTGGTGGATCATGATCTCGCTGTTCGGGAGGGCGAGACGCTTGCCGGGTGTACCGGAGGAGAGCAGGAACGCCGCCATACTTGCCGCCATACCAAGGCAGATGGTCGATACGTCGCATTTGATGAAATGCATGGTATCATAGATCGCCATGCCGGCGGAAATGGAGCCGCCGGGGCTGTTGATATAGAAGTTGATATCCTTATCGGGATCCTGTGCTTCCAGGTACAGCATCTGGGCGACGACGAGGGATGCCGTCGTGTCATTCACTTCATCGGCAAGGAAAACGATGCGGTCGTTGAGCAGACGCGAAAAAATGTCGTAGGAGCGTTCTCCGCGGCTGGTCTGTTCGACAACCATTGGGACGAGTGCCATGTTCATTCCTCCTTTGTACATAAAACGGGTAAATGATGCGGGTAGCGCGGGGGAGACCCCCGCGCTGTCGGTTAATTACTGTTCCTGTGCTTCGCCGGCTTTTGCCTTGGCGGGTGCCTTGGTGACCGCTTTGGACTTGACGAAGTCCATCGCTGCCTTGACGAGCATATCCTTTTCGATGTCCTCGCGCGCCACCATCGACTTTACCTGCTCCACGGGCACATTGTATGCGGTCGAGATGCGGGTATATTCAGCTTCGATGGCGTCATCGGCAACGGTGAGCGCTTCCTGCCGCGCGATGGTCTCGAGAGCGAGGCGGAGCTTCACCTGCTTTTCTGCCTGCGGGCGGAGCTGCTTGCGCAGGTCGTCGAGCGTCATGTGCATGTACTGCAGGTAGGTCTTGAGGTCGAGGCCGTTCATGCGCAGGCGGTTGTCCTGGTCACGCACGAAGTTCTCGGTCTCCTGCACATACATAGCCTCCGGGATCTCGTCGGGGACGAGCGCGATCAGTGCCTCGCAGAGCTTCTGCTCCACTTCGTCATCGGCTGCCTTTGCGTTCTTTTCCTGGAGTTTTGCCTTAACGTCGGCTTTATATTCTTCCAGCGTGTCAAATTCGGAAATATCTTTCGCGAATTCGTCGTCCAGTGTGGGGAGCTCCTCGGTGGAGATGCCGTTCAGCTTGCAGTGGAACACTGCGGCTTTGCCGGCGAGCTCTGCGGCGTGATACTCGGTCGGGAAGGTGACATTGACGTCAAACTCCGTGCCGATCTCCTTGCCGACGACCTGTTCCTCGAAACCGGGGATAAACTGACCGCTGCCGAGCTTCAGGCTCTGGCCTGCTGCGGTGCCGCCGTCGAATGCGACGCCGTCCACCGTGCCGGCATAGTCGATGTCGACGGTGTCGCCGTCAGCGGCGGCACGGTCGGTGATTTCAACGGTGCGGGCATTGCGCTTGCGCACGCGCTCCAGCTCTTCGTCGATATCCTTTTTCAGGACGCGCTTGACCTTCTTCTCCGCCTTGATGCCGGTGTAGCCGGTCAGCTCGAATATGGGCTTGACGCCGACTTTGGCTTTGAAAACGACGCCGTCCTCGGCGGAAACGGAAACCACCTCGATCTCGGGCTGCCCTACGGTGTCGAGTTCAGCTTCCTTCACCGCTGCCTCGTAGGCATCGGGGAGGACATCGTTGATGGCGTCATCATAGAAGACCTCTTTGCCGTAAAGGCGCTCGATGATATGCCGGGGAGCTTTGCCAGGGCGGAAGCCGTCGATCTTGATCTTCTTGACATCTTTTTTGTATGCGCGATCCACGGCGGCGGCAAAGGCAGCCGCATCAACGGTGAATTCGATCTCATACTGATTCTTTTCGGTCAGTTCCTTTTTGGAAAGACTCATAGGGTTTGATACCTCCGTGTGGTTTGTAAGTTCATTTTTGCATAGCCAAACTATTTTATAAGATTATAAATAATAAGTCAATACCTTGTTTGCAAATTTTTGCGTTTTCGTGCGCCGGCGCCTATTTTCGTGTCGTTCAGGGCTCCGCGGGAATCAGATAGGGTGTGAAATCCAGCGCATCCGCCGCCGTGAGACAATAGGTAATGCCGTTTTCGCGGATCTTGCGTGCATCCGTGACGCCGTGGATATGTCCGAAGTAACAGCGGCGCACTCCCTCCCGCACAAGCGGCTCGGTGAGGGCAGGGCAGACAGCCCCGTTCCATACCGGGGGATAGTGGAAAAAGACGATGATCTCACATTCCGGCGTCTCCTCCCAGAGGCGGCGCGCCGCAGTGAGGCTCATCTCCAGCCGCAGGGCTTCGCGCGCGAGGATCTTCTGCTGTTCCGCGTCGCTTTTCCCCGGAGTGTCTCCCCAGAGCCAGCCGCGCGTCCCGGCGAGGATTTTCCCCTCGGCGCGGCAGGCGTCGTGGTAGAGAAAGAATAGCGTCGAAAAACCGTTCTGCCGGCAGAATTCCTCCATTTTTTTCATAGACGACCACCAAAAGTCGTGGTTGCCCTTCATGAGGATCTTCTTGCCCGGCAGGCGGTCGAGAAAAGCCAGATCCTCCCGCGCCTCGTCCAGTGTGAGCGCCCAGGAGATGTCGCCCGGGATGATGACGGTGTCCTCCGGCGCGACGAGGTGCGACCAGTTGCGGCAGAGCCGCTCTGTGTAGCCCGCCCATCGCCCGCCGAACACCTCCATGGATTTGTCGGTCCCGTCGCCGCAGGACAGGTGCGGATCCGCGATTACATAAAGTGCCATATTGTCTCCGTGTTCAGGTGTAAAGAGTGTTTTCTCCGTGCATACTGTTACGGGTGAAAGCCCGAAATTTCATTTTGCGGAGGCATCCCATGAAGGAAGAAAACAAGTGCGGTTGCAAACACATCAAAGGCATTGTCTGCAGCGTGGAGAAGTGCGTGTATCACGATACTGCGAATGAGTGCACGGCACCGGAGATCGCCGTCGGACCCACGTCCGCGTGCTGCTCGTCCGAGACGCTGTGCGTAACGTTCCGTCCCCGGACCGAGGGTTAATCGGCGCCTGACGCAAAGCGCAGGACTGCCGCCGGCATTCCGGATGCATCGATCGTACCCGTAAACCGCACGGTGCGTGCGGCGATATCGGCGAGCGGTGCGGGGATAGCAACCCCGGTCTTCCCGGCGAGCAGGCTCTGTGCCGTGAGCCCGTCGGGGGGCGTCTCGTCAAAGAGAGAACGGTAAACATCAAAGGCAAATTTATACGGGGAGGCCGTGGAGGCAACGAGAAGCTTTCTCTTTGCGCCATGGTCTCTTTGATATTGCAGGGCGGCGCCGAGTGCGACGGCGGTGTGCGGGTCGGCGAGGTAATGCTTGTCCTCCCAGGTGCGCCGTAGGGTCTCCCGCGTGCCTGCCTCGTCGGTGCAGTAGCCGATAAAGGTCTTCTGGACGGCGGCGAGCTCTGCGGGCGTCAGCTCGTAGCGCCCGGTATCGGCGAGGGAGCGCATACAGGCTGACGTTTTTTCGTACCCGAACAGCAGATAGAGCAGCCGCTCCAGGTTGGAGGAGATGAGAATATCCATGGAGGGCGACATCGTGGTGTGGAAGGTGCGGTTGCGGTCATAGACCCCGGTCGCGAGAAATTCCGTCAGGACATTGTTTTCATTCGAGGCGCAGATGAGTCTTTCGATCGGGAGCCCCATGCGTTTGGCGAGATAAGCGGCGAAAATGTTGCCGAAGTTACCGGTCGGGACACAGATGTCGATCGGCTCGCCGAGTTGGATGGCGCCGCTTTTCACCATGTCGCAGTAGGCGGATACATAATAGACGATCTGCGGCGCGAGCCTGCCCCAGTTGATGGAGTTCGCGCTGGAGAGGAATACATGATGCGCGTCCAGCGCCTGCCGTGTGTCTTCGTCGGCAAAGATACGCTTCACGCCGTTCTGTGCGTCGTCAAAGTTACCGCGGATCGCCGCCACGGAGACATTGTTGCCGGTCTGTGTCATCATCTGCAGCTTCTGTACCTGCGAAACACCGTCCACAGGATAGAATACCTGGATCTTGACCCCGGGGACATCCCGATAGCCTTCGAGCGCCGCTTTGCCGGTGTCGCCCGAGGTGGCGACCAGGATGAGCGCCGTGCGCGTTTCTTGCGTTTTGGTCAGCGCACGGGAGAGCAGGCGGGGCATGATTTGCAGCGCCATGTCCTTGAATGCGGCGGTCGGGCCGTGCCAGAGCTCCAGCAGATAGGTGCTCTCGTTCAGCCGACGGACGGGCGCCGCCCCACCGGGAAAGCGGCTCTCCGAATAGGCGCAGGAGCAGTCCTCCCGCAGCTCCTCCGTGGAGTAGTCGGTCAGGTATTTACCGAGTATGTACGCCGCGCGCGCTGCATAGCTCTTGGTGAGGAGCACCTCGATCTCCGCCAGCGTGAGAACGGGGATGTCCATCGGCATATACAGCCCGCCGTCGGGAGACAGCCCTTCCTTGATGGCTTCTGCCGCGGAAACGGTGTGTGCAGAGGGGGTTCGTGTTCCGGTGTACAGCATAGTGTTTTCCTTTACTTTTGATGGGGATGGAGCAGGTAAGCGCCGAGACGGTCCCGGGCGTTCCCGTAAAAGAGCCGGTGTGCAAGATACGCGCCGTACCGCTCTCGTACGGCGGGGAGCAGGGTGCCGGAGAGATCATGCGCGGAGGTGAAGCCGCAGGCGAGGTGATCCGTCCCGTCAAAATCGCCGCCGACGGCGAGCGCATCGCGGAGCCCGAGGGAGATACCGTGGTCGATGTGTGCCAGCAGGGCAGAGACGTCCGGTGCGCCGCCGGTGTGCGCGGGGACAAGGGAGAGACCGATCACGCCGCCGGCGGCGGCAAGCGCGCGTGCTTCTTCGTCGGTCAGGTTCCGCGGGTGCGGTGTGACGGCGAAAAAGTTGGAATGCGTCGCGACCGGCGGCAGACCTGCCGCGCGGGAAAGGTCGATGATGGCGCGGAGAGAAGCGCGGGAGGCGTGAGAAGCGTCGAGGAGCATCCCCCGCCGCGTCACCTCTGAAAGGAGCCGCTGACCGTCAGCAGTCAGACCGGTCTCCGTGTCGTACGCGCCGCCGAAGCGGTTGATGCCGCTCCAGAACGGGGTGAGTATCCGGATCCCGGCGAGCGCCGGATGAGACAACCGCGCGAGGGGGTCCCCCGATAGGATCCTTGCATCTTCCAGAGAAAATACGGTCTGGCAGGGGGCACCCGAGAGCTTTTCCGCCGCATCGCGGCGCATGAGGAGCATGGCGTGCCACGCTTCCTCGTCGGTGAGTCGTTTGTCTGCCCAGAAGGCAAAGCATACGACGGGGGCGTCATAGGGGAGAAGTGCGGTTCTGTCAATATGGAGCGCAGGGTCGGAGAAAGAACGACCCTCGCGGAACATACGATAGGGCGTATCGGCGTGTAATATCCATAAATTCATCTGTCATACCTCCGGCATGACAGGATATGTGTCAGGTGCGGAAGGCGTCCTGCAGATGATGCACGGCGAGTACACGCGGGGCGTCACAGGTGGGGTCCAGATAGACCTCGACAATATCGAACTGCGCGGTTTTCCGTGTGGGGTGCGCCGCCGTATAACGCCTTGCGGCGTTCAGGATGTGGCGCCGCTTGTCCGATGTGACGGCTGCCATCGGCGTGCCGTAGCGGCTCTCCGCCCCCGGCAGCTGCCGTCGCGTCTTGACCTCGATGAAGCGGCGGGTCGTGCGATCTTCTGCCACGAGGTCGAGTTCTTCACGACCTTCATACTGCACGTTGCGGGCGCGGATACGGAAGCCCTGCTGCTTGAGGTAAGCGGCGGCTTGCTCTTCACCGTAGTCACCGGTGCGCCGTGCCGGTGCTTTGGCGACCGCCCTCCGGCGGAACAGCCCGAACATCAGCTGTCGAGAAACTTCAGAAACGTTTTGCGGTGGATAGGGCAGGGACCGTATGCGCGCAGTGCGGCGATGTGTTCTGCCGTGCCGTATCCTTTATGTTTTGCAAATCCGTAGACCGGATATTGTTCGTCATCCAAGAGGCACAGGCGATCTCGCGTCACCTTGGCGAGGATGCTCGCCGCGGCGATGGACATGGAAAGGGAATCTCCCTTGACGATAGCGCGTGCGGGGATCGGATAATCGCGGGTGCAGTTTCCGTCCACCAGGGCATAGTCTGCCGGCGTCTTCAGCGCGGCGATGGCGCGCCGCATCGCGAGCATAGTGGCGTTCAGTATGTTGATTTCATCGATTTCCGCCGGTGTTGCGAGCCCGACTGCGAAATCATCGGCTTTTTCCATCACCAGATCGTAGAGCAGGTCGCGCTTTTTCGGCGAGAGCTTTTTGGAGTCGTTGAGCCCCGCTATTTCCGTTCCGGGCGTGAGTACGCAGGCGGCTGCGACCACAGGACCGGAGAGGGGACCGCGCCCCGCCTCGTCGATGCCGCAGATGTGTCGGTAGCCCATGTCACGGGCGGCGAGTTCAAAAGAATAGTCCGGCATGGTCACTCCTCCGTTTTCGGTTTTTCAAGGGATATGCGCCCGATCGTGCCCGACCGGAATTCGTCGAGCAGCATCTCCGCCGTGCGGCGGAAGTTGACGGCACCGCCAGCCATAAGAAATCCGCGCTTGCGACCGATGAGCTCGGTCAGGTCGTAGGCGTCCAGCTCCTCGAATTCTCCGGGGGCGAGGCGGTAGCGCGCCGCGAGCAGGTCAGGGGAGACCTCTGCGAGACGCCGGGCGAGGATCATGGCAACCTCCTCCACGTCGAGGATCTGGTCGCGGATGGCGCCCGTTGCGGCGAGATTTTCGCCGACGCGTTTTTCATCGAATTTGGGCCACAGCACCCCGGGCATATCAAGGAGCGACAGCCCGATGTCGGTCGAGACCCACTGCTTGGTCAGCGTGACACCCGGGCGGTTTTCCACCTTGGCGTGCTTGCCGCCGGCGAGGCGGTTGATGAGCGACGATTTTCCGACGTTGGGGATGCCGACGATCATGGCTCTGAGCCGGCGACCCTCCATGCCGCGCTCACGGTAGCGGGCGATCTTGTCGGCGAGCACCTCGCGCACGGCGTTTTTGAGGTCGTTGACCCCCTCGCCGGTCAGGCAATCGAGCGCCACGCAGGCGTTCGCGTGTGTGCGGTACCAGCGGCACCAACCGGCAGTGGTCGCCGGGTCGGCGAGAGACGCCTTGTTGAGTACGGTGATGATCGGTTTCTCACCGATGATTTTTTTGATTTCGGGGTTTTTGGAGCTGTAGGGGATCCGTGCGTCGAGGAGCTCGATCACGATGTCCACCTCGGGCAGCGACTCCTTCATGAGCCGCCGCGTTTTCGCCATGTGCCCCGGGAACCACTGAATCTGCTTGATATCCGGCATCAGTCAAGACCTCCGAATCTGGCGACGGGCAAAATGCGGAGGACCGCGTGCCCGAGGATGCAGTCTTCACTGATGGCGCCGAATACACGGCTGTCGAGGGAGTTGAACCGGTTGTCCCCCATGACGAAGCACTCCCGCTCTCTCACCTCATAGAGGTAATAGATACCGTTCTCGTCCGTACGGGGCTCCATCGCCGATACCTTATAGTAATCGTTGCGCACTCCGTACATGAGCTCATTGTTTTTGGCGAGGTAGTCCTGTCCGGATGCCACGAGCACGCCGTCCACCGAGACACCCGTGACGTCGATGCGCACGGTCTGACCCGCCGTGGCGATCACGCGCTTGATGAGCGGCTCGTCGAGCCCGGTCTCCTCGTAGCTCTCGAAGACGATGATGTCGCCGACCGAGGGCTTATAGAACATATCCGTGATGATCAGGTGCTCGTTGTTCTTCAGCGTCGGCTCCATTGAATCTCCGTCCACCACCGTGTGTCGGAACAGGAACAGCGCGGCAAAGAGCAGGACGCAGACAGTGATGACGATAAGCTCCACATATTCAAAAAGCGTCGCGGCGAGGAGCGTACTGCGGCTCGCGCGGCGTGGTGTATCGGTTTTCGGGGGCTCCTCCGACGGCGTTTCCGGGAAGAACGTGCCGCCGTTTTCAAAATCGGACATATTGGTCTCCTTCACATTTGCGCAGGCAGCGCGCCGGGGACATCTGCGGGCAAAAACATATCTTCTTATATAATAGCACATGTAGCAGGGAATTACAACTGCGGATGCTTCGTAAAAAACGGAAAACTTTTTTTCATTCCCTCTTGATTTTTGTCAAAAATGCCGTTATAATAGGATGCGTCGTGTCAAAGCGGCGAGTAGGACAGTCCTCTGCAACTCGGTACGAATGTCCGATATTTTTAAGGAGGGTCTCACAATGGATAAGATTGAGGCTTTTGTAAACGAGCAACTCAAGGAAAATGTCCCTGAGTTCAATGTTGGTGATACCGTTCGGGTACACAACAGAATCAAGGAAGGTGCCAAGACCAGAATTCAGATGTATGAAGGCACGGTCATCGCGAAGCGCGGCGGCGGGATCTCCGCTACCTTTACCGTAAGACGTGTTTCTTACGGCTGCGGCGTTGAAAAGACCTTCCCGATCCACTCTCCCAATGTAGAGAAGGTAGAGGTTATCCGCCACGGTTCCGTCCGTCGCGCGAAGCTCTTCTATCTGCGTGACAGAGTTGGTAAGGCCGCGAAGGTAAAAGAGAAGATCTGATTTCCTCGTCGGCAAATAGAAAACGACCGCTGCTCTGTCAGCGGTCGTTTTCTGTATCCGTCGTTGGGCGTGCGCAGGGGAGCCTGCTGTCTGCGGCGGTCTCCCGCGCGGTACCCGCGCGCCCGGGCTTATGCCATGCGTTCGGGGAGCTTGGCACCGCCGAGCAGGTGGAAATGCAGATGGCGGACAGACTGACAGCCGTCTTCACCGACGTTGGTGATGACGCGGTAGCCGTTCCGGAGCCCGAGTGCCTTTGCCACCTCCGGGATCGCCTCCATCACGCGGCGGACGGTTTCGCTGTTTTCGGGGGTCACCTCGTCCAGGGAGGCAATGTGCTTTTTCGGTACGATGAGGACGTGTACGGGCGCTTGCGGCTGGATGTCGCGGAAAGCGAAAACGTCGTCGTTCTCATAAACCTTGGCGGACGGGATTTCTCCCGCGATGATCTTACAAAACAGGCAATCCATGATTGTTTACCTCACTTTTTAATCTACACACAGTGTAGCACACACCGATCGCTGTTGCAAGGGGAGGATGTATGAAGTCGTATATTTTGCCGCCCCCTGGCGGCGTGACGGACGTGTGGGCACGTCTTGAAGCCGAGACACGCCCGATCGTCGTCTGGGGCATGGGTAACGGTGCCGATAAGCTGCTCCGCGTATGTGGGGAGCGGGGCATCACCGTCGCGGATTTTGTCGCGTCGGACGGGTTCGTGCGCGGGCAGTCGTTTCATGACAGACGCGTGCTTTCCTTTGCCGAGGTGCGTGAAAAATATGCGTCTCCCCTGATCGTGATGGCTTTCGGGAGTGCACGCCCGGAGGTACTCTCTTACGTTGAGGAGATCGCCGGGGCGTTTACGCTCCTGGTGCCGGATCTCCCGGTCGCGGGGGAGGGGCTGTTCGACGTGGCGTATTACAGAACGCATTATGAGGCTTTCCGCACCGTGTGCGACAGCCTGGCAGATGATACCTCGCGCTCGCTCTATGCGGCGCTGGTCATCGGCAAGCTCACAGGGGACCCCGGGGTGCTCCTCGATGCCTGGACAGACCCGCGCGGGACGGCAGAGCTCCTAGGCGTCACGGAGATAAAGGCTTATATCGATGTAGGTGCTTATCGGGGAGATACGCTCGTGGAGCTCATCGGGGCGGGTGCGCCGCTGACGCAGGCGCTTTGTGTGGAGCCGGACGTAAAAAATTTCCGGAAGCTGGAGCAGACGGCGGCGACGTTGGCACCGCTCCCGGTCACCTGCGTCCATGCTGCGGCGTGGGACAGCGAGGGGACGGGCTGCTTTTTCGGGAGCGGGAACCGGAACGCCTCTCTCTGTAACGCCTCGTTTGAAAACCGACCGGCAGACACGCGCCTTGTGCGTATCGACACGCTCGCGGCGGGGCTCACGCCCGACTATATCAAATACGATACCGAGGGCGCGGAGGTGCCGGGGCTCCTCGGCGCTGCGCTGACGATCCGCCGTGCGTCACCCAAACTGCGCGTGGCGGCCTATCACCGCACGGAGGATCTCATCCGCCTGCCGCAACTGCTGACGGAGCTTTGCCCCGACAGTCTGCTGTACCTGCGTCGCAAGAGGTGTCTCCCGGCATGGGAGGCGGATCTCATCGTGCTACCGAAGGGAGAAAGGGCAAAAAATGAAACCGTTTGAGGGAAGACGACCGGAGCTGCTGGCTCCGGCGGGCAATTTTGAGAAAATGGAGGCGGCGATACGCTACGGCGCAGACGCGGTCTATCTCGCGGGGCACGCCTTCGGGATGCGTTCCGCGGCAGACAATTTCAGCGATGAAGAACTCGCGGCGGCGATCGCTTACGCGCATGAACGCGGCGTGCGGGTCTATGTGACGGTGAATACGGCACCGCGCGACGCGGAATATCCGGCGCTCGCGGCGTACCTGCGGCGCCTCGGGGAGCTCGCGCCCGATGCGCTCATTGTCGCAGACCTTGGTGTGTTTTCGCTCTGCCGGGAGCTACTACCGGAGATGGAGCTCCATGTCTCCACCCAGGCGAACAGCGTCTCTGCCGCGGATGTGCGCGCGTGGGGGCGCCTCGGGGCGAAGCGCGTGGTGCTCTCGCGGGAACTGACGCTGGAGGAGATCCGCGCCATCCGTGCGGCGGTCCCACCGGAGACGGAGCTTGAGTGTTTTATCCACGGCTCCATGTGTATTTCCTACAGTGGCAGGTGCCTGCTCTCCAACTATCTTTGCGGGCGTGATGCCAACCACGGCGCCTGTGCACAGCCCTGCCGCTGGGAATACAAGATCCGGCACACGTCGTATGAACTCGTCGAGCGCGAACGTCCCGATCTCCCCATCCCGATTGAGGAGGAGGCAGGGGAGACCTTTGTGATGTCGAGCCGCGATCTCTCGATGATTGCCCATGTGCCGGAGCTGATGGAAGCAGGTATCGCCTCCTTCAAAATCGAGGGGCGCATGAAGAGCGCTTATTACACTGCCGTTGTCACGAACGTGTATCGTATGGCAATCGATGCGGCGCTCCGCGGTGACCGTTCGGTCGATCCGCTCTGGCTGCGCGAGCTCGACAGTGTGTCCCATCGCGAGTATGATACCGGCTATTTTTACGCCGATGCCCGCGCGGAGGCACTCACCTGCAAAAAGAGCGGTTACATCCGTGAGAAGGCATATCTTGCCACGATCCTCTCCTATGACACAGCGACCGGGGAGGCAAAATGTATCCAGCGGAACAAGGTCTCCCTGGGAGACACGATGGAGCTGCTTACCCCGGGCAGGGTGGGGAGAGCGCTCGTGTGCGAGCGCCTGTTCGATGAGGCACACACGGAGATCCCGTCTACGCCCCATCCCGCTATGATCTACTATCTCCCGGTACCGTTCCCGGTGAAGCCGGGCGATATTCTCCGCGGAGGCGACTCTGCCGGTACGGCAAAATAACAAGCGGCACCGCCGCAGAAATGCAAAACAGCCCGTTCCCGCGGGCTGTTTTTGTGTGTTTATACCGGCTGGTCGAGGACGGACTCCCAGCGGATAGGGGTCATGCCGTTCTCAATCAGAAAGTGATTGCATTTTGAGAAGTGCCTGCACCCGAAAAAGCCGTTGTAGGCGGAGAGCGGCGAGGGGTGCACCGTTTCCAGGATGAGGTGGCGCGGATTGGTGATCAGGCTCTTTTTGGACCTGGCATTGCCGCCCCACAGCAAAAAGACGATGGGGTGGTCGGCGTCGTTGAGTGAACGTATGACGGCGTCGGTAAAGATCTCCCAGCCGTGCCCCTTGTGGCTCTGCGGCGCGCCGGCACGGACGGTGAGGGTGGTGTTCAGGAGCAGGACTCCTTGGTCTGCCCAGCTTTGCAGGTAGCCGCCCTTTGGTTTCGGCATCCCGATGTCATCGGCGAGCTCACGGTAGATGTTGCAGAGCGACGGCGGCGGCTCTACCCCCGGCTGAACGGAAAAGCACAGACCGTGCGCCTGCCCGGGACCGTGATAGGGGTCCTGCCCGAGGATGACGGCTTTGACCTTGGCATACGGCGTGCTTTTCAGAGCGTTGAAAATATGATACATATCGGGGTAGATACGTCGCGTCGCGTATTCTTCTTTCAGAAATATGTGCAGGGCACGGTAATAGTCTTTCTGGAATTCTCCCCCGATGACGTCGTCCCAGTCGTTCCCGATTTTCGGCATAAAAATCCCCTCTCCGGCTTTTTTCTCATTGTAGCACAGAGAGGGGGAAAAAACAAGTCAGCAGAAGACGCTTTCGATGACGCGCTCGCAGCAGGAGGGGGAGTATCGCCAGGTGTCCATGTGGGTATGTTCTTTTGTGTCGGTGAAGTATCGCATCGGGGTGACAGTCCCGCCCGCGGCAGAATCGATGATGATCAGCTTGATCTTCATCTTTTCCGGCAGGATGCTCTTGATGTAAACGGCGGCGATCTGGTTGACCTCGACTCCCTCCTTCAGCTCGGCGAGCCCCGCGAGGTTCGGAGTGAGCTCCACAAAAATGCCGTAGGGCTCGATGGAACGAACGATGCCCGCCACGGTCTGCCCCGGGGTAAAGAGCGCGGCGTTTTCCTCCCAGTTGCCAAGCAGCTCACGGTGGGAGACGTAGATACGACCTTCTTCATCGATGTTTTTCACGACTGTGAAGATACGGTCGCCGGGGGAGAAGCGGACGCGCGGATGAGAAATACGCGAGACGGAAATGCTGTCGATCGAGAGCAGGGAAATGAGCCCGCAGCCGATATCCACGAACGCCCCGAAGTTCTCGAGATGGGTGACGGCGGCGGGGATGATGTCGCCCGGGATGAGCCCCGACACATAGTGTTCCATGCAGTCCTTCTGCGCTTCACGCCGTGAGAGTACCGCGGAGACACCGTCGGCGTCACGCTCGAAGCCGATGATCTTGAAGCAGACGGGCTTGCCGACGCGGGTGAGGACGGCGATGTCCTTGACCGTCTCCCCGGGGCGGCAGTAGACGACCTCCTCGCGCGGCATTTTGCCCGGGATGCCGCCGAGATCGAAATGCAGACAAAAATTGCTGTCGCAAAGCAGGGCGACGGATTCCAGGATCTTTCCGCGTTCCATGGCTTTTTCAAGCCCGGCACGCCCTTGGAGATACTCTGCATTTTCTGCCCCCATGAGCAGGGATCCTTCTGGTTGATACGGATACATAGCATACACCTCTTTTTTGTAGTCTTTTGTTTGTGATACAATACCAAGATATGAGAGAGGTTGTCCTGCCATGACCCATTCGACAAAACTAGAAGAAACATAAGAAAAAACACCCGTTTGTGACCGGGTGTTTCGGGGGCGTCGGATGGTTACAGGTCTGCTACGGTAAGGGACGCCTCGGCATTGATCTCGCCGTCCGCACGGACCGTGCGGAAGCCGTAGGAGCCGTCGGGGAGAGAGGTGCGAAAGACCGTCAGCGTCTCGCCGAGCGGTGCGTCTTTCTGAAACCGGATGGAAAAATGGGGGATCCATTTGCCCGTCATATCAAGAAATCCCGCGAACAGATCGGGGTAATAGGTATTGTTGAGGTGCAGGTTACGGTCGGTCTGCCCGTAGGTGACGGTATAGGTACCGACCCGCTCCATCGCGTCCGTGTGGGGGAGAGGGAAGCGCTTCATCCGGTAGGCGGGCAGGGGCATCTGGACAAAGTTGGAGGGGTAATCCTCGAACCGCTGCAGCGCTTTGGTTCCAATGTCGATGAGCCCGAATTGACCGAGCCCCTCGGCAATCAGCCCGTCTTCTCCGCGGAGTGCATAGTAGCGGGGAAAAAGGAAACCGCGCCCGATACAGCCGCAGCTTTCGCTTTCCAGTACCTCGTAGGTGCGGATTGGGCGACGCAGGGTAACATCCATCGCCGTAAGTACAAATGCTTTTCCATGTGCCCGCATTTCCTCATTGGACGGTCCCTCGTTATGCAACTGCCCGTTGGCGGCGATCTGCAGATAACGCAGGAGAGCGGATGGGCGGCAGACCCCGTTCAGATCCTCGTCATGAATATCCGCGACAATTTGGCTGACCCAACTCATATTTCTCTCCGATCCTGTGGTATGAATGATATGAGTATAGTCTTTCTCCCGGGAAAAGTCAAGTTGTAACGGCACCGTCCGTCTCAAACATTCGGCTTCAGGCTGCCGGGGAGCGTCGGAGGAGGAGGCGGTGCGACGGTATGGGGCGTCAGACCGAAGCTGACGGAAATGGCACCGTCCACCTTCTGCATCAGGGCATCGGGGAGATGCCCCATCTTTTCGCGCAGACGCTGTTTATCCAGTGTGCGGATCTGCTCCAGCAGGATGACAGAATCCCGTGTCAGTCCCACGTCAGATGCAAAGATATCAATATGTGTCGGCAGTTTGGCTTTCCCCAGCTTACTCGTAATGGCGGCGGCAATGACCGTCGGGCTGTAGCGGTTCCCGACATCGTTCTGGACGATCAGTACAGGGCGCAGACCGCCTTGCTCACTCCCCACGACAGGGGACAGGTCCGCATAATAGATATCACCGCGTTTTATGTTCATCATGGCGCTTTGCGCGTAACGCATTCCTTTCTGTGACTCGGCATCCCGTGTATTCAGTCTCCCCGCTGAACGGAACTTTTAATCACCAATTTTGGAATTCTCTCACTGTTAGGGTATTTTGAAAACCCTCCGTATGTGAAAAGACCGCCTCCTGACGGGTACCCCATCGGAAAACGGTCTTTCTTTTTATTCGGCGTCGGAGATCGCCTCTTCGCGAGGACGGAAGAGCAGAGAAATGCACCAGATCCCCGCGAGTGCCACGATCGTGTAGATGATCCGGGCGACGACAGAGCCCTGACCGCCGCAGATCCATGCGACGATATCAAAGGAGAAGAGTCCGATGCTCCCCCAGTTCAGGGCGCCGATGATGGTCAGAATCAAAGCAATTCTGTCAAGAATCATTGAAAATATCCCCCTAATGTGAAATACGAAACGATGTTCGTCGGGGGTAGTATGTGTGTCCCGGCACTGTACTATACGCCGAGCTTCATGGTTTTTCCTCCTCTGTGATCTCGCCCCGCAGTGCCTCCAATGCCTTTTTTTCGATACGGGAAACATAAGAACGGGAGATCCCGAGATGCTTTGCTACCTCGCGCTGGGTTTTGGGCGCAATGCCGGAGAGTCCGTAGCGCAGGCAGATGATCTCCCGTTCCCGGTCATCCAGTGCACGGAACAGAAGGCGCCGCACCTTTTCGTTGGTCATTTTTTTATCGAGTTCTTCCGGGATATCGCAATCGTCGGAAATAATATCGATGTAGGTCAGCGGGTTTCCGTCACGGTCGACGTCGATGGTCTCCGAGAGGGAAACCTCGAGGCTTTGCTTTTTCTGAGAACGAAAGTACATCAGAATTTCGTTCTGAATACATTTTGCCCCATAGGTGGCGAACCTTGCACCGTTACCGGAGCGAAAGGAATCGATGGCTTTGATCAGACCTATGGAGCCGATGGAAATAAGCTCATCCGGATTGGGAGCGTTCGTGTAGTATTTCCGGACGATATGTGCCACAAGCCGCAGGTTGTGTTCAATCAGGGTAGCACGCGCGCCCTCGTCATGCTCCTCCTCCACTTTTCTGAACAGCTCTGCTTCCTCCTCCCGCCCGAGGGGCGGCGGAAAGTTCTGCCCGGTTGAAATCCCGAGGACGATCGACGCGAAGAAATGTATGATGCGCTCGAATAATGCAAGCATGGCAACCTCCAAAAAAATCCGCATACGACACAGCGTATGCGGATGCGAGCTTGTATTAATACGCGCCGGGCATAAGTTCTTCGCCCGTGAGCAGACGGTAACCTCCTCCGTCCGACAGAATAAGGTGATGCCCGAGCACTTCCTGCGCTTTCAGGTTGATCCTGTAGATGTGGCTGGCGATATTACCGAGCGTCGGGCAGGTCCCCGGCTTCGTGCAATACCGTTGCAGCTCCTTGGCGGAGACCGGGTGATATGCCGCCACGATCAGGTGGCGGAAAATGTTACGCTCGATCGGCGTCATGTGAATAGGGATGCCGTTGTAGGCAGGGGCGTCATCCAGGAGGTGGTCCCTCGCGGAGCCAAGCTGAAACAGTGCAACATCCCGTCGATGGAAGCGGGAGAGGGAAAGAAGTATTTCGTCGGTGAGCTTTGCGCTCGGGATATTGATGTCGATGAGGGTGTCTGCCTGTTCAAGGATCGGCACATCATCTTTGAGCGTCTGCTTGAACATAATGATCGGCAGATTCGGATTGCGTTTGCGGAGTGCAAATACCAGATTTCCCGGTATGGTACTGTCGTATGGATTGGTCAGTATCAGCCCGCATACCGTATCGTCAAAGACAACGGTCAGTAAGTCAGAGTAGGGGAGCGTAATTGTCATCATTCCGGCGGCGTAGAGCTGGCGGCGTGCGCGGAGCAGTGCTTCCTCGTCGGAATCGGAAAGAATCAGCATAGCGGTTTCCTTTTCCTTCACGTTTTACGAATTGTTTTAGATTATAGCACAATTTATTCACATTTGCAATGGGGCGATTGATATTCTTTTCTGCTTGACATCAATCCGGGCGCACACTATAATAATAGGAGAAGCGGAAAGGGTGGAAAATATGGCACACATTTTAGTGACCGGTGGTTCCAGAGGGATCGGTGCCGCGACGGTGGAGAAATTCGCCGCAAACGGAGATACGGTCTCCTTTACGTACCTGAAAAGCGTTGCCGAAGCGGAGGCGCTCGCGGCACGTACCGGTTCATATGCTTTCCCGGCGGACAGCCGCAATCCGGATGCCATCCGCGCGGCGGTGTGCGATGCTGTAGCGCAGAGCGGACCGGTCGACGTCCTGGTCAACAACGCGGGAATAGCTGCTTTCCGGCTCTTTGACGAGATTACTACGCAGGAATGGCGGGATATGTTCGGCGTCCATGTAGAGGGGGCGTTTCATTACATCCAGAGCGTTCTCCCCGACATGATCCATCGCAAAGCGGGGAAGATCGTCAACGTCTCTTCCATCTGGGGCATGACCGGTGCATCCTGTGAGGTACATTATTCGGCGGCGAAGGCGGCGCTCATCGGTATGACGCGCGCACTCGCGAAGGAGCTGGGCCCCTCCGGTATTACCGTGAATTGCGTGGCGCCCGGCGTCGTGGATACGGATATGAACCGTGCGCTCTCGGAGGAGGATTATCGGGCGCTCTGCGAGGAGACCCCGCTTGGGCGCATTGCTACGGCGTCGGAAATCGCCGAATCAATCTTTTTCCTTGCATCCCATGCCGCAGATTTTGTGACAGGGCAGGTGATCAGCCCGAACGGAGGCATTTGCATCTGACACAACGTTCCCCGCGCAAAAACCAGGAAACGGAGACGAAAATATGTCTATGTATATACCAAAGCCGGTAGACACGAGCCGTGTTGTCTTGCCGGACGACATTCTTTCTTTGACGGAAAAGATAGCAGAGAACGTGCATGAAGTATGGGCACAGAGCCGCATCGCGGAGGGGTGGACATACGGAGAGCAGCGTGACGATGCAAAAAAACAGACGCCCTGTCTCGTGCCATACGCCGCCTTGCCGGAGATCGAGAAGGACTACGACAGGAATACAGCTATGCAGACGTTGCGCCTGATACTGGCGCTCGGTTACAGGATCGAAAAGGACGCGGGGAATCACACGGCGTCGTGACGGGAACGGCAGTAGTGTGCTGTCTGCCGGTGCCCATCACACCGGCGCAATCCGATTGTTTTATTTTACTCTGCGTGGGCGCCGATGCCCGGAAAGGAATTGTTTTATGAAGAAATTAAGTATGTCGTTCCTGGCGGTACTGTTGCTGCTATCGACCGCGTTTTTGTTCGGGTGCGGTAAGGAAAAACCGATCGACTATGATCGCTTCAACCAAAAGATCGAGTCTTCGACCACGGGTGTTGCGGCAGCCATCGATGGAGTGATCCGTGAGCAGAATTATGTGCTGGTCTTCGTGCGTGTGCAGAACGACACAAAAGACGCGGTGACGGTACGCAAGGGTGACTACACCCTGCATATCAGCGGAAATGAATATGCCTCCGACGGTTATCTTGTGCGCATTGATCTGCAGTCCGGCGGCGACGGGAGCAGCCGACTCACGACCACCACATACGATACGATTGATAAAGGAGAGGAAAAACAGCTAGGGGTTCTTTTCTTCTGTGATGCGCCGGGGAACGATGCGTTCACAGTCACATTCCATGACAGGGAAATCAATCGATGAGTTTTCATGATCGGGCGGGCACGATGTGCCCGCCTGTCTTTTTACGGGAAAGAGAACATTCTTGCATGGTAATATTCTTTTCGACGGCTTGATAAAGAACTAACAGTATGGTATAATGTGAATATCCTGGAAATTTGGTATCATCAGGATCGGAGTCGTGCAAAATGGTAGGATATCTTTCACGAAAAATGGACAATTACAATTTAAGGTGGTAAGGAAATGAAAAAAATAAAGCAATGGATGTGTTTCTTGTTCGTCGTTTCGTTGATATTGGGTTTTGTTGCGTGTGATTTTGCGGGGGGCACTACGCAAAGGGAAGTAAGCCCGGAAAAACCTATAAAGAAGTTGGATCTCAACAATCGGAACACAGCAATGCTGGTGGGCGAGACAATGACCTTGGACTATACGATATCACCCGAAGACACAGATGAGAAATTGATTATAAGTAGCGGGGATTCGTCCGTCGCCGAAGTTGCAAACGGTGTCGTCACAGCAAAAAAGGTCGGGACCACATGGATATCCCTGAAGGTGCCCAGCGATAAAAGCAACTTTGTTTCAAAAGAAATTCAGATACGAGTTGTAGAGAAGCTGGATTACAGTAGCTTTAAATCGCAGAATGGAAACGATTTGCAAAGGGCAACAGTCTCTGTATTCTGCAAGAGATACGATAAAAATTGGCTCGGTGTTGAGAAGAATGTTAACACAACAAGCGGCAAGGGTATCATTGTCAAGTCCGCGGCTTACGCGAACTATTTTTTAACTGACAAATCCATTTTTGATAAAACAAGCACCAATTATGCCTACGAAGAATGGTATATCACGGATTATCTGGGGACGAAATATACCATATCCGGTCTAAAGTACCACCTGACCGCTTCTATCGCATTAGGTACATTTACATCTTCATCTTCGTACGATGTGGCAAAGATTTTTGATGCGTATGCATACAAAGGGGACTATGCCATTGCTCTTTCCGGAAATCCGTTAACTTGTCGTATCGAAGAAACCGGCTACTTGGCTTTGGTTCCCACATCTTCGGAGCGGAGCAATGTGTTTTATCATGAAGCTGGGCTGGGATCCCGTGAGAGAGGGCTGGCTGTTTTCAATGCGGCCGGTGAGATTATCGGTATCAACTTAAAGTATTCCGGTAGCCGCGCTGTGGCTGTATCTGCCATAGAGATCCGAGAACTGTATAACGCGATATTTAACCCGTCTCATTCCGGCGGAGGCCCTATTAATTCGATAGGGGATATATCGGGATGAATCCAGAGGTTCATCATGCCGGGGTACGATGAGTATTGGAGCAAAACGGGCATTGGAAAAGTAGCCCCGATGATTTTGGAGGGACATACATGGCACTTCTTACACTCGAAAACCTCGGCAAGATTTATGTATCGGAAGGCGCTGTTGCAGTCGGCATCCGAGGGGTAAATCTGTCGTTTGATGCGGGTGAATTTGTCGTCGTGACCGGGAAGTCCGGGAGCGGTAAAACGACTCTGCTCAACGCAATCAGCGGGATCGATACTTACGAGGAGGGGGAACTTTACATTGACGGGCGGCCGACCTCGCACTATGTGCAATCGGACTGGGAGGCGTACCGCGAAAAATACATATCGTTTATTTTCCAGGACTACAACATCATTGACAGCTTCACAGTGCTTCAGAATGTGGAGCTGGCACTCATGTACATCCCGTCCGCCCGCGAACGCCGCCAACGTGCACTGCAGCTCATTGAACGCGTCGGTATGACCCCATACCGGCACCATCGCGGATCCAAACTGTCGGGGGGACAGAAGCAACGGACGGTCATCGCCCGTGCGCTTGCCAAAGACAGTCCGATCATTCTCGCCGACGAACCGACCGGCAATCTCGACAGCGCGTCAGCGAAAGAGGTCGTCGCACTTCTCAAGGAGATATCATCGGACAAACTGGTGATTGTCGTAACGCATAATTTCGAACAGTTTGCCGATTGCGCGACGCGGGAGATCCGCGTGTTTGATGGGCAGATCGAACGGGATGAACGGATACGCCAGACCGAAATTGTTACTCCGCGCCTGACGGATGCCAAGCCGGCAACAAGACGCGATACGCTACGCCGCGGCTTTGTTCTCGGGTGGCACCGGTTTTGCGCAACGCCGCGCCTGACGACATTCATCTGCTTCGTTATGCTTCTGGCACTGCTCGGGACATTTGCCTTAACGTCGTATCTCATCGCAGGGAATACATCGGATGAAAAACAGCCGGTTTTCGGCTACGCACCGGGGCGGCTCGTCGTGGCACGTCATGACGGCGCGCCCATCACGGAGGGTGAACTGCGCGCCCTCGCCAAGCTGACAGGCGCCGAGCGGATGATACAGTACGATGCCCTTTTAGACGAGAATGGCTATCTTTACAGAGCGGTTCCGGGATCCGCTTCGTATCTGACACTGCAATACCGCTTCTCCTGCAACATTGAGGATATTACCTTGCATCCGGAACGCTTCAGACCGGACGCCGGTACCCTGCCGACGGCGGATGACGAAGTGTTTCTGTATGTGCCGATTTCCTGGGAAAGGATCTACGGCAGGGGAGAACTCAAAGCACAGGATATTTCGGTCCTGGACAGCTCGAAAAAACTGACGGTGGCGGGTGTAAAATACTATTATGACAATACCGAGACCGGGGTACTCTACATGACACCGGATGTCTTTACACATTTCGGGGCAGAGCAGGTGCTGAACAGGGACGCTTATACCTATCGGGTATTGTTGCCGCGAGCTTCCGGCAGTACCACCGCCTATCGTGTTATGAACTTCTCTGTCATCGCCATCGACAACACACTCTCGACCGGCACTATCGCCGTAGCGACATACGATGATGACACATTCTCCTGGATGACGGACGATGCGGCACAGATTAATGTTACGCCTAGTCGTTCCGACAGCGATGACGCCGGCACCGTCCGTTTTCACCGTGAGGGGATCCGGGTGGACCTCGCACGTTCCGGGGTGCTGTCAGAGGATATGAAAAACAATGGATACGGCTACGACACTCTCTTTGTCAGCCGTGACCTTTGGGATGAAGTGTATGCGGCGATTGCCGGAGAGTACCGGCAGGGCAGTCTTTTCTTCCCAGACGACCGCGCAGCATCGAACGCAGGCGAGACACTCGCCGCATTGGCGGAGGATATGGTGGCGGGCCTTACGACAGAGGAAAAAGCCGCGCTTGACACCGGGTATTTTGCCCTCACGAGCGATGTGTACCACACGAGCGGAGAACAGGCAATCCTCGGCTTCTTTACAGGCATCTTCCGATATGCGGCATGGATCCTGCTCATTCTGTTCCTGGGGCTTTTCCTTACACTATGTTTTTCGCGGGGGATGAACGCCCTGCGCGGAGATCTCGGCATCTTGCGCTCTATGGGCATTTCTGCCGACGCCATCCGAGTAGCATCCTACGCGCAGACATTCTACTGTATGGCACCGGCGATCGTTATACTCGCAGTCGTCGCCACGGTGCTTTACCGCCTGCCCGTTACCAATTCCATTTTCCCGTTTATGAAGGCGTGGCACTATGTGCTCATCCTCCTCGGTGCACTCTTCTTATGTGTACGGGTCGCGAGACGGTATAACCGGAAGGTGTTTTCACAAAGTGTGCGTAAGACACTCAGAGGAGGTGCCGCAAATGATTGAAGTCAGCCATCTGGATAAATATTACGCCAAGGGCTCTCAACGGGAAGTCCATGCCGTGCGTGACACCACTCTGCAGCTCCCCGACACGGGGATGGTCGCGCTGTTCGGCGCTTCCGGCTGCGGTAAGACCACGCTGCTGAACATCATCGGCGGTCTTGACCGCGCCGATCGCGGCACCGTTGTTCTTGACGGGGCGAAGGTACAGCCGAACGCAACGGAGACGCGTAATCGCGGCATCGGGTATATCTTTCAGAACTATCATCTGATCAGCGATCAGACGGTATTTGAAAATGTGGCATTGTCACTCCGTCTTTGCGGGGTGACGGATACTGCGGAGATCGAAGCGCGCACGATGGCGGCGCTGGATGCAGTCGATATGGCAATGTATCGCCGTCGTCTGCCGGGGACCCTCTCGGGCGGTCAGCAGCAACGCGTCGCGATTGCCCGCGCCCTTGTCAAAAATCCGCGTCTTATTCTTGCAGACGAGCCGACAGGCAATCTGGATGAACAGAATACCGTCATGGTCATGGAGCTCCTCCGACAGGTGGCGAAGGATCACCTTGTACTCCTTGTGACGCACGAGCATGATCTGCTGCCGTATTATTGCGACAAGATCATTGAAATATCCGACGGTGCCGTTGTCTCTGTGCGCGACAATGAGGTAGGGGACGGCTATCGATCCAAGGGTAAATCCGATATTTATCTCGGGGATATGCCGTACAGTGCCGGCGGTGTCGGCACGACCTTCATTGAGATGTTCGGTGATAGTGATGCCATGCCGAAGTCTCTGCATATCATCTCGCACGGCGGCACATTCTACATCTCGGCGCCGGACAATGTCCGACTGCGCGTGCTGGACGCTTCCTCCGAAGTGCGTGTGCATGAATGCTCCTACCATCCGGAGACGCAGAAAAACGCGCGGGAGTTGCCGCCGGTGCTTTTGGAAACGCCGAAGAATACGCATAAAAAATGCGGCAGGATGTTTGGATTTTTTGGGGCTATTGCCTCGGGCTTCCGGTCCCATTTCGGGCACGTCAGAAAGGGTAAGAAAACACTGATCGCCGGGCTGTTTGTATTTGCGCTTTCCTTCGTTATCATGATTTCCTATTTCGGCACGAGTGTCCGGACACTACAGGAAGCCAGGCTTCGCTACAATACCGATATGGTGTACGTGCCGATCGGTAGTCTATCGACAGACCGACTGCGCCGGATGCGGGAGGACGGACTTGTTGACAGCGTGACGTTCGGCTCTTTCCGGGATTATGGCGACGGCGACATCTATGTCTCGCTGGAGAACTATCGACCGACGCTGACATTGGATGCAGGCGCTTACGAGGTGAATATGCCGCGACCGGAAACGGGTGAAAATGCGGAAATGCTTGGCTTCTCGGCATTGAACGGCAGAAAAAAGATCCCGACATCACCTGCCGGTAAATTTGAGGGGCTCTCGGACGGGGAAGTGGTGATCTCCACTGGACTCGCAGATAAGCTGATACAATCCTCCGGTATGAGTTTCCTTCGGGCATACAGCGATCTGTTGTATTATAACCTGGCGCAGGGAAGCGGGTATTACTACGAATATGTCGATTTTGTCAGCCCCTCTGAAAAAATGACCATCGTCGGCATTGTGGAAGATAAAAATCCATGTATCTATGTGAGCCCGGTAACGTTGACGGACATCTATGTGCGGGCAATTGACAAGAGCGTTTCGTGCGCACCGGGCAGCGTCTGGGAGACGCTGGGGATCACTCCTCCCCCCGCCGGAACATTGTATGCGGCATACCGCAATGAAGCCAAACCGAAAACAACGTACAATGTATCGGGAAAGAACTACAGGGTAGATGAAGCAACTATCGCCGCTCTGCGGGAAAGAGAAGACACACTCTCTGGCGAGCAGCGGAAGGCACTGGACAGCCTGAACAACAGCTACTATATGTCGCGTGAGGACTATCTCTCGCTCATGGATGACGCTTCAGTTGCGTTTGCGTCTTCCGTCAATCCCGATTTCACGCATTTTGCGTTGCACGCGCCCGATGCGGGTGCGCTCCTCCGATATTTGCGGGACAATGGGATCGCCGACGGCATCTATACGCCGGATGATATGTATTCGTTTGCACGCGGGGAGTCGGTCGGCGGTCTGACCGCGACGGGTATCACGGCGACCGTGTTCCTGCTGCTCATGGTGTTGTGTCTGTTCTTGATCATGAGGAGTGGTCTGATGGCTTCCGTGCGCCAGATTGGTGTGCTGCGGGCAATCGGTGTCAGCCGGGTGAACCTCATATTCCGTTTCTTTACGGAATCACTTGTGGTCTTTGCGGTTACGGTGCTACCGGGATATCTGTTCGGCAGCATTTCACTCGCGTGGCTCTCCGACAAGGCGGCGGTGCTCGTCTCCTCGGTGCTGTATTATCCTGCGTGGATTGCAGCTTTGACGTTCGTGTTTCTGCTCGCCGTGACGGCGATTTGCGGTACACTTCCGGTACTTTCCCTGACGCGGAAAACCCCGGCGGCAATCATCGCAAAATACGACATATAATCTATCCAACAATACAAAAGAACTGCCGCATCCATCCCGGATGCGGCAGATTATGTTCATGTGATCGACAGCAAAAGCTATCAGAAACCCTCCTCAAGGAGCGCCTCCGTCAGGTGGCAGGAGGAGCGGAGGCGGAGCGGGCGGCGCTTGGTCAGATCGTATATGTAATCAGAGCAGGAGGTACGTCCAAGAATGTCTTTGTGATACTTTTCACAGAACACCCGGTCGCCGTCGGAGATGCGGGCGTGTTCACAAAAAGAGCAGGACGCGAGCGGGTCTCGGTCGGTGCGGTTCTCTTTTTTCACGTTTCTGCCCTCCTTTTTTTCTTCATTGTAGCACGCTCACCAATGTTCGTCAAGGGGCAAAACGCAGAAATAATACGGTCAGCGCGGCGCCGAGAATACCGGTCGCCGCCTTGATGATGACAGACGGAAAAATACGGACGCCACTCTCGGCGGCAAAAGAGGCGGTTTGCAGGTGGACGGATAGCCCGGCAAAAATGACGGCGAATGCGGTCAGCGGCAGACCGCCCGGAACATCCGCGAGTGTCCGGCACGCCGTTCCAACCTCAAAAACTGCGGCGACGTACAGAAAGAGACGGTCAGAAAGCATTGTGCGGAGCACGGACGTCAGCCCGGAAAAGAAAGCAATGTACCCTGTGACGGTGAGGGAGGCGCTGACGGAATTACGCATAATCTCGGTAAAACGGGGGACGGGCATCGGAGAGAGTACGGAGGGAGAGATCGTTATCCGGTGTCGCCTGCCGATGGAAAGCAATGCTCCGGTGAGGAGAGCGACGAGCATTTGCAGGCAGAAAAGAAAAATACCGTCACGCACACTGCCGCGCATGGTACCGATCCCGGCAATGAGAAAGGCAACCCCGGTGTTGTTACAAAAAGAAAGCATGATTTCCGCGTCTTTTTCCGACCAACGTCCCAGACGGGCACCGTCGCAGGCGGTTTTTGCGCCGAGCGGAAACCCACATAGCAAACCGACTAAAAAGGGAATGGTCGAGGCGGGGAGACGGCATCGTTGCCCTGGCACCGGTGCTGTGAGAACGACCAAGTAGGAGGACAGAACGGAAAAGGGAAACAGCGCCGGGAGGATGGTATGCCCGGCAAGATACAAACCTGCGCGGATCCCCTCGGTGAGCGCGCGATTTTTCCACAAAAGCAAGAGAAGCAAGGCGAGGATGGGAGGGAGCGCCATGTAATTGCGCCATGGTTTTTTGTCGGTCTCGGTCATAGAGGCGTTGGCTCCTTTCATAGAATGAGACAGTTCAATATACCGGGGGGAGGCAAGTATAATGCCCAAAAAAACAAAAAAAACCAAGGCAGAGCGACCGCCAGCCGCATTGCTGTCTCCCGGCTCCTTTCGTATCGAGGTGCGCCACGCCACGGGGGGCAGGCGCCGGGTGCTTATCTGTGCCTGTGATGAAATATGCGCTTACAGTCGTGAGGAGGTCAGCTTCCGCTATGGCAAGGAAACCGTGACGATACGCGGGGAGGGGCTATGGTGCCGGACGTATGCCTACCGGACCGCAGAGGTCATCGGGCGTGTGTGTGAAATCATATTCGGGGAGCGGGAGATGAAGAAGATATGAGGGAGAAACTCGGCTACTATACCTATACCGTGCCATCCGGGCAGAGACTGACCGTTTTGAATACGGCGCTTGCACAGGGAATTGAGGTTTACGGGGAAAAAGAGGTCGGGGATGATTGTTCTTTCCGCATATCGTTGTTTGATGCAGCCGCCTGGCAGAAGGCGCTCGGGGAGCAGGGTGTTGTGTACACACGCGGAGAGTTGCGGGGAATATGCGGCGCTTTTCGAAAACTGACATTCCATCCGGGGCTGATCTGCGGGGTGATGCTCGCGATGTTTCTCTATCTGTGGCTGGGCGGGCTTGTTTGGGAGGTCCGGATCGTATGCGAAAATGACATTGACGAAGACACGGTTTTGACAGAACTCGCAGATGCGGGGCTGTTTGAGGGAGCCCGCGCGTCAAAGATCGACCCGGACCGTGTGGTAACGGAGTTTTTGTCGCGGGATAGTGGTGTGGCTTTTGCCTCGGTGCACATGAATGGGGTCGTTGCAGAGGTGGAGCTGATCCGCAGGGATGCTCCACCCGATGAGAAGCCGACTGAAGCGCCGCGCAATCTGGTGGCATCACGCGATGCGGTTGTGACAGATATGACGGTATATGCAGGAAAACCGGTAGTAAAAATCGGGCAGACGGTCGCTCGGGGCGACTTGCTTGTCTCCGGGGTGCTGACCGACGTGGGCGGTACACGGTTGCTTCCCGCCACGGCAACTGTTATGGGGCAGGTCGTGGATCTCTTGCAGATAGATGTCCCGCTGACGGCACAGACGCAGCGGGTCATCTCCTCCCGCCCCGCGTTCTGTACTTTGACGGTATTCGGGCATAGCTTTACCATGGGAAAAAGCGAGGGGGAGGACTGCGTGCGGGAGCGGCGGCTTTACCTCTTTGACCGGATCCGCTTACCGATCACCTGTCAGGTAGGATACCATGTCGAAACTTCAGCGGTGACAGAAACTCGCGATGAGGCAGAGGCAATCCGTATCGCCGAGGCGGAACTGCGGCGCCGCCTCGCTATTCTGCTTACGGACGGCGCACTGGACAGCAGCGAGATATCAACGTGGCGTGAGGGAGATACACTGCACCTTTCGGCAAAGGTGACTTACGAAACCAATATTGCGAAATCGCTTGCATTTGACACGGAAAATAAGTAAAATATAAGATATAAAGCAAAGAAGCGGGAGAGGACCATGTCGGAAAAAATCGTAACGACCGTTTCCGCCGCGCAGACCGCTGCACTGTTTGGCGCGGCGGATGCACACATCAGGCTGCTGGAGGAGCGCTTCGGCGTAACGGTGCGCAATGCCGGCGGTAGCGGCGCGGACACGGGCGATGCATTGATCATCACGGGGGAGGAGCCCGGGCTCGGTCGTGCCGTCGTCGCGCTGGAATATCTGAAGCGTATGACTGCATCCGGAGATACACTGGACGAGCAGAGTGTGGAATACGTCCTCGGGATGGTGTCGGACGGGCACTCGGACGAACTGGAATCGCTTGACCGTGACGTCGTATGTATCACCAGCCGCGGAAAACCGATACGCCCCAAAACCGTAGGGCAGCGCCGCTATGTGGAAACCGTGCGCAAAAATACGGTGGTGCTCGGTGTCGGTCCTGCAGGCACCGGTAAAACATTCCTTGCCGTCGCGATGGCGGTGGAGGCACTGCGGGACAAGCAGGTCTCGCGCATCATCCTGACACGCCCTGCGGTCGAGGCGGGCGAGAAACTCGGCTTTTTGCCCGGGGATCTCCAGAATAAGATCGACCCCTATCTGCGCCCGCTGTATGACGCGCTGTTCGAAATGATGGGGAGTGAGAACTTCGCCAGGCACATGGAACGCGGCACCATTGAGATCGCGCCGCTTGCCTATATGCGCGGCCGGACGCTGGATGATTCGTTCATTATCCTGGACGAGGCGCAGAACACAACAGGGGAGCAGATGAAGATGTTTCTGACGCGCCTCGGCTATCGCTCCAAGGTCGTCGTAACGGGCGACCCCTCCCAGACGGACCTGCCGTATGGCAAAAAGAGCGGGCTTGCGGTCGCGGCGCGTATTCTGCGCGGCATCGACGGGATCGCGGTCCATGAATTTACGGAGCGGGATGTCGTGCGTCATCACCTGGTGCAGAAGATCATTAAGGCGTACGAGCAATATGAACGTGAAACGCCGAAAGCACAGACCGGGCATCGTTTCACGCACCGCCCGTCGGAGGGGAAGAAATGAAGCATTATCTTGCGAGACAGCATCGCGTTTCCATTGATTTCGGTGCCTGCGGAGTAACTCCGAAGATCACCTATGCGCTCAAGCTTGCGTGCAGACGCGCAATTGAGACAACGCTCGACCACGAGCATTTTAACAAAGATGCGGAGGTTTCCGTTACCTTCTGCGATAACGAGCAGATCCGTGAACTGAACCGTGACTATCGGGATAAGGACCGGGCGACGGATGTCCTGTCGTTCCCGCAGTACGAACCGTTTGAGGCGGCGCAGGAGACGGACGAACCGGTCATGCTGGGGGATATCGTCATTTCTCTGGAACGTGCGGCGGAACAGGCGAGAGAGGTCGGACACCCTTTTCTTGATGAGGCGGCGTTTCTGTGCATCCACTCGACGCTGCATCTGCTGGGATATGACCACGAGCGTTCCACGGCGGACGAGGAGGATATGTGCCGCCGTCAGCGGGAGATCGTCGCTGCCATACAACAAAAATACAAAGCAAAGGAATGCAATGCATGAAAAGAACGGCATTTATCGCCATCGTCGGACGACCGAATGTAGGGAAGTCCACACTGCTGAACCATATTCTCGGGGAGAAGGTCGCCATTGTCTCCAAACGGCCGCAGACGACGCGAAACCGCATTACAGGCGTGCACACGGTCGGGGATGACCAGTATGTGTTCCTGGACACGCCAGGCGTCCATCATCCACGCACCAAACTGGGCGATTACATGGTGAAAGCGGCGACGGGAACACTCGGCGGTGCCGATGCTGCCATCCTGGTCGTGGAGCCGAGAGAGGCTGTCGGCGATATCGAGGCGGAGATCCTGAATAACATACGCGCGGCAAAACTGCCCGCCGTCCTTGTCGTTAACAAAACGGATGCGGTAACCGCCGCCAACGTAGCCAAAACGATTGCCGCCTACGCCGAGGCGTTCCCGTTTGATGCGGTTGTGCCTACCGCCGCCAAGAGCGGCAAGGGGGTCGACACGGTTGTTGCCGAATGTGAGCGGTATCTTACAGAGAGTGAATGGTTTTTCCCGGACGATATCGTGACCGACCAGACGGAGCGACAGATCGCGGCGGAAATCATCCGTGAAAAACTCCTGCGTGTCCTTTCCGATGAAGTGCCGCACGGGACCGCCGTATCCATTGAGGAATTCCGTGATGCAGGGAGGATGGTGCGCATCCGCGCCGAGATCTACTGTGAGCGCGCTTCGCACAAGGGCATTATCATCGGGAAAAACGGTGTCACGCTGAAGCGCATCGGTACGATGGCGCGTGAAGACCTCGAAAAATTCTATGGCACCAAGGTCTTCCTCGACCTGTGGGTCAAGGTGAAAGAGAATTGGCGTGACAGCCAGTTCAATCTGAACGATCTCGGGTACCGGGAGGAGACATGAGGGCGCCGGAGAATGCCCAAGAGGTACACGGCATCGTGGTCAATACCATCGACATCGGTGAGCGGGACAGACTTTTCCAGTTGCTCACTGCCGAGCGCGGGCTCCTGACCGTATATGCGAACGGGGCGCGTCAGCTCAAGAACCGCTATCTGACGACCACACAGATGTTCTGCTACGGCAGATTCTTTCTGACCCAGAAGAATGACCGATATACCGTGCAGGACGTAACACTTGAAGAATCGTTTTACGACTTGCGTTGCAAGGTGGATCGTGCAGCGCTGGGCGCCTATATCTGCGAGGTCGCGACCTATACGGGGACGGAAATGCCGGACACGGAGCTCTTGCGCCTGATCCTGAATACACTTTACGCAGTCTCCCGCGGGCTTTTCGACCTGACGCTGGTCAAGGGGGCTTTTGAATTCCGTATGGCGACCGAGCTCGGCTTCATGCCGGATATGTCTGCCTGCACCATCTGCGGCGTGGCTGACGGAGAATTCATCTTTGACCTGTCGGCAGGGAACCTCATTTGCCGCGACTGCCGGGATACACTCACCGCGCGCGCCCTCTACGAGGAGGGCACGGCAGAGCACCGCATCGAGGTGCTGACACCGGGGGTTCGTTCTGCGGTCGAATACGTACTCTCCGCCCCACCGGAGCGACTGTTCTCTTTCCGCTTGGAGGAGGAGGATCTGCGCATTTTTGCGCACGCCGCCGAGGACTATCTTACCTGGCACACCGACCATAAATTTTCCACGTTGGAGTTTTATCACCAAGTGGCGCTTTGAGAAAAACATGATATTTACTGAAAAAACAAGATCCATATTGGAGTTTGACAAGATTGTGCGTTTGCTCGCCGATTGTTGCAGTACTCCCGGAGCAAAGGCGCGCGCCCTCTCGCTCGCACCGACTGATGATGAGGTGTTGGTCGAGCGACGCCTCGCAAGAACAAGCGACGCCTGCCGATTGGTCGATGCCAAAGGCTATCCGGGCTTTGATGCCTGTGAAGACGTTCCGGATGCCGCCGAACGAGCGGAAAAGGGTGCAACACTGACAACGACCGAGCTGCTCCACATCGCCTCTATGCTCCGTTCGGTAGCGGGATGCATCTCCTACGCAAAAGAGAATCACCCGTTCGACACGACGCTCGACGAGGTATTTGACCGGCTGCTGCCGAACCCGACATTGGAGAGAAAAATCACAAGAAGTATTATTTCTCCGGAATTGATTTCCGATGATGCGAGCCCCGCGCTCGCAGATATCCGCCGGCAGATCCGTGCAGCGCAGAACCGCATCAAAGAGGCGCTGCTCAGTTATGTGACAGGGTCCCGGCAGCGTGCTCTGCAGGAAAACATCGTCACCATCCGCGACGGTCGGTATGTCATCCCCGTCAAGCAGGAATACAAAGGGGAAGTAAAGGGGATCGTCCACGACACCTCCTCCTCCGGCGCAACTGTGTTCATTGAGCCGATGGCGGTCGTTGATGCAAATAACGACCTGCGGGCACTGGAGATCAAGGAAACGCGCGAGATTGAGCGTATCCTGGCAGAACTCAGCGCGGACTGTGCCGCTTTCGGTGGTTCTATCCGCCAAAACTACTATCATCTGACCGACCTGGCATTTTCGTTCGGATGCGCATCGCTCTCCGAACACATGAACGCCTGCGCACCCCGTCTCTCCGGGAAACGGATGCTGGACCTGCGCCGTGCACGCCATCCTCTCATCGATAAATCGCGTGTGGTGCCGGTCGATGTGTCCCTCGGATTGGAATTTGATACCCTGATTATCACAGGGCCGAATACGGGCGGTAAAACCGTCACGCTCAAAACGATGGGTTTGTTTGCCGCGATGACACAGTCCGGACTCCATATCCCGGTGTCACCGGATTCGACCGTCGGCGTGTTTGACGCAATCCTTGTGGATATCGGGGATGAGCAGAGCATCGAACAGTCGCTTTCGACGTTTTCGTCACACATGGTCAATGAGGTGCAGATGCTCCGTGATACAACCCCGCGTTCGTTGGTCCTGTTTGATGAGCTCGGGGCAGGGACGGACCCTGTCGAGGGCGCGGCTCTCGCCATCTCCATCCTGGAGCAATGCCGCTCCGTCGGTGCTCTCGCCGCGGCGACCACCCATTATACGGAACTTAAGATGTACGCGCTTGACACTCCTGGTGTCCGGAATGCCAGCTGTGAATTTGATGTGGAGACGCTCCGCCCGACATACCGGTTGATGATCGGCGCTCCTGGGAAATCCAACGCGTTTGCGATTTCGGAGAAACTCGGGCTCCCCCGGGAGGTCGTGGAGCGTGCACGTGAGTTGGTCAGTGCGGACAACCGCCGGTTCGAGACCATCCTGGAAGAACTCGAGAAGACGCGTTTTGAGATGGAGCGAGAGCGCGACGAGGCAACGAGACTGCGGCGCGAGTACGAGAACTATAAAACGCATGCGGAGGCAGACCTCGCGCGACGACTGCGCGAGGGAGAGGAAGCCATCAAGCGGGATCGCGATCGTGCACGGCAGCTCCTAGACAGCGCGCGGGTCTCCAGTGAATTCGTTTTCCACCAGCTGGAGGAACTGCGCAAAAAAGAGGACGCCAAGAGCCGTGCTGCGGCTCTGGAGGAGACGAGGCGCGCAGTACGAGAGCAAATGCGCACAGCGGAAAAAACATGGTCAGAGACCGAATTCGAGGGCACGGAGACGGAGGAAAAGTATGTGTTGCCTCGCCCGCTCCGCGTCGGGGACAAGATTTATATCGTTTCCTATCGTGCGGAGGGGGAGGTCACTGCGCTCCCGCGCGGCAAGGATGTAGAGGTACGGGCGGGGGTGTTCCGCGGTAAAGTGCCGCTATCAGACGTGCGCCTCATCACCGATATGAAAAAACGCGAGCCCCAGAAGCCAAAGAGCGATACGCGTGTAACGCGCGGCGGTGTCGCCGCTTTCGCGCCGGAGCTTGATGTCCGAGGCAGGTACGGGGACGACGCATGGTTTGAGGTAGATCGTTACCTGGACGAGGCGGTGCTCGCCGGCGTGGAAACGGTGCGTATCATTCACGGCAAGGGGACGGGCGCGCTCCGTGTGGCGCTCCACCGCGAGCTGAAAGCCGACCCCCGTGTCAAATCGTTCCGTCTCGGGGAACTCGGCGAGGGGGATGCCGGCGTGACGGTGGTCACACTGAAATGACGTCCGCTATTGCCATCCGGTTATTCCACAAAAATCTCGCATTTCCCCTTGCAATCAGCATAGCCGTGTGATACAATATTTCCGCAACTGAATATGACCTTATCGAGAGTGGGGGAGGGACCGGCCCTGTGAACCCACGGCAACCTGTCGCGTGCAAGGTGCCAATTCCTGATAGATAAGCGTCCCTGACCCGGGTGACCTTGTCTGTCTGCCCGGGTATTTTATTTGATTTATCAGAAAAGAGGAAAGATATATGTCAAAAAAACTGTTTACGTCCGAATCGGTCACAGAGGGGCATCCCGATAAAATCTGCGACAAGATCTCCGATGCTATCCTGGATGAGATGCTCCGCCAGGATCCTATGTCCCGCGTTGCCTGTGAGACCTTTGCAACTACCGGCATTATTACGGTCATGGGAGAGGTGACGACGGAGGCGTATGTGGACATCCCGGAAGTCGTGCGTCGCACCGTCGAGGAGATCGGTTATGACCGCGCCAAGTATGGCTTTGACTGCCACACCTGTGCTGTGATGACCTCCATACATGAGCAGTCGCCCGATATCGCGCTCGGCGTTGACCGTTGCGCGGAGGCAAAAGAGGGAACCATGACGGATGACCTTGATACGGGCGCGGGGGACCAGGGGCTCATGTTCGGCTATGCCTGCGATGAGACGCCGGAGCTCATGCCGCTCCCCATTTCGCTCGCACACAGGCTTGCCCGCCGTCTGACAGAGGTGCGCAAGAACGGCACGATCCCGTACCTGCGCCCGGATGGGAAAACGCAGGTGACGGTTGAGTACGATGACGATCGCCCTGTCCGTATTGATACGGTGGTGGTATCCAGCCAACACAGCGCGGAGACAGAACTCGCGCAGATCCGTGAGGATATTATCCGTGAAGTCATCACGCCTGTCATCCCGGCAGAAATGATGGATAACGAAACAAAGATCTACGTCAATCCGACCGGCAGATTTGTCATCGGCGGGCCTGCCGGGGACACCGGTCTTACCGGCAGAAAGATCATCGTGGATACCTACGGCGGCTATGCCCGCCATGGTGGCGGTGCCTTTTCGGGGAAGGACCCCACGAAGGTGGATCGCAGCGCCAGCTACGCTGCCCGTTATCTTGCAAAGAACGTCGTCAAGGCGGGGCTCGCCCGCCGCTGTGAGGTACAGATTGCCTACGCCATCGGGGTGGCGAAACCCGTGTCGCTCATGGTGGATACGGATGGAACAGGTGTTGTCTCCGACGACAAACTGTCCGAGGCTCTTTCGGAGCTGGTGGATCTCCGCCCTGCCGCAATCATTCGTCGTTTTGATCTGCGCCGCCCGATTTATACGCCTCTTGCCGCTTACGGTCACATGGGGCGTGAGGATCTGATGGTCCCGTGGGAAAAGACGGACCTGACCGACGCACTGCTGGCAAAGGTCCGCTGAAAAGATTACAAAAATTATTTGTGAGGAGGTGAGAGAATGGCAGAAAACAGGGCAGATGAGGCAGATATTATCGGCACCGTTGAGGAAGTCGTATATCACAATGCTGCAAACGACTACGCGGTGCTGGAGCTCATCGACGCGCGGACGGGCAAGCTCGTGACCGCCGTCGGTACGGTACCTTACCCTGCCGCGGGAGAACAGATGCGGCTGTGGGGGAGCTGGAAAGCTCATCCCGATTACGGTAAGCAGCTCGTCATCGAGCAATACGAAAAGCAACTGCCTTCGTCGAGCGCCGATATTCTCCGCTATCTCTCCTCACGCGCTATCAAAGGGGTGGGCCCCGGTATTGCCCTGAAGATTGTAAACCGATTCGGCGCCGAAACATTTGAGGTCATTGAACAACATCCGGAATGGCTGACCGATATCCCGGGGATTACACGTAAAAAGGCGGCTGCCATTGCCGAGTCGTTTGCCGAGCAGGCAGAGCTGCGGGAGTTCATGACTCTTTGCGCGGGTCACCTCGGAAACACGACCATCACACGTGTTTTCCGCGAGTGGGGCAAGGGCGCTTCGTCACTTCTGCGCAGCAATCCTTATCGTCTCTGCCGCGGGGGATTTGGGATTGGGTTTGAACGCGCCGACGAGATCGCGGCACAGCTCGGCATCAAAAAAGACGCATCCGTGCGGGTGCGTGCCGGCGTCACCTATGTTCTGACTTATCAGGCAGGTGTAAACGGTCACACCTGTCTGCCACGGCAGAAACTGATTCCGGCAGCAGCAGAGACCTTAGGACTGGACGCGGGGACTGTGGAGGAGGCGGTGCAGTCGGAGCTCTCCGACGGGGCACTCGTCTGCCATACCTTTGATGGTACGGAGTATATCTATCTGAAAACTTACGATGATGCGGAACGTACCGTGGCGGATAAATTGCGCCTCCTCACAAGACAGGCCGCTACCTTCGACCGCGACAATATCGTCAGCCTGATCGACCGTATGGAACGGGAGTGGGGCATCACCTATGCAAGAGAGCAAAGGAATGCTATCGGTGTTGCCGTGGCTAGCGGTGTGATGATCCTGACAGGCGGTCCGGGCACGGGGAAGACCACGGTTATAAGGGCGCTTTTGCGGATATTTGATATTCTCGGTGTGGATACGGTGCTGGCAGCCCCGACAGGGCGCGCCGCCAAACGGATGTCGGAGGCGACGGTGCATGAGGCAAAGACTCTGCACCGGCTCCTGGAGATGACCCGCGCCGACGACGTGACGACGCCGCACTTTATGCGGGACGAGGACAATCCGCTCGATGCCATGGCGGTGATCGTCGACGAAAGCTCTATGATCGATCTGCCGCTGATGGCGTCGCTCACGCGCGCCATGCGGCGCGGGAGTCGTCTGATACTCGTAGGGGATGCCAACCAGTTGCCCGCCGTCGGGTGCGGTAATGTGCTCGGGGATCTGATTACTTCCGGCGCTTTTCCTACTGTGGAGCTCTGCGAGATTTTCCGCCAGGCGGAGGAGAGCCAGATCGTCCGCAATGCGCACAGAATTCTGCACGGTGAGATGCCCGACGTCACACGTACGGATGGGGATTTCTTTTTCCTCGCCAGACCGCGCGAGGGGGCGATCCCCGCTACCATCGAGCAGCTCATTGCCGAGCGGTTGCCGCGCGCCTATGGCCGCGAGGTACTCTCCGGTATTCAGGTCATTACACCGACCCACCGTGGTATTGCCGGGACGGATAAACTCAATGCGGGGTTGCAGGCACGGTTGAATCCGCCCTCTGCCGAGAAGGCGGAGGTACGCGCACACGGCATTGTTTTCCGTGTCGGGGACCGTGTCATGCAGGTGCGTAACCAATATGACATTGAATGGCATCGCGGAGAGTATCGCGGGAATGGGGTATTTAACGGGGACCTCGGCGTAATTAAAAAAATAGAGAAATCCGACCCGGATTTCGCGGTCACGATCGCTTTTGACGATCGGGAAGCAGTGTACGACCTCTCCATGCTGGATGATGTAGAGCTTGCCTATGCAATCACGGTGCATAAGAGCCAGGGGAGCGAGTATGCAACGGTCATTATGCCGATCTTCGCCTGCGGGGCGGTTCTGCAGACGCGCAGTCTGCTCTATACCGCGATGACGCGGGCAAAGACACGCCTGATCCTCGTCGGGAGACCGGATGTGCTCGCCCGCATGGTCGAGAACGTGCATATCGCGTCCCGCTATACGGGGCTCGCCTACCGGCTCGCAAACAGTGCGGATTTGTCATAAAAATTTGCCTTGCATTGTGTAGGCGGATGGTATATAATCTTACTACAATTACGTTAAAAGGAACTGTTCATGCAAAACCGACTTGGAATCGACATGGGTGGCGCCACCATCAGCGTTGCGGCACCGGGGCGCGGGCTTATTCTGCAGGATCCTGCGGTCATCGCGGTAGAGCGAGAGAGCGGGCGTGTGCTGGCTGCCGGCGCCATGGCGGAACAAAAACTGAATACCTCTGACCGCCGCGTGTCGCTTACCCGTCCGTTTACGAACGGTTTTATGGGGGCACCGGATGAAATCGGCGTGCTCATTACCTCCTGTCTTGCCAATACGGGGTGTATGGGCGATACGGATCTGATCCTCTCTGTCCCCTGCGATATCAGTGATGAAGATGAGGAACGGCTCGGCAGAATTGCAGACGCCGCCGGTGCTGCCTCCTGCCACTTGGTCTACGCGCCGCTGGCGGCGATGGCGGGGACGTTTCTGCGCCTGCCCGCAGGCTGCCTCGTCGTGGACATCGGTGCAACCTCTACCAATGTGATGCTTCTTTGCCGCGGCAGGATCTATTATATGAAAACGATCCGCGTCGGTGGGCAGACGTTTGACCGCTCCATCGCCGACTACCTCTGGAAGCGCAGAAAGATACGCGTAAGCCTTCGTACCGCCGAGATGATTAAGATGAAGATCGGGTCCGTTTGGGCGGGTGCTACCGGTAAGACGATGGAGGCGGTCGGCAAGGATGCTTCCGGCAGGGAAGTGAAGTTCCGTATCTCGTCACCGGACCTGTATGATTCGCTCGAACAGCCGCTCGCCGATATTCTGGAAGCCGTGTTTTTTGCGGTCTCCAAAATACCGTCGGAGTTTGTCTCCGGCGTCTTCGAGCTTGGGATCCAACTGACAGGCGGCGGGGCACTCTTGGATGGGATCGACCGCATGATCGGTGGTGTCACAGGTGTTCCGACGACGCGTGTCGATGACCCTATGGGTTGTACGGCACTCGGGCTCGCGGAAATGTTCGACATCCTCCCCGACGATCTGCCGCCCTCTTTCCGCAATGTGTCGGAGATTTATATCAAACACGCCGGGCTACCCGGGCAAGGAGAATATGATGAGTAAAGCAAACCAGAATAAAAACGGCGGCGCGCGCAGCGGTCTTTACCGTGCTCTTGCGTTTCTTCTCGCAGGGCTGATGATCGCCGGTACCGTCACCGCGGTTATCTTCTATGTGATTGCAAAATAAAAGTGCCGTGTACTGAAAAAGCCGCTCGAATGAGCGGCTTTTTTACATGGACGCGCGTTGATTTTCAGCATTCAGTCCCTGCGATCAAAAAAGGAGGGCTGTGCACCGGAAGCAAAGGGGATACCGAGGTGGTCGTACGCGAGCTTCGTCACGCATCTGCCGCGCGGAGTACGGGAGAGAAATCCGAGCTGCATCAGATACGGTTCATAGACGTCCTCGATGGTCACCGCTTCTTCTCCGATGGTGGCGGCGAGCGTCTCAAGACCCACGGGACCACCGCCGTAATATTTGATGATTGCTTCCATCATGCGGCGGTCAACCGCATCCAGCCCGATGGCATCGATATCAAGCATACGGAGCCCGAGCTCGGCAATTTCGCCAGTGATGACGCCGTTTCCTTTGACAATGGCGAAGTCGCGGATACGCTTGAGCAGGCGGTTGGCGATACGGGGGGTGCCGCGCGAGCGACCCGCGATCTGGCGCATCCCCTCATCGGTGATCTCGATCTCCAGCAGCTTGGCGCTGCGGCGAACAATGGTTGCCAGTTCCTCCGGAGTGTAAATCTCCAGCTTTAATATGACGCCGAAACGGTCGCGGAGCGGTGTTGTCATCTGCCCGGCACGCGTCGTGGCACCGATCAGGGTAAAAGGCTTCAGATCGAGGCGGATGCTACGGGCACTGGGACCTTTCCCGATGATGATGTCGACGGCATAGTCTTCCATGGCAGGGTAGAGCACTTCCTCCACCTGTCGGGAAAGTCTGTGAATTTCGTCAATAAAGAGGATATCCCCGGCGTTCATATTGGTGAGGAGCGCGACAAGGTCGCCCACCTTCTCGATCGCGGGGCCGGACGTGATACGGATGGGTTTTCCCATCTCATTCGCGATGACCCCCGCCAGTGTGGTTTTACCGAGTCCGGGAGGGCCGTAGAGGAGGACGTGGTCGAGCGCGGTCCCGCGCAGTTTGGCTGATTCAATGTAAACCTTCAGGTTTTCTTTTGCCTTGTCCTGCCCGACATATTCGTCGAGCGTTTTCGGGCGGAGACTGATCTCCTGTCCGTCCTCGTTCGGATCAAATTCATTGGACATGATCCGGTCTTCAAAATCAAACTCTGTTTCCATCGTCTCTCCTTACAGGAATTTTCGGAGCGCTTGCGAGATGAGATCGTTCAGCGAGAGCTTTTCGGCATCCAGCCCGGAAAGCGCGCTCATCGCAGAGGCGCGGTCATAGCCGAGCGTCATGAGGGCTTCGATGGCGTCACCGAGCTTGCCACCGGTCGCGGGGGCGGCACTTGCCGCTGTGCCCGGCTGCGGGGTACGGAGCGTCATGCCGGCGATCTTGTCCTTGAGCTCAAGAACGATGCGGGCAGCGGTCTTGGCGCCGACGTTCGGGGCTTTCGCGAGCGCTTTTGTGTCTTCGGTGCAGACAGCAAGGCGGAAACGGTCGGTGGTGAATACGGACAGTACTGCCATCGCCGCTTTGGGACCTACACCGGACACGCCGATGAGCAGTTTGAAGCAGTCCAGCTCGTCCTTGTCACGGAAGCCGAACAGCTCGACTCCATCCTCGCGGACCTGTAAGTAAGTGTAGAGTTTGACACGGGAACCGAACTTTGCGGACAGCGTATCCGATGTCGTCAGGCTGACTGTCAGGCTGTAACCGACGCCGCCGCAATCCACGACCGCAAGTCCCGGTTCACGCTCCGTCAGTGTCCCGTCAAGATAATAGAACATAATCGCCCACCTCGTATTTTCATAAAAGCAGTATAGCATAAATGCGCGAAAAAGTAAAGACGGAACGCCGAGGGGAGGTAAATCGGACAGAAGTGCCCGGGTTTGACAATTACGATACAATATGCTATACTGTTCTGTAAATGTGTGTCGGGAGGTAAGGTATGATCATTCTCGGTATTGACCCGGGATATGCCATCGTCGGCTGGGGTGTCATCGAGGTGCGCGGTGCCTCGTTCCGCCCGATTGCCTGCGGCGACATATCCACGCCGGCGAAGACAAGCCTATCGTCCAGACTGAAAACCATCTATGATGAGATGCGCCGTATCACGGAGAAGTATCACCCGGAGCAGATGGCGATTGAGGAACTGTTTTTCAATACGAATATCACGACCGGTATCAAGGTGGCAGAAGCGCGTGGCGTTATTTTGCTCGCCGCCGAGGAGGCAGGCATACCTATCTTTGAATACACACCTCTCCAGGTCAAGCAGGCAGTTGTCGGCTACGGCCTCGCCGAGAAGAAACAGGTCATCGCTATGGTAACAAACCTTCTGCGCCTGAAAAATCCGCCGAAGCCGGACGATACGGCAGACGCACTGGCGATCGCGCTCTGCCACGGGCAGGCAGCAGGGTCCGGGATCGCCGCCTATTTCAATCAATAACGGAAGAAATACTATGTGGATTTGTGAAAACTGGAAAGACTACGAGGTACTGGACACTTCTGCCGGAGAAAAACTGGAGCGATGGGGACAATATACCCTCATCCGTCCTGACCCGCAGGTGATCTGGAATTCGGAAAAGACGCATCCGATGTGGCGCACGGCAGACGCCGCCTATCACCGTTCCCGCGCCGGTGGAGGCGCATGGGGGGAGAACCATCTGCCGGAGAGCTGGGTCATCCGGTACGGCGATCTGCGCTTCCGCGTGCGCCCGATGGGGTTCAAGCATACCGGGCTGTTCCCGGAGCAGGCGGCGAACTGGGATTGGTTCTCTGACCTGATCCGCAAGGCAGGCAGACCGATCAAGGTGCTTAACCTTTTTGCGTACACCGGCGGAGCAACCGTCGCGGCGGCAAAGGCGGGGGCATCCGTTTGCCATGTGGATGCCGCCAAGGGGATGGTGGCAGCGGCAAAAGAAAATGCAGCCCTCTCCGGGCTTTCCGAGGCACCGATCCGCTATATTGTGGATGACTGCCGCAAGTTTGTAGAACGCGAACTGCGCCGCGGCAACCGGTATGACGGGATCATCATGGATCCGCCGTCCTATGGGCGCGGTCCGACAGGGGAAGTCTGGAAGATCGAGGAGAACATCGATGCACTCGTCGATCTCGTCAGCGGCGTTTTCAGCGATCGTCCGTTATTTTTCCTGCTTAATTCCTACACGACAGGATTGAGCGCCTCTGCCATGAAATATATTACAAAATTGCGTATCGGGACACGCCTCGGCGGTGTGACTGAAGCGGATGAACTCGGACTGCCCGTAGGGCACGACGGGTTCGCCCTGCCATGCGGCTCCAGCGTGCGCCATACGTTTGAAGGAACAGTATGACGGAAAAACTCATTGCGTGTGAGCACGTTTCGTTTGCTTACAACGCCGAGACGCCGAGTGACGCCATTCCTGCGGTCAAGGATGTTTCCTTTTCGCTCGGGCACGGCGAATATGTGGCGGTGCTCGGACATAACGGGTCAGGAAAGTCCACCCTCGCCAAACTTCTGAATATGATCCTGACGCCGGCGTCAGGCAGGCTCTTCATCAACGGTGTTGATACGACGGCGGCAGATTTCTCCGAGGATGACCTTTTCGAGGTACGTCGCCGTATCGGTATGGTCTTTCAGAACCCGGACAACCAGCTGGTCGCGACCATTGTTGAGGAGGATGTTGCGTTCGGACCCGAGAACCTCGGGTTGCCTCGCGCGGAGATACGCCATCGGGTCGATGAGGCGCTCGCTGCCGTCGATATGACCGCATACGCCCACCACGCGACGCATAAGCTCTCCGGCGGGCAAAAGCAGCGTGTGGCGATCGCCGGTATGATTGCCATGAAGCCGGATTGTATCGTTTTTGATGAATCGACAGCCATGCTGGATCCCCGCGGTCGTCGGGAAGTGCTCGACACGATGGAGCGCCTTCACCGTGAGGATGGCTTGACCGTTGTGCACATTACACACTATATGGAGGAGGCGGCGCGTGCCGACCGCATCCTCGTCATGAATGACGGGGAACTGGTCATGGACGGGACCCCCCAGGAGATTTTTACGCAAGTGGAGCGGCTGCGCGGGCTCGGGCTCGAGGTGCCGCAGACGGTGGAGCTGCTGACGGACCTGCGGGCTGCCGGAATTGATGTGCCCACGGATGCTCTGACGGCGGACGCCTGCGTTGAGGCGATTATGGCTCGCCTCGGGGAGGTGACACCATGACGATCCTGGAAGTATCTCATGTAACGCACACCTACGGAAGGGGAACCCCCTTTAAGACCGAGGCGCTGCATGACGTCAGCGTCAGCTTTGAACGCGGGCTCATCACGGGGCTCATCGGTCATACGGGCAGTGGTAAATCCACGCTCGTGCAAATGTTGAACGGCTTGATCAAGCCGGATGAGGGCGAGGTACGGCTGGACGGGGCAAACATCTGGGAGAAGCCGAAGGAAATCCGCTCGGTCCGCTTCCGCGTCGGGCTCGTCATGCAGTATCCGGAATACCAACTGTTTGATGAGACGGTGGAGCGGGACATCGGCTTTGCTCCACGCAATCAGGGGTTGGATGAAGCCGCTGTGCGCCAGCGCGTCGAAGAAGCGGCGGACTTCGTCGGACTCACCCGCGAAATGCTCGCAAAATCGCCGTTCGATCTCTCGGGCGGGCAGAAGCGCCGCGCCGCGATCGCCGGCATCCTCGCCATGCATCCGGATGTACTGGTGCTTGACGAACCTGCGGCAGGACTGGACCCCCGCGGCAGGCGTGAGATCCTCGGCGGTCTGACCCGTTTCCGCGATGAGACGGGCACGACGGTGATTCTCGTCTCGCACAGCATGGAGGATATGGCGACATACTGCGACCGCGTTGTAGTAATGAACCGGGGGGAAGTGTTTGCCACGGGAACAACGGAGGAGGTATTTGCCCGCGCGGAGGAGCTCTCCGCTGTCGGCCTGGATATCCCGCAGATCTCTCACGTTGCACAGGGGCTCATCGCACGCGGTGTACCGCTGAAAGGGAAACTCTATACGGTTGCAGGAGTGCGGGATGCACTTCTGCCGCTGCTCGGCGGGGAGGTGAAGCCGTGAAAACGGAAATGACTCTCGGTCAGTTTTTCCCCGGCCGTTCACTTCTGCATCGATTGGATCCGCGCATCAAAATTCTGCTCGCGATCGCGTATATCGTTGCCATTTTCCTGTGTCGGTATGTGCTCACCTACGCGCTCATCCTGCTCTTTACCTGCTTTTTGATTGCAATCAGCGGGATACCGCTACGCACTGTGCTTCGCAGTTTGCGCCCAATCGTCATCATTCTGCTGATCACGTCGCTCATCAATATATTGATGACGGGCGGGGAACACATCGTGTTTGAGTGGAAGTTCATCCATATTTATCGGGAGGGACTGTGGCGTGCCCTTTTCATGGCGGTGCGTGTCATCCTGCTCGTGATTTCCGCGAGTCTGCTCCTGACCTATACTACCTCTCCGATCGATCTGACGGACGCGATCGAGTCACTCCTGACACCGCTCAAATGGTTGCATATACCCGTACACGAATTTGCAATGATGATGTCCATTGCGTTGCGCTTCATACCAACGCTCATCGAGGAGACAGAGCGCATTATGAATGCCCAGAAGTCGCGCGGCTCCGACCTCTCGACTGGTGGGCTTGTTAAACGGGCACGCGCATTGATTCCTATTATTGTACCGCTCTTTATTTCTGCGTTCCAACGGGCGCTTGATCTTGCTACGGCGATGGAATGCCGTTGCTATCGCGGCGGCAAAGGGAGAACGCGCCTCAAGGCATATCATCTTCACGCCTGTGATTTCGTCATGCCGGTGCTGTTTGCTGTTTTGATCGTTGCTATCTGTCTTGGGAACCGTTATCTGCCCGAACTCATCGGCTGGGGGTATGTTTCTTGAAGTACTTTATGCATCTTGCGTATCTCGGCACCGATTTCTGCGGCTCGCAGATACAGCCGAATGTGCGGACGGTGCAGGGCGTCCTGAACGATGCTTTCACGGCATTATTTGGGGTGGCCTGCCGCGTCACGTCATGCTCCCGTACAGACAGCGGTGTGCACGCGGTTGCAGCCGCGTTGACTGTAGAACTGCCAGGAGGGGTCATTCCGATCCCGCCGGAAAAACTGGCGCTGGCTATGCAGAGCCACCTCCCGGCGGATGTTTCGGTGTTTGATGTAGAGATACGACCGGACACATTTCATGTACGTCACGATGTGGTAGAAAAGGAATACCAGTATCGTATCTGTAACCGCGCGGTGCGCGATCCGTTTTCGGCGGGCAGGGCGTGGTTTTTCCCGCGCCATCTCGATAGCACCGCAATTGAACGTATGAATACTGCCGCCGGGCATCTCGTCGGGGAGCATGATTTCGCCGCTTTTCAGGCGCAGGGGTCACCGGTAGCGACGACGGTGCGGCGCATCACCTACTGCGAGGTACATCGGGACGGGGATGAGGTCCTGATCACTGTCCGCGCCGACGGCTTTTTATACAATATGGTGCGGATTATCGTCGGGACACTGGTCGATGTTGGCATCGGGCGCACCGAGCCCGGAGAGATTCCCACCATCCTGCGATCCTGCGACAGGACGCGGGCGGGGATGACAGCGCCGCCGGAGGGGCTCTACCTTCATCGCGTTTTTTACAATTAATCTGTATGTTTCACAGGAATTACCGAAAAACTCCCTATTGAAAAATCCGTTTCCGTTCGATACTAATGATAGTATTAAGCGGAGGCAGAGAGCCGCTCACGCGGCTCTTTTTATTAGGATGAAACGAAAAAAAGATGCGGGGGAGCGGCACGCTAAAAAAATAGTTTTGCGGGTATTGCTTGTGGTCGCCATTCTCCTTCTGGCTGCGATCCTGACGGGGGTCGGTGTCGTTGCCTATGTGGCGGTTACGCTGGATTCAGACGAGGATATGGCAGTGATGGAGGCAATGCGTGGTTCGCGCACGACGCGCATTTGGGCGCCGAAGCGGGGCGCTACCGGAGAGGAGATCGTCGCCGAGAATTATTCTCCGGTTGAGTACGATATTTTATACGGGGATGAGAATATGGTGTGGGCAGATACCAGCGAGATCCCCGATTTGCTCAAAAATGCTTTTGTAGCGATTGAGGATCAGCGCTTCTATCAGCATCGGGGCGTCGACTGGCGCCGGACTGGAAAAGCGACACTTAATTATATCTTTCGTTTTGAGCCGCAGTTCGGTGGCTCCACCATTACCCAGCAGCTGATCAAAAACGTGCATGGAGAAAAGGATGTCAGCGCTATGCGGAAGCTGAAGGAGATCATCCGTGCGCGTCGCCTCGAGAAGGCGTACAGCAAAGAGGAGATCCTGACGTATTACCTCAATATTGTACCGCTCGGTCATCAATGCACCGGCGTGAAATCCGCGGCGCGGTATTACTTTGGAAAAACACCGGACGACCTGACGGCGGCAGAGTGTGCCGCTCTCGCCGCCATCACCAATGCGCCGGCTTACTATGAGCCGCAGGGACACCCTGACAATAATAAAAAGAGACGTGACCTGGTTTTGGATGCCATGCACCAAAACGGATATCTGGACGAGGAAAGCTATCGGACAGCCAAGGACACAGATCTTGTGCTCGACGTGACAGACCCCGTCTATACCAAACGTTCCAGAGGGTGGTATACCGAGACGGTGGCGGCAGATGTCATTGCCGATCTGCAAAAGGAACGGGGGCTCACGAAATCCGCAGCAACCGCTCTTGTGTATCGGGGAGGACTGGATATCTATGCTTTGGTGGATCCTACCGTGCAGTCGGTGATGGAAAAGTATTTCAGTGATGAGAGCAATTTCACAGTGGACGGGCACCGCATACAGGGAGGGATGGTCATTTGCCACCCCGAGACCGGCGACATTCTCGGCATCATCGGCGGTGTCGGAGAGAAACGGGGATCCCTTTTGTTCAACCGCGCGACGGATGGCTACTACCAGCCCGGCTCCGCGCTGAAACCCGTCGCGCTGTATGGTCCTGCTCTGGAGCGGAACCTCATCACATACAGTACTGTTTTTGAGGATCTGCCGGGAGAAACCGAAAGCGGTGTGTGGCCGCACAACAGCCCGAGTGTTTACCAGGGGCGCATAACGGTGGCTGAAGCACTCGCAAAATCCAAGAACACGGTTGCTGTACAGCTCTACGGGCTCCTGGGGAAAACGGAGATATACCGATATCTGCGGGACACCGCCGGTTTTTCTGGGCTTGTACGGGGGGAGAACGGAAAAACAGATCTCGGCGCCGCACCGCTTGCTTTGGGGCAGCTGACAAAGGGTGTCACGGTACGGGAACTGACGGGCGCCTATACCGGTTTCGCCGCGGGAGGGGAGCAGGCAGAGACCCGCTCTTATGTCGCCGTTTTTGACACGCGCGGAGAGCTCCTCCTGCGAAAGGATGTACAAAAAAAGCGAGTGATGAGCGAGGAGACCGCCTATATTCTCTCGGAAATGCTCTCCGGGGTGGTCGATCACGGGACGGCGCACCGTATTACGCTGGATGAGCTGGTTGCTACGGCGGGGAAGACGGGGACCTCCGGTATGGACAAGGACAAATGGTTTGTCGGCTATACGCCGTCCTATGTCGCAGGGATCCGCATCGGATATGATGACCCCGAGCCTTTGCCGGGCGGTACAAGCCTTCATCTTGCCGCCTGGGATACGATCATGCATGAGCTGTACCGACGGGAGGATACTGCCGGAGAAGAGACTTCGTTCAAGATACCGGAGGGGGTGCGCCGCGTCGAATACTGCATGGACAGCGGACTTGTGCCGACGGATGCCTGCCGAAGTGAATTGCGTGGCAGTCGCGTCGGCGTGGGGGTATATAAAGCGGACTTTGTCCCGCTGGAGACGTGCGATGCGCACACCACCGCACATTACGATATCCTTACCGAAACGTACGGTCTTGGCGAGGGAGATCCGGAGACGTCCCTGAATTTCCATGTGCTCTATTTACCGCGGCGCGCGGTCCCCTCGGGCATCACGCCTCAGGATGCGGAATATGAATTCGGACAGATTATAAAAGAGTACGACGAGGCGTCCTCAAAGGCACCCGAATAATTGTAACTAAATCATGAAACTAATGTCCCGCCTCTTGACAGAGGCGGGACATTCCGATATAATCGTTAGCGTGCTAACTAAAAGGAGAAACGTATAGTATGAAAGAACGGTATGACCGGTTGCGGGAAACCGTGGATCGGATGATAGAGACGGATCGTCTGCACCGCGCGGTCTGTGACAGGGAACTGTCGGAAATCGGGCTCCATCGCGCGCAGCACAGGATGCTGATGCACCTGTATTTTTGCGGCGACGTTGCTTCACAGCGGGAACTTGCCAGGGCGCTTGCCATCACACCTGCGGTGGTGACGGTGACGCTGCGGAAGCTGGAGACGGCGGGATACGTGCGCCGGTCGGCGGCGCCTGAGGATAATCGACAGCTCGGGGTTGAGCTGACCGATGCGGGGCGTTCGGTCGTGCAACGCACAAAGAGCATTCTGGATCGTGTGGACACGGTAATGTTTGAGAGCTTCTCGGAGGAGGAGCTGGACATCGCGCGCGCATTTTATGAGCGCATGAAAGACAATCTCGGAAAGATCGGGGGTAATTGACGTGGGATATTGGTGGAAGTACATAAAACCGTATTTGCCGTATTTTATCATCGGTCCGATCTGCATGATCGTTGAGGTCGTCGGCGAGGTCGTGCTCCCAAAGCTCCTGTCTTCAGTGATTGACGGTGGGCAGGCGGGGACACTGACAGTGTCCGGCAGTATCGGCATACTGTTTGCGATGATCGGCGTTGCTCTGCTCATGATGGCGGGCGGTGTCGGTGGCGCCTATTTCGGTGCCAAGGCGTCTGTTAATTTTGCGACCGACCTCCGGGCGGATGCCTATCGTTCGGTGGAGCGCTATTCGTTTGCAAACATCGATAAATTCTCGACCGGGTCCCTCGTTACCCGTATGACGAATGATGTGACGCAGGTGCAGAACTTCGTCAATATGCTTCTGCGCATGGCGTTGCGCGCGCCGGGTATGCTCATCGCGGCGCTTATTATGTCGATTACCCTGAAGCCTTCGCTTGCTGTGGTGTTCGCCGTGACGATCCCGCTCATGCTCTTGTCTATCCTGGGCATCATTCTGATCGGCTTCCGCCGTTTTACGAAGCTGCAGACCAAGATCGATGCGCTCAATTCGACCGTACAGGAAAACATCACGAATGTGCGTGTGGTAAAGTCCTTTGTTCGTGAGGGGCGTGAAACGGAGAAGTTTTCGCGTGCCAACCGGAATCTTAAAGAAGCCGGCATGGCGGCGATGCGCGTCATGATTTTCATGGAACCGGTCACAACGCTCATCATGTATGCGACGACGATCGTTGTCCTGTGGTTCGGGAGTGGGTTTGTCCTCGACGGCGGTATGTCCGTCGGTGATCTTTCTGCATTCGTCGTCTATGTCAACCAGATCCTCATGTCCATCATGATGGTCACCATGCTCCTCATGACCTCATCCCGCGCCATTGCATCGGCAAAGCGGATACGGCAGGTTATCGATGAGGTGCCGGATATCGATGACAAAAGTGCCGCAGAGCCGGAGCGTCTGGTCGAGCAGGGTAGCGTGGAATTCCGCGATGTATCCTTCCGTTACTATAAGAACCGTGACGAATATGTGCTGAAGCATATTTCACTTTCTGTGGCACCGGGCAGTACCGTTGGTATTATCGGATCGACCGGGTGCGGTAAGAGTACCCTGGTATCCATGGTCTGCCGCCTCTATGACCCCGATGCGGGGGAGGTGCTTGTCGACGGCGTCAATGTTAGGGACTATTCGCTCACGCACCTGCGCGACGGGGTAGGTATGGTTTTGCAGAAGAACACCTTGTTCTCCGGCACCATTGCAGAAAATCTGCGATGGGGGAACGAGGCGGCAACAGACGAGGAGGTACGTCGGGCGGCAATGCAGGCGCAGGCGGACAAATTCGTTTCGTCTTTTCCGAAGGGATATGACACAATGATTGAGCAGGGGGGCACCAATGTGTCCGGCGGTCAAAAACAGCGGCTTTGCATCGCTCGCGCGCTGCTCAAGCACCCAAAGGTATTGATCCTGGATGACTCGACTTCGGCGGTAGATACAGCGACGGAAAGGCAGATCAGGACGGCTCTGAAAGAAGACTTCGCCGGGACGACGAAGCTGATCATAGCACAGCGTATTTCCTCCGTAATGGAGGCGGATCAGATCGCCGTCATGAACGAGGGCGAGATCGTCGCGGTCGGTACGCATGAGGAGCTGCTTGAACGGTCTCCTGAATACCGCGAAATTTACGAATCGCAGATGGGAGGTGAGGAAGATGGCAAGAACGCTTGAAAGGCTGCAATCTTCCTACACCTCGGAGAATGTCGGGAATAAAAGGCGGATGATGCGTCCGGGGCCCGGACCGCGCGGCGGTCCCGGCGCCCGCGGAGGCGGCAAGCCGAAAAACACACGGAAGATCGTCGTACGGCTGCTCGCTTATCTGAAACCGTATCGCTTCCGGCTGGTTTTGGTGGTTCTGTGTATGCTGTTCTCCACTGCTGCGGCGCTCATTGCTTCTTATATGCTGGCGCCGATCATCAATCGTCTGGCGCTTGCCATCAATCCCGAGATTTCCGTGAACATGACTGCGATGGAGCGTCTCGCGGACAAAGCAATCACTGCCTTTGTCGGCATGACCTCAAAGACGTTCCACTTGTCGGAGGCACTTGTATATGTGCTGACAGCGCTTTTGATCCTGGCGTTTGTATACGTCATCGGCATTATCGCCACCTATGTGCAGGGGCGGCTCATGCTGACCGTTTCACAGGGGACGACGCAGCGGATACGCGGAGAGTTGTTTGACAAAATGCAGTCTCTGCCGCTCCGCTACTTTGACGGGCACCCGACCGGTGAGGTGATGTCTCGATTTACAAATGATATCGATAACATCGATACGATGCTATCCAATTCGCTGACCTCCATCTTTTCCGGATTTGTGACGCTGGTTGGTACCTTTGTCTTTATGATATTGACCAACTGGATCCTGACACTTATCACACTGGCGTTTATTCCGCTGTATCTGTGGGGCGGCGGTCTGATCGGGCGGTTCAGCTCGCGCTACTATAAAGGGCAGCAGGCGGCGCTCGGTGCACTGAACGGGTATATTGAAGAAACCGTATCCGGCGTCAAGGTCGTTAAGGTTTTTAACCATGAGGGCGTCTGCACCGAGGAGTTTGATACCCTGAACGGCGATATGCGTCAGAAGCAGTTCAAGGCGCAGTTCTGGGGCGGTGTCATGGGCCCCATTATGGGGAACCTGTCGCAGATCTCGTATGGCATTACGGTAGGCGTTGGCGGCATCATGATGATTACGGCAGGCTTTGCTCCGGGATCTCTGACGGTCTTTGCCAATTATTCCAGGCAGTTCTCGCGCCCGATCAATACGCTCTCCATGCAGATGTCTACAATTTACGCGGCACTTGCAGGCGCCGAGCGGGTCTTCAATGTGATGGATACTGAACCGGAGGCCCCCGACCTGCCGGATGCAATCCCCATGCAGGATATCCGCGGAGATGTGCGTTTTGAACACGTTACCTTCGGTTATGTGCCTGAAAAGACCGTTCTCCATGATCTGACACTCTATGCAAAGCCGGGGCAGAAGATCGCCTTCGTCGGCTCGACCGGGGCGGGGAAGACGACGATCACCAACCTCCTGAACCGTTTTTATGATATAGAGCAGGGATCCATCACGATCGATGGCGTAGATATCCGTCACTACCAACGCGCTTCACTGCGTGAGCACGTTGCGATGGTGTTGCAGGACACCCACCTGTTCACCGGTACGGTGATGGAGAACATCCGCTACGGGCGCCTGGATGCAACGGATGATGAGGTGATTGCCGCCGCCAAGGTGGCGTCCGCCCATTCGATGATCTGCCGGCTTTCGGACGGATATCAGACGGTTCTCACGGGTGACGGTGCCAATCTTTCACAGGGGCAGAGACAGCTTTTAAATATTGCACGCGCGGCACTCTCCCGTGCACCGATCCTCGTCCTGGATGAGGCAACCAGCTCGGTCGATACGAGAACAGAGCGGCACATCGAGCACGGCATGGACCGTCTCATGGCGTCGCGGACGACCTTTGTAATCGCGCATCGCCTCTCCACGGTCCGTAATGCGGATGCCATCATGGTGTTGGAAGCAGGCAAAATTATTGAGCGGGGCACACATGAGCAGTTGCTGGCTCAAAAAGGCAGATACTATGAGTTGTACACCGGCATGAAAGAGCTGGATTGATTTTTCCGCCGGCAAAGGTTATCTTTGCCGGCGGCTTAACTATCTTGCCCCAAAATGTCCGACAAAAAGTGCCCGAGAAGATCTCGGGCACTTTGATCAATTTAAATTGTTTTCGCGGGTGATCCGTTCGAAAAATCAGTCGATGGAGCCAACAATGTAGGGAGCCATCTCTGCTCTCTCGCGGGCACGTTCGTCAGCCTCTGCTTTTGCTTCGGCGGCACGCTCTGCGCGTTCAGCCGCGCGGGCAGCGTCTTCCTCTGCTTTCTTCTGTGCTTCGAGGATGGCGCGGATGGAGAGCGCGAGCTGGCGCTTCTCGGTGTCAATGCCGGTGATCTGTACATCAACGACCTGACCGACGGAGAGGTAGTTCTCCGGCTTGTCAACGTGTTCAAGAGAGATGCGGGAGTTGTGGATCAATCCGTCAACACCCTCTGCCACTTCGGCAAACGCGCCGAAAGCAACAATGGAAACGATTTTGGCAGACACGATGTCACCGACGCTGTGTTCTGCGACGAACTTCGCAAAGTCGTCCATCTCCGGCGTCTTGTAGCCGAGAGAGATGCGGTGCGTCTCGGGATCCAGCTCCTTGATATAGACTTCAACTTCCTGCCCGACGGAAACGACCTGGGCAGGGTTCTTGATGTTCTTCCAGGAAAGCTCGGACTTGTGGATCATGCCGTCGATGCCGCCGAGGTCAACGAAAGCGCCGTAAGAGGTCAGGTTCTTGATCTTCGTCTTGAATCTCTGACCGACTTCCAGCTTCGCAAAAGCGGCGTCACGCGCTGCATCGCGCTCTGCGCGGGCAATCTTGCGCGCTTCGTACTGATAGGACTTGATGGAAGCGACAACGCGCTTCTTGGCTTCATCAATGTCGATAATCTTGACTTTCTGGGTAGTGCCGACGAGGGGCGTCATATCGCCGTCCTTCGGGACACCGCTCTGGGAAGCGGGGACGAACACACGGTAGCCCTCGATGTCCATCGTCAGACCACCCTTGACAACGGCGGTGACGGTGCCTTCCTTGATCGGGTTCTCCTTTGCATCTTCAACAAAAGTGAACCAGCCGGCGTCGCGATCCACACGGAGTTTGTCCAGTGCGACTTCACCGTTTTTGTCATCCACACGGACGACGAATGCCTTGATCTCATCCCCGACCTTATACAGGGAGGTGATCTTGGCGTTCGGATCGGCGGTCAGCTTGTCTGCTTCGATCACACCGGTCTGCTTGGTGCCAAGGTCGAGATAAACACATTTATCCGTAACGGCCTGAACAGTGCCGACAACAATATCTCCTGTATGTATAGTTTTGAGGGATTCGTCAAGCAGGGTTGCGTAATCTTCCATGCTCATTTTGTGGTAAACCTCCATAATGATGCCGTCGGGTGTCGATGCACCCGCGGTAATTGAAATCCGTTTCCCGCAGGGGATCTCTCCGATATCCTCCGCCGATTCCACAAGGCGTGTGTCGGGACAATGCTCCAAACACAGATCGTACAGCTTCCGTGTATTGGAAGAATCCCGCCCGCCGATGACAATCATGCAGTCGGAGTGCTCTGCGAGAGCGAGCGCCTCTTGCTGGCGCGTCTCGGTAACACTACATATTGTATCAAAAAAAATTGCGTTTGTATATAGGTTTTTGAGATATTTTTGAGTTTTTTTCCACTCGTCCGTGCTTTGCGTGGTCTGCACGGCGACGACCAGGGGTTTTGGCGTGTTTTTTTGTTCCTCCAGGTAGGTCGCAATGTCATGACAGGTGGAGAAAACGGCAGCTTCTCCTTGGGCATAACTCATGATTCCGACGCACTCCGGGTGGTGCGGGGCGCCCAGCAGAATAAACCGTGTACCCGAGTTGGTATTTTCCCGTGCAATCTTGTGTATGCGCTTTACAAAAGGGCAGGTCAGATCTATGACCGAAAAGTCGGGGTGCGCCGCTTCCAGCTCGTGCAGCCGATCTTCCTCCGTACACGGTATGCCGTGTGCACGGATGAGTAGTACGGTCTTGCCGACGGTGTCACTTTCCTTGGCTATCCTGTCAGCATCTGCGGCAAGGATAGACCGCACCCCTTTCTGTTCCAGGTCGCACAGATAAGTGTCGTTGTGTATCAATGCCCCCAAAGTGTAGATCTTTTTTACATCCGGATCGTGAAGGAGAGCGGCGACGCAGTCGGTCGCCCGCTTGACACCGAAACAGAAGCCGGCATTTTTGGCAACGGTCACGGACATGATTGTGCTCCTTTCGGGAGAGCCGGGAGAGAAGTATCACCCAGCCCGCATACGGCGGAAAAATAGCAGGCAGCGGCGCTCCGATACGTTTTGATACTGCCTCCGACTTCGGAAAAGGGGTATGTAATCGGTTCCCCGATTAACAGCCCGATCTTGCGGAAAGGGGCATACCGGTTATTTTTCAGGCAGATACGAACCGGGACGACAGGTTTTGCTGCGTAATATGCCATCATGCCGATCCCGTCCTTGATTTCGGTTTCCCTCGGGTCGCGTCCGCGGCGTCGGTGCGCCTGGGGATATACGGCGACACATTCACCATCCTGCACCGAACGAACCACTGCTTTGACAGCAGATACGTCCGCGGTGCCGCGCCGCACGGGAATCGTACCGGCACTACGCAGGAAACAGGAAAGGAGCGGTATACGGAAAAGCTCGCTTTTGGCGAGGAATCGCACGCGACCGCGCAGTGCCGCAGCGAGAATGATGGCATCGGGGTAATCCACGTGATTGCAACAGAGCAGGCAACCATCCGACGGAATATTGTCGAGCCCTTCTACATGAACGCGGAATAGCCAGCGGACAAAGCCGGAAAAAGCGCGACAAAGCCGTTCGTAAAAGGAGAGCTTGTTATTTTTCATAATCCGGTCGCCCCGCCAGTTTGGCATCAATGATCTTCATGACGGCGGCGACACTGTCGTTCAGCGTATAACCGGTATTGTCGAGCAGGACGGCATCGTCTGCCTGCTTCAGGGGGGCTGTGGCACGGGTGGAATCGTTGTGGTCTCTCGTCTTAATTTCTTCGAGAATAATCCGGTAGTCGGCATCGACCCCGCGCTCACGAAGCTCCTTATAGCGTCTTTCAGCACGGTTTTCTGCCGAGGCGGTCAGAAAAATTTTGACCTCTGCATCAGGGAAGATCACGGTACCGATGTCCCGACCGTCCATAATAACGGATTGCGTCTTCGCGATATTCCGTTGCGTGGCAAGCAAAAAATCACGGACAGCGGGAATTGCGGAGACGGCAGAGGCATACATCGAGATTTCCTGTGTCCGGATCTCATCGCCGATGTTCTTGCCGTTGAGCAAAATGCATTGAGAGCCGTCATGGTAGGTGAGCTCGATTCGAATGCCGGGTAATAGTGCTACCACTGCGCCGGTATCGTGAGGATCAACGCCATGCTCCTTGACATACAGCCCGATGGTCCGATACAGTGCACCGGTGTCCACATAAGTGATGTGCAGTGCGGCTGCAACCGCTTTCGCAACAGAACTCTTACCGGCACCGCCGGGGCCGTCAATGGCAATTTTATACATGAGAGTCTCCTTGTGGTGTCAGTACCGCGTGGTCGGCAGCGAGCCGCGCCGTCGAGAAAGCGATCTGCAAATTATATCCGCCTGTGTAGGCATCCAGGTCGAGGACTTCGCCGGCAAAAAACAATCCGCCGACGAGGCGGCTCTCCATAGTGCCGGGGGTGACGTCGCGGACGGAAATGCCCCCCGCGGTCACAATGGCGTCCTGCAGGGGGCGAAACCCTGCAATCGGTACGGTGAATGACTTGAGGGCGCGACGCAGTGCGGCGCGCTCCGTTTTGGTAATATCATGCACTTTCTTGTGCGGATCTATACAGATACGCTCTGCAAATGGCAGGATCATCTTCTGCGGAAGAAGCTGCCCCAGTTCGCTGACAAAATCCTTGTTGGCAAAGGTGCGGAAATCGGCGAGGAGGCGCGCGTCCAGCTTTTGCTCGTCCAGTGCCGGTTTCAGGTCGATGAGGAGCACCGTATCGGAAAAATCGCATCCCCGCATGTGGGAGGAGGCGGAGAGAATCGTCGGTCCGCTGACGCCGAAGTGTGTAAAAAGCATTTCTCCGAAGTCGCGATAGACGGTTTTTCCGTGGGAACGGATCTCGATCCCGACATTTTTCAGTGAGACGCCCTGCATAGCGGGGCAGACCGGGTCATCAGACGCGAGCGGTACGAGAGAGGGGGTGAGAGGGGTGACGGTGTGACCCAGTGCCGATGCAAGACGGTAGCCGCTCCCGTCGGATCCTGTCCGGGGGTAGGAGGCGCCGCCGGTCGCGAGAATGACCGCGTCAAAAGGGTAAAAACGGTCGGTCTTGACGCCGGATACCCGTCCGTTTTCCGCAACGATCTGCGTAACTTTTTCGTGGATGATCGTGGCGCCCCTCGCGTACTGGCGCAGAGCGGTGACGATATCGGAGGCCTTGTCCGACACCGGGAAAACGCGTCTGCCGCGTTCTGTTTTCAGGGGAACACCGTGTTCCTCAAAAAATGCCATGGTATCCGCCGGGGGAAACCGCCCGATGGCAGAGTAAAGGAAGCGTGGATTTGTGACTACCTCACCGAGAAATTCCGCTTCGGTGCAGTTGTTTGTCACATTGCATCTTCCTTTGCCGGTGATGCCGAGCTTCAACGCTGTTTTCGGCATCTGCTCAAAGACGGTGACGCGGGCGCCGAGCTCGGTTGCCCGCCCCGCCGCCATCAGACCGGCGGCACCGCCTCCGACGACGGCGATGCGCGGAACGTCAGTGCTTGGTGTAGATGTCATATTCGTCCCATAAACGTTCGAGCCGGTCGAAACGATCCCGTACCTCGTCGGGGCGCTCTTGCGCGACCGCTGCGAGTAGGGCATTGATGACGCTGAAAGGCGCAATCAAAGAGTCGGCAAAGGAGACCATGTCGCTCTGCGCTGTCAGAAGGCAGGTGGCACATTCTGCCAGCGGCGCCAGCGGACTGTCAGTAAGGGCAATAACCTGCGCTCCGCAGTTTTTTGCGTATTCGACGGATTTGACGACCTTGCGGGAATAGCGTGGGAAGCTAATAGCAATCAGAACATCGGTTTCACCGATATCGAGAATCTGTTCGAATACATCGCTGGAGCTCGTCGGCTGCAACAGCTTCACGTTGTCGCGGATCATGGAGAGGTTGAAATTCAGGAACGATGCAAGCGAGGAGGAGGAGCGGACGCCGAAAATGTAGACGCGGCGTGCGCGGTTGATGGCGTGTACAGCGTTCATGAAAGCCTCGCGGTCGATATCCTCCAGTGTGTGGCGGATGCGTTCCATATCGCCGTTCAGCACACAGGTCAGGTAATCGCCGTTCACCACGCGGGCACGCGTGACTTCAATACGCTGATTGGGGGTCAGCTTGGTGCGGACGAGCTCCTGGACGGCGCGCTGAAACTCCGGATAGCCCTCAAAGCCCAGTTCATTGGCGAACCGGACGACGGTGGACTCTGACACGCCGACCGTCTGCCCCAGTTTGGCGGCGGTCATGTAGGCGGTGCGCTCGTAGTCATCGAGAATTGCCTGCGCAATGCGTTTTTGCCCTTTCGAAAAGGTGGGCATTTTTTGACGTATGAGATCGGAAATATTCGTACTCATAACAGGTCTCCTTGTGAAATAATCGTGATGAAGAAATGGTATCGGTCAGACGGAAAAACGCTCATTGGCAAGCTGCATACGGCTGAGCGTTTCCTCCCGACCGAGTGCCGCCATGATCTCGGTGGCACCGCCGGGCGTGACGCTCATGCCGGAAACGGCAATGCGCGCGCACCAAAGGAGAGCACCGGATTTGACGCCGGCTTCGTTAGCTTTTTCCGAGAGTGCGGCAAAGAGAGCGTCGTTCGACCAGTCGGTTACGGGCGTAATCGCATCGAGCGCCATGCGGAGGAGCGCGGGCGCGTTGTCCTCGGTGACCTTGTTTTTCTTGTTGCAGAACAGGTCACGCGAATAATCCGGCAGACGGAGGAAGAAAGAGATCTTTTCTGGGAATTCACTGAGTTTTGCCAGCCGCCCCTGTACAAGCGAGAGGACGAGCGAAACATCAAGGTTCTCGGGGAGGTCGGCAGGGATGTAGGGCGCAATGGCAGTGCGGAAGGCATCCGGCGCCATGCGGCGGATGTATTCACCGTTGAACCAAAGAAGCTTGTCAAAATCGAAGACAGCGGGAGATTTGTTGATGGCTTCAATCGTGAAGGCTTCGGTCAGCTCCTGCAGGGTGAAAAACTCGCGTTCCGCAAGTTCGCCCTTGGGGTTCCATCCGAGGAGAGCGATGTAATTGACGATCGCTTCCGGGAGATAGCCGTCTTTCACGAGATCCTGGAAGCTGACAGCACCATGGCGCTTGGACAGTTTGGAGACGGTGCCGTCGGCATTCTTGCCCATCAGGAGGGGGAGATGCACATAGGTCGGGCGCTCCCAGCCGAAGGCGTCATAGAGGAGTGCATACTTCGGGGTAGAGGTGATATACTCACTCCCGCGGACAACATGGGTGACCCCCATCAGATAGTCATCCACGACGTGTGCGAAATTGTAGGTCGGATAGCCGTCCGCTTTCATAAGGATCTGATCCTGCAATTCCTTGCATTCACAGTGAATATCGCCGAACACCGCATCGTGATAGGTGACAGTGCCATCAAGCGGCATCTTCTGACGGATAACGAACGGGCATCCGGATGCGAGCTTGTCCCGCACGACATCGGCGGGCAGGTCGCGGCAGTGCCGGTCGTAGCCTCCGGTGGCATCCTCCTCATGCAGCTGCTCCAGACGCTCCTTGGAGCAGAAGCAGTAGTAGGCGTGACCGGTGTCCACCAGTCGGCGTGCGTATTCCATGTAGATGTCTTTTCTCTCACTCTGGACGTACGGACCGTGATCGCCGCCGACATCCGGACCTTCGTCGTAGCGTAACCCGGTCATACGGAGTGTGGAGAGAATGATATCCGTCGCCCCCTCCACCAGGCGCTCTCTGTCCGTGTCTTCAATACGGAGGATAAACTTACCGTCCGCGTGCTTGGCGATCAAATAAGAGTAGAGGGCAGTGCGGAGGTTGCCGATATGCATATAGCCGGTCGGGCTGGGGGCAAAACGTGTAACGACAGTGTTATTCATAGGTGACTACCTTTCTTGTGCGCGAGCGCGCGCTATACAACATATTATCATATCACAACCGGCAGGGGGCGTCAATTGTTTTCAATAAATTCATTTGACAGTGATTGGTACCGGGGCTATAATAATGGCATGGAGGCGTCGATTATGAGCCGTAGCTTTTTTTCGAAATACATGGCGGCATTTGCCCTGATCATTCTGATCAGCTTTGTACTGCTTGCCGCAATTATCGGATCCATCCTCGGCGATTATGCCATCGAAAATATACGGGCAGATGTCAAAAACTCTGTCAGGACCGCCGCCAGGATGTTTGAGTTCACCTATAGTACGTACGGGAACGGAATGACATTTGAGGACTATATCCGGAATGCACAGAAACCATTTCTGAACGCTATGCTGTCACAGACTTCCGGGCGCGTGCAGCAGATCGTTGTCATCGTGACAGATGCGCAGGGGCAGATCATTATGGCGACCCCGACCAGCGCGCGCGACGTGAACATGAGTTGCCGTTTTTCTGCCGAGGTCATGAGCGCGCTGGATGCCGGGCAGATGTATATGGCAGACGGTGAGTTGGACGGGCTGTTCCACGAACGGCACATTGTCAGCGGACTGCCCATCAGAAATAACGATACTATGTGCGGAGCAGTGTTCTCCTGTTCCTCCGCCGTTAATGAAGAAGCACTTGTCAGCGTCATGAACCGGACGGTCATCCTGGCGTGTCTCATGGTGATGCTGGCGGCTTGCATCGCCGTCTATTGCATCAGCAATAAGATGACGGAGCCGCTCCGTAACATGACAAATGCTGCAAAAGAATACGGGCGAGGAAAACTGGATACGCGCGTCCAGATCACCGGGAAAGATGAGATCGCAGAGCTCGGGCTTGCATTCAACAGCATGGCAGATTCCATTGAGGAAACCGAGAAAATGCGCAATTCTTTTCTGGCAAATGTTTCCCATGATCTGCGCACGCCGATGACGACGATCGCCGGGTTTGTAGACGGTATGATCAGCGGCGTTATTCCGCCGGAGAAGCAGCCGGAATACCTGGAGATCGTGTCCTCCGAGGTGCATCGACTCTCCCGGCTGGTCAGCGAGATCCTGGATGTTTCCCGGCTGGAATCCGGAGAGAGAAAGCTGACGGAGACACGCTTTGATATCTGCGAGATGGCGCGTCTCGTGCTCATATCCTTCGAACAGAAGATCGAGGACAAGAAGCTGGATGTAGAGTTCTCTGGCGACGAAGATACCATGATCGTTGTGAGCGATCGCGATGCCACGCATCAGATTCTCTACAACCTGGTTGATAACGCCATTAAATTCAGCCGCGAGGGAGGCGCTCTGAAGATTGGTATCCGGTACAAAACGACCTCGTCCGTTGAGATCCGTGTTTATAACGAGGGAGACGGAATCGCCCCCGAGGAGCTGCCGTATGTGTTCGAACGCTTTTATAAGAGCGATAAGAGTCGGGGGCTCGATAAAAACGGCGTAGGGCTCGGATTGTATATTGTCAAAACGCTCCTGGAAACCATGAAGCAAACCATTTGCGTGGAGAGCGAAAAGGGACAGTACTGTGAATTCCGTTTCACATTGAAAACGGATGAGAGACAGAGCAAATAATGCAATTAAAGTATGAAACCGAGGCGGCAGTTGCCGCCTCGGTTTTTGTATGGTATGCAGATAACGATATGGTATGCAATTTGAAGACTTTATAGGGCGTCCAGCGTGATTTCTGTCATATTTGCGTAGGCACCGTCATCGGATTCGTGCCCTGACAGGATTACAAGCCTGGAGAGCGCCTCTGTGGCGAAAATGTCATGCAGGACGGCTCTGTTTTGCGCGTCCAGTTCTTTCGTCGGCTCGTCCAGGAGCAGGATGGGGGCGTCGAAGAACAGGGCACGGGCAATCGCGACCCGTTGCTGCATACCGCCCGACAGGGCGGGGATGCGCTTGTTCTGTTCTTCAGGGGCGATCCCCAGTCGCGAGAGCAGCTGCACCGCCCGTTCGCGGACAGCCGGGGCGGGATCCTTGGATGTATCGACGATGCGCACATTGTCCAGTGCGGACAAGCCGTCGAACAGACGGCGGTCCTGAAAGAGAAAGGAGACGCGCCCATTCGCTTGCACCGTACCGCTATCGGGTGTTTCAAGCCCGGCAATCAGGCGCAGGAGTGTCGTTTTGCCGACACCGCTGTTGCCGCACAGGCGGAAGATGCCGATAGCGGGGAAATTGTAGGTGAAATCACGGATGACAAATTGGTCGCCAAAGGATTTTGTGACGTGGTCCAGACGTATCATGACACACCTCTCTTTCCGGGAGTCAGCAGCCGCTTGGCAAGCTGTTCAAAAAGGATGCTCACAGTGACGATGATGATCGTCCAGGCAAAGACAGCTTCATAGTTCGCATCCCAGTTTCGCGCGTCCCATATACCGTAACCGACTGTGTCGCGTGTAATCACAATCATTTCTGCCGCGACGCAGGATTTCCATGCAAGACCTACACAGGTGACGAGTGAAGTGCGTACTGCCGGGAGCACGGACGGGAGGTAGACGGCTACCAGGCGTTTACGAGTTGAAAGACGGTAGGCGAATGCCGCTTCGATAAGACGCGGATCTACCTCGCGGATAGCGCCGGCGGTAGCTGTCAGCATGACCGGCGCAACCATCAGAGCCGACACAAACGAGGGTAAGATCTCTCTGCCGAGAAAAATCCAGGCGAGCAGAATAAAGCACACGACAGGGGTAGAACGCGCGACGGAGAAAAACGGTGACAGAAAAGCGTCTGCGATTCTGGATTTTGCGATCAGGATACCGAAAAGTATCCCGACAAGAGCACCGAGGGCGAGCCCGGCAAGGACGTGGAGTACAGAACGCAGGACAGACAGGTACACATACGGGTTCCGCACCATAGAGCACAGTTCCCGAAAGACTCCTGCGGGGTTGGGAAAAATCGCGGGTTTACCATATAGGGCGGAGCATCCCCACCAGAAAAGGATCCAGAAGCAGAAGACACCGACTGCACGCAGGGCGGCGGTACCGCGCTTTTTCCACTTGGAGCAGTTCATTGTGCGCTCAAATAGAATCCGTCGTCGTTGTAGGACGCGGAGAATGCCTTGAGGAACCCAAGGACGGCGTTCTTCATGTCATTTCCATCCATATAAGTGATATTGGAGCGGGGGATCGCCTGCTTCGCGATAGGGAGCTTGGGCAAAATCTGTGCATCGACGACCATCTGGGCGGCTGCGTCCAGGTTGGAGGCATCACGGACGTACTCAATGGATGCACGGTAAGCGGTCAGAAATGCGTTCACTTCATCCGCATGATTGCGTGCAAATTCTGTGCGCACGACAAGGCACCCCTGGACGAGCGGCGTATCGGAAATGCGATCCCACTCCGCATTCAGGTCTATGGGGCTGATGGCAAAATCGGCATTGTTTTTTGTGGTTGCAGTCGATTTCGCGACGGTTACCTTCGGTTCGGGCAGGAGGGCGATCTTGACATCCCCCTCGCCGGATGCGATCTCGGCAGGTAGCGTGTCGAGCGACGACTGGGCAAAGGTCACAGTAATGTTGTTCTTTTTAAGAATATAGTCGAGTACGAGCTGTGGTGCCTTTTCGGGCACATAAACGGTCTGCCCCTCCAGGTCGGAGAGCTGGTTGATGGTGACACCGTTCGTACAGAGATAGAGGACACCGAGCGTGTTGATCGCGAGGTATTGCACGCCTCCCTCTACCTTTTGGTTGAGAGCAGGGACCCCGTTGGTCGGGTACGCAGCGATGTCAATCTCGCCGGTCACGAGCTTCGCGAGAATCTCGGAAGGGTTCTCGAATTTAGTGAACGAGTAGGCGGCATCTGCATCGGCGATCATCTTGGACATCCCGATACCGGTCGTACCGGGGAAGTAGCCGATGCGCGTGACGGTGGGGTCGGCGCTTTCTTTGCCGCAGGCGGCAAGGGGGAGGACGCAGAGGACGAGGAGAAGGAGGAGCGAAATGATTTTTTTCATGATATATCTGCCTTTCTTTTTAATAAATCCAAATTAAGTATTTTAATTTTCCCGTGCGAAAAATCAATGATTCCTTCATCAACGAATTGTGAGATGAGGCGATAGAGAGAAGCACGTCCGACATCAAGATTTCTTGCGATTTGCGTCATATTCAGGCGGGATTGTAAAGCACACTTTCCGTAAGTATCAGCGATGTATTTGGCAAGTTTACTTTCCACATTTCTGCCTGTTGTTGCATCCAGGCGTTCGTTCAGAAAACGGATCCTGTCGCTTAAGAAACGAATGTGTGCTATGGCAGTTGCCGGATGCCGGCAGAACAGGTCGCAGAGATCGTTTTCGGTGACAGCAGCTACGCGCACCAGACTCTGCGCCCGAATCGTCGTCGGGTAGCTTTCGCAGGAGCCGAACATGGAGGCAGCACCGAAGGTCTCGCCGGGGCGGATCAGACGCATTAAAACAGAATTGCTACCATGCTCCTGCGTGACCGAGAGTTCGCCGGAGATCACAAAATATAAGGCCGGCGAAAAGTGTTCGGGAGAGGAGATGACGGCACCCGCAGGATACTCTGCGACGGAGATGTGCAGGCTTGTGATTGCATTTCGCTTCTCGTCAGGAGGCAAGTCGATAAACAGATAGCATGATGTCAGAGCCGTTAAGTCACTTTCGAGCATACAGACCTCCGTGTGTCTCATTTGAGACACATTATAAAGCAAAACCTTGCTTAAGTCAACCCCGATACAAATAATTATCCACAAAAAAATCGCCGGTTTTTGTGAGATCATACAAAAAATACCACATTCTTAAATTTGGCGTGTGGGCGCTTGCAATATTCCCATATATGTGTTAAAATATTATCATAAAACACGGCGATGCCGTATTTTGATAGAAAGTATGCGCCTCTCGGCGTTGAGATAGATATAGAATGTCCAATATATTTTCTGCGTTGTGTCTTCTGGCACGGCGCTCTTTCGCGGTATTGATGACCGATTCGCTGAAAGGCCTGAATTGGCTGCCGTTTATCATCACTGCGGTTGCCGGATTGCTCCTTGCCTTGTTGCTGTTTTTGAGAAAAGGAGCGGTTTACCGTTCGCTCGGTAGTCTCGCGCTGATTGCCACGGTGCTTCTGCTTCTTGCACAGTTCTTTTCGCTTCCTGCTCTGACCTACACGGTGGTGATCATTCTGGTGCTGACCGCCATTGCGTTTCAGCAGGAATTGCGCGAGGTGTTTCTCGGCATCTTCGGCGGCTCCGTTCTGCCCGGCAAAAAGCAGGTGGCGGTGGTCGATCTGCATCATAGCCTGATTGACGCTGTCTGCCAGGCGGCTGTTGAGATGTCCCGTAACCATACAGGCGCATTGATCGTGCTTGAAAGGCATATCAAGCTGGATGATGTAGCGCGGTCCGGCGTCGAGCTGGATGCGAAGGTGTCTTCCTACCTTCTCCGCAACATTTTTTACGATAAGGCACCCCTGCATGACGGTGCTGTCATTATTCGGAACTGCCGCATCTGGTCTGCTTCGTGCATTTTGCCCCTGACCTCCCGCACGGATATCGACCAGGATCTCGGCACCCGTCACCGTGCCGCTATCGGTTTGAGTGAGATCTGCGACGCGATCGTGCTCGTTGTTTCCGAGGAGACAGGCTTCATATCGGTTGCTCATCGCGGGGAGCTTGTCCAGGATTATTCATTCCAGTCACTGCACGCTTTCCTGACGAAGAACCTGCTCCACGAAAATGAAGAGAGCAGTCAGAACGCATGAAAAGGGAAGCGCAAATGATTATTGTATCCGATCTACACCTTCCCCTCGATGCCATCGAGGGGGATGTGTGTTTTATGGCGAAAAAAACGCTGAAACGGCTGGGGATCTATCCCCCGGACGCGGAGATGCACATTTTCCGCCGTTCAGTGGATGCGCGGCGGCGCTCGGATGTTCATTTTGTCTATTCCGTTGCGGTAACCGGTGCGTTTTCTGCCGGAGTGCTTGCGAGGATCCGTGAGCATCGGTACCCGCATATAGCGCTTGCCATGGAATCAAACCCGGTCGTCAGGATAGGTGCCGGTCGTTTGACGGCACCGCCCGTCATCGTTGGAGCCGGTCCGGCAGGACTATTTTGTGCTTTGCTGTTGGCGGAACACGGTTATGAGCCGGTGCTTTTGGAGCGTGGCGGTAATGTCGAGGAGCGACGGGCAGCCGTCAGGCGTTTTGCGGAGCATCGCATACTTGACCCCGAGACCAACATCCAGTTCGGCGCCGGTGGTGCCGGTACGTTTTCAGACGGGAAACTGGTGACGCGTGTCAATGACCCTCTCGGCGCGTATGTACTGCGAACTTTTGTCCGTTTCGGTGCACCGCAGGACATCCTGACCCAGGCAAAGCCGCATATCGGAACGGATATCCTCGGCGGTGTCGTTTCGGCGATGCTGCACGAGGTGGAGCGGCTCGGAGGAAGCGTGCGTTATCACACGCGCCTGGAGGATATGATCTGCACCGGTGATGTCGTATCGGAGGCAGTGACAAACTGCGGCAACATTCCTCTTGGGGCGCTGGTGCTGGCGACGGGACACAGCGCACGCGACACTTACCGTATGCTTATGAAAAAGGAGCTGCCTTTGTCTGCAAAGGCATTTTCGGTCGGCGTCCGGGTGGAACACCTGCAATCGGACATCGATGAGGCGCTCTACGGTGACTTCGCGGGGCACCCTGCGCTCGGACACGCAGAGTATCATCTCTCGCACAACACGCATGAGCGTGGCGTATACTCGTTCTGTATGTGTCCGGGTGGGCAAGTCGTTGCCGCGGCAAGCGAGGTCGGCGGCGTTGTGGTGAACGGTATGTCCAATCACGCGAGAGACGGGGAAAACGCCAACAGTGCCATCGCCGTTTCCGTTTTTCCGGGTGACTTCGGCGGTACGCCGGAAGGCGCCATTGATTTTCAGCGGCAGATCGAAAGAGCTGCATTCCGCGCTGGTGGCGGGGATTATGCCGTACCGGTTTCGACACTCGGCGACTTTCTCACGGGTGAGGGCGGCACCGCCCCGACGCGCATTCTCCCGACCTATATGGGCGGGGCGGCGTACAGACTGGCTTCTCCAGACACCTATTTACCCACATTCATATCTGCCGCACTGCGTGACGCTTTTCCGGCATTCGGGAAGACGATCCGCGGATTTGATTGTGCGGATGCGTTGCTCTCCGGTGCGGAGACGCGTACTTCCGCCCCCATCCGCATACAGCGTGTGGCAGAGACCGGTACGGTGCCGGGGTATCGGAACCTGTTCCCTGCAGGGGAGGGCGCCGGTTACGCCGGGGGTATTACCAGCGCTGCGCTGGACGGTGCCCGTACAGCTCTTGCACTGATGTCGGCGTATGCACCGCTACAAAAGTAGATCAAAATAAGGAGTGGGCTTTGCCCCCCGAAAGACATATATGCAAAATTATTCACAAAAACCGCGTAAGAAAAAATGGGTCATACGCGAGGAAGCGCTGGGCGTGGATCCAGCCAGGGAGACGGCGCTTGTCGAAGACATCGGTGTATCCCCGTGCATGGCGCGTCTGCTGTGCCTGCGTGGATATGATGAGCCGGCGACGGCGCGCGATTTTCTCTATGTACAGACGGAAAAACTGTGCGACACCGCGCTCCTCGCGGACATTGTTCCCGCGGTAGATCGCCTGAAGGCGGCGATCGGGCGACACGAGAAGATCACCATCTACGGGGACTACGATGTGGACGGTGTAACTGCTGTCAGCATTTTATACCTGTACCTGCGGGCGCACGGTGCTGATGTAGACTATTATATTCCCAATCGGATCGGGGAGGGGTACGGTGTCTCTGTGCCCGCCGTGGAGGCGCTTGCCGCCAAGGGGACAAAGCTCATCGTGACCGTTGATACAGGTATTACTGCCTCGGAGGAGGTCAGTCGTGCCCGCGAGCTCGGCGTTGATTTCGTCATCACGGATCATCATGAATGCAGGGCAGAGCTACCGGATGCCGTCGCTGTCGTCAACCCACATCGTCCGGATGATGCGTATCCGTTCAAGGAGCTCGCCGGGGTCGGTGTCATCTTCAAGGTCATGTGTGCCCTGGAAAGAGAGATGACGCAGGATCCCATGATCGAATGCGTGCGCCGTATGCTTGAAGCTTACGCGGATCTTGTGGCGATCGGTACCATCGCGGATGTGATGCCCATCTGCGGAGAGAATAAGATCATTGTCAAGCTCGGGCTTGCCATGATGGAAAAGACAGATCGCCCCGGGTTGATTGCGCTGTTTCAGGCTGTTTCCGGCGCACAGGACGACCGTACCAAGGCGAAGAAGCGCGGCAAGATTTCATCCGGCTTTATCGGGTATACGATCGCGCCGCGCATTAACGCAGCGGGGCGCATCCGCTCCGCCTCCATTGCTGTTGAGCTCTTCCTGGCGGACACGGTAGAAGCGGCGCTCCCCTATGCGGAGGAACTCTGCGCTGCCAACAAAGAGCGTCAGGAGGAAGAAAACCATATTGTGCACGAGGCGTACGATATGATCGCGTCCGAATGTGATCTGGAACGCGACCGCGTGATCATCCTCGCTTCCGACCACTGGCATCATGGAATTATCGGTATCGTGTCCTCCCGCATCACGGAACGCTACGGTTTGCCATCCATCCTTGTTTCGTTTGAAGGCGCAGAGGGCGAAGGAGATGACGCCGTCGGCAAAGGCTCCGGCAGAAGCATCAAGGGGATGAACCTGGTTGATGCACTGGTGTACTCAAAAGATCATCTGGTGAAATTCGGCGGGCACGAGCTCGCCGCCGGTTTGAGCGTGACGCGCAGGGAGCTCCCGGCATTCCGTGAAGCCATGAATGACTATGCGCGCGAGGTGCTGGATGAAGATGCCCTGACGCCCATCCTAGAGGCAGACATGGTACTCCGTGCATCCGATATCACAATGGAGTTTGCGGAGGAGTTGCAGATCCTGGAGCCTTACGGCGTCGGTAACCCCATGCCGGTCTTTGCCATGCGTGATGCGGAACTGGTGGAGTGCACGCCGGTGAGTGGGGGGAAACATACGCGTCTTTTGCTTGCCGCCGGAGGGAAGACCTTTTCTGCCATGTGCTTTTCCACCTCGCCATCCGTTCTGGATCTGTATGCAGGCGACCATGTAGACATCCTGTTCACACTCGATATCAATGAGTACAACGGCAGGCGGAGCGTGCAGTTCATTGCGCGCGATACGCGTCTTGCGGCAGCCGCGTCGGAACGCCTCGCGGCAGATAAGGAGCGTTACCAGCGTATTTTTGGCGGTGAGTCTTATACGGACGACGATGTTTTCCCAACGCGGGATGATTTTGCCGCCTTTTATCTGATGGTGAAGCGCCATGTGCGCGCCGGTGTCGATGAAATGAGTCACCGCGCGATCCTTACCAAGCTCTCTGCCTCCGGCATCGGGTATGTAAAGCTCAAGCTCATGATCCGGGTCTGCCAGGAGCTGAATCTGCTCGGCATTGATGAGGTCACAGAGGATTTTTACCACTTCCATCTGTACTCTTTCACCACCAAGATCGATCTTGAAAAATCCAATTTGTTGCGTCGGCTGCGCTGTCAGCGACGCGTAACGGAAACAGTATGAATGACGGATTCGAAAAACTGATCGCCGATATTCAGGCGACAGGACGAAAATATGACGTGGACAAGATCCGCCGCGCCTATGAATATGCCTCAAAGATGCACGAGGGGCAGTATCGTCAGAGCGGCGAGCCCTACATCTGCCACCCTGTGGCAGTCGCCTCCATTGTATTGAGCCTTGATCTGGATACAGACTCGATTTGCGCCGCACTGCTCCATGATACGGTGGAGGATTGCGCGGATAAGACAAGCCTGCAGGAAATCAAACGCCTTTTCGGTGATGAAGTGGCGTTGCTCGTAGACGGTGTTACGAAAATCAAACTCCTGCAGGTGAGGGATAAGGAGGAGGAGCACATCGAGAATATCCGCAAAATGCTCCTCGCAATGAACCAGGACATCCGCGTCATCTTCATCAAGCTTTGCGACCGGCTGCACAATATGCGTACCCTGTCCGCAAAAAAAGAGGATCGGCGCCGCGATATTGCGCTCGAAACGATGCATATCTATGCACCGCTTGCTCACCGCCTCGGTATGCAGCGCATCAAGCAGGAACTCGAGAATTTAAGCCTGAAATATCTTGATCCCATCGGATACCAGGAGGTTCTGAAAGCTGTAGAGGAGAAGTACGGACAGAGCGCCGGACTCATTGAAAACGCAAAAGAGAAGATCAAGGAGAGGCTGACAGAGGCAGGGATCCCGTTTGAAATTGAGGGGCGCACAAAATCGGTATACAGCCTGTACCGTAAAATGTACACGCAGAACAAAAATTTCGACGAGATCTACGACTTTTACGCTTTGCGTATCATTGTCGGTACCGAACTTGAATGCTATACGGTACTAGGGATCATTCATGAAGCCTTCAACTCCATTCCGGGGCGCTTCAAGGATTATATTTCGACGCCGAAGCCTAACCTGTACCGTTCGCTTCACACGACTGTCATCGGGCATGACGGTATTCCTTTCGAGGTGCAGATCCGCACACGGGAAATGCACGAAGTCGCGGAGTATGGTATCGCGGCACACTGGAAGTACAAGTCCGGCGAAAAATCCAAAGAATCGATTGACGAAAAACTGCGCTGGATCGCTTCACTCCTGGAGGCGAATGACAACACGCGTGATCCGGATGAGTTTATCCAATCCTTCAAGACAGACATCTTCCACGATGAGACATTTGTGTTTACACCGAAGGGTGATGTCATTTCCTTGCCCCTGGGTGCAACGGTCATTGATTTTGCCTATGCCATCCACAGTGCAGTCGGCAATAAGATGGTCGGTGCCAAGATCAATGGGAAGATCGTACCGATTGATCGCGTACCGCAGAACGGCGATATTGTGGAGATCCTGACTTCTTCTGCCTCCCGCGGTCCGAGCCGTGACTGGATGAAGATCGTCAAGACAGGTGAGGCACGCAACAAGATCCGCGCCTGGTTCAAGAAAGAAAAGCGCGACGAAAACATCGAGGTCGGGAAAGACGAGCTGGATCGTGAGCTGAAGCGGTACGGCAGATCTTATTCGGATAAGCAGAGAGACGAGGTCGCAGACGCCGTTGGGCGCCTTGTCGGTATCAACGGCGGGGCAGATGACTTTTACAGTACCATCGGCTTCGGTGGTCTGACAGTTTCTCGCCTGACAAAGATGATACACGACGAGTTCGACCGTGTATGTCCTCCGGAGCATGAACCGGAGACGGCAACGCAGGAGATACCGGTCGTCATCCCGTCGAAGAAACCGAATGCCCGCGTGAAGCGCGGCAGCGGCATTGTCGTCGACGGGCAGACAGGCTGCCAGGTCAAGTTTGCCAAGTGCTGTAACCCTTTGCCGGGGGATACGGTTGTCGGGTTCATCACCCGTGGTTTCGGCATTTCCATCCACAAGGCTGATTGCCCGAACGCTGTGGCCAGCCGCGGAAATCCCGCGGTGGCGGATCGGTGGGTCGAGGCACACTGGGAGCTGGGGAACAACGAGGCTGGTTCTGATCTGTTTGAGGCAATTTTGTCCATCCGCGTGCGTGACCGGATCGGCGTGCTTGCCAAGATTACATCCATGCTTGCCGATATGAAAGTGTCGGTACTGGATGTGACAATCAAGCCTGTGACAGATAAGGGATTTACACTCATCAATCTGGCGGTCGGCTGCCGCAATGTGGCGCATGCCGAATCCATAGTATCCAGACTGCGGACGCTCGAAAACGTCGAGAGTGTCTGCCGCGGGAGCGGTACCTGATGCGCGCCGTTGTACAGCGGGTGCGCCGCGCAGCCGTGACGGCGGACGGAATACCCGCGGGGATGTGTGACGGCGGGTTGTTGATCCTCTTGGGGGTCGCCCGCGGCGATACGGCAGAGGACGCGCTCGCACTCGCAGAGAAGATCTCAAAAATGCGCATTTTCTGCGATGAAAACGGTAAGATGAACTTGTCCGTGCGCGATATCGGAGGCGATGCGTTGGTGGTCTCAAACTTCACTCTGTGTGCCGCCTATGCAAAGGGGAATCGCCCCGATTTCTTCGCCGCTGAAGACCCCGCGGCAGCGAAAAAACTGTATGATCAATTTTCCCGCTTGCTTGCGGAACGTATCGGTCACGTCGGGTGCGGCGTGTTCGGTGCCGATATGCAGATATCCACCGAGCTGGACGGCCCGGTGACCATTGTCATGGATTCAGAGGTGCTGCGGAAAGGAGGCAGGGCATGATTATCAAAATCAACGGCGATGTCAGCCGTTACTATGTGCAGACACTGTGTTTGGTGTTTTTTCCCGGCGCAAAATTCCGTGAAGATGATACGGCACCCGATACGCCCCGTGTGACCGTCAATGTCCGTAATTACAAGAACGGTAACGTGAAGGCGTCTGTCGAAATACGTGCTTTCGGAAAGGTCAGCCGTGCGGAGGAGCTGACGGTCCCGTCTCCCAACATTGTTCCGGAAAGAATGGCGAAAATTGCCGTCGGCAGAGCGATGTTTGCAGCGGGTAAGGAACTGTTCGGGCACATTCCGCCCTGGGGCATTCTGACCGGTGTGCGGCCGTCCAAGGTCGCCACCGAGCTCATTGAAGCCGGGAACGGTATTTTGCGTTCCAAGCGGATCTTGCGGGATGAGTATTTCCTGAATCCGCAGAAAGCCGCCCTTGTGGTTTCCGTCGCCAATACGGAGATGCAGCTGACCAAAAAGCTGCCGAAAAATCTGTGCAGTATCTATATTTCCATTCCGTTCTGTCCCAGCCGCTGCGCTTACTGCTCGTTTGTGTCCTATACGTCAAGCAAGCTTCTGTCGCTCATTGACGATTACCTCGTCAAGCTTTACGCTGATCTGGAAAACATGGTAGGAATCATCCGTGATCTCGGGCAGACGATCGCCACGGTATATATCGGCGGCGGTACACCGACGGTGCTCTCTGCCGGGCAGCTCGACACCCTGCTCGGAAAGATCGGAGAGCTTATTGATGTTCCGAGCATCATGGAGTTCACGCTCGAAAGCGGGCGCCCGGATACCATCACGGAAGAAAAACTGGCAATCGCCAAAGCGCACGGTGTGACGCGTATCAGCGTCAACCCGCAAACGCTCTCCGATGAGATACTGGAGGCGATCGGGCGCCGTCATACGGTCGCAGATTTTTACCGTGCCTACGAAATGGCAGAGCGCTCCGGTATCCGTGACATCAATGTTGATCTGATCGTCGGACTGCCTGGGGACACCTTTCCGCAGTTTGCACGCACGATTGATAAAATTGTGGATCTGAACCCCAGTAACATTACGGTACATACTTTCTGTGTCAAAAAGGCGGCGGATGTCCTGCGCGAAAATAAGAGCGTTTATTCGCTGACCGGCGGGGATGCGGGAAAGAGCATTTCCTACGCACAACTGTGCACGAAGTTTGCCGGATACCGCCCGTACTACCTGTACCGGCAGAAAAACACAGTCGGAAATCTTGAGAATGTCGGGTACGCCAAAGAGGGCTCCGAGGGGATGTACAATATTTTCATGATGGAGGAACTCCACAGCGTGTTTGCTGTCGGGGCTGGCGCCGTCACAAAACTGGTTGCCTATCATGCCGGAGAAAACGGCGAGACCTGCATCTCGCGTGTCTTTACGCCGAAATACCCCTATGAGTATCTTCGCGATGCAGACGCCATCCGCACCGGGGGCTATGATGACAAGCCCTCCATCCGTGAGAGGATCTTTGCCTTTTACCGGGAGCATGGTCTGATCGATACCTGATTTACGCAACTCCCATCATACTCGCTGATAGAAAGAGAGCAGATTGCATATACTCTCTTGTATCGGCGAGTTTTTTATCGGGGGGCAGTATGGAAATACGGGAGAAAAAGAGAAAACAGTCCGTTCTCGGCGGTGTTGCCGTCCTGACCGTTGCGAGCCTGCTCGTAAAGGTAATCGGTGTTTTTTACAAGATACCGCTCACATATCTGCTCGGCGACGAAGGGATGGGGTACTTCAACAGTGCCTATACCATTTATGCCTGGCTTTATATGATATCGACCGCAGGTCTGCCGATCGGCGTCTCTATTCTGATCAGCGAGGCAGATGCGGCGGGCGACCGCCGCCGTGCATCGAGGGTGACGCGGGTCGCATCGGTACTGCTACTGACACTCGGCGCCATGACGACCGCATTCATGCTTACCTTTTCACGCACGATTGCGACCTTGCTGGGGTCCCCGGACGCCGCCTATTGCATGATTGCCATCGCGCCGACACTGTTTTTTATTTGTGTATCCTCATTGTTCCGCGGTTATTTTCAGGGCTATCAATGTATGGTGCCGACTGCAGTTTCGCAGTTGCTGGAAGCCATCGGCAAGCTGGCTCTCGGATTGCTGTTTGCGCGCATGGCGCTCCGGGGAGGGAAGCCGTTGCCGGTGGTTGGGGCTTATGCTATCCTCGGTGTGACGGTCGGCACGGCGTTCAGCACCCTGTACCTTGCGGTGCGTTTTTTCCTGACACATACAAAGAGACAAACGGAGGAAAGATCGCCGGATGCTTTACTGCCATCCAAGAACGGAGGTATACTCGCACGCCTTGTCAAGATCGCATTACCGGTTACGGTCAGCGCGTCCGTCATGAGCCTGACAGGACTCATTGACCTGGGAATGATGATCCGCCGCCTGGTATCCATTGGTTATACACGCGCGGAGGCAACGGCGCTTTTCGGAAATTATACAACGCTCGTTGTACCTATGTTCAATTTGCCATCGGTGCTCGTCACCCCGATTGCGACCGGTGTCATACCCGCCATTTCCAGGGCGGCGGCGCGCGGCAATGATGCGGAGGCGAGGTCGCTCGCCGGCTGGGCGTTCCGGTACACGGCATGGATCGCTGTCCCGGCGTCGCTCGGGCTTTGCGCTTTTTCGAGACCGATCCTGGCGCTTCTGTACCCCGCCGAAAGCGTACTGTCGGCGTACCGCCTGCTGTCCTACGTTTCTCCGGCAGTATACTTTTTGTGTCTGCTGACGGTATCCAATGCCGTGCTGCAGGCGAGGGGATATGCTTCTGTCCCGATGATCGGTATGGTTTGCGGGGGTCTGCTCAAAACGTTCATCGGATATTTCATGATGGGGTCGCCCAGTATCGGCATCATCGGGGCGCCGATCGGGACGGTCGTGTGCTACCTGGTTGCTTTTGCAATCAATACAGTCATGATGGGGCGTAAAACGGGATATCTGCCCAGCACAAAAGAGACAGTATTTTTGCCCCTCATGGCGGCTTTGCCTGCCATCGGGGCTGCCTGGTTCATCTATCATCGGCTGTTCAGCGGCAGTGCTGTATGGACCCTTGTCTGTATCGGGCTAGCCGCCGGCGTATACCTGTGCTTGTCGCTGTGGTCAGGTCTTGTCAGTACCCATGAAATACGGCGCCTCATCGGCCGCAGGCGGCAGGAAAAGCAGGCATCGTAACGGCGATGGTTCATTTCCGACATCAAGAAATATAGGCAATATCACGTTTGATGGCGAAAAATGTTGTGCATATTATACAATGGTGCCGTTCTCAAATTGCAATGTTTTTACGAATATTCTCCGAAATGTGGAAAAACAGTTGCGCCCGGCGTTCGGAAATGTTATACTCAAACCAGCAAGACCCCAAAATACAAAGAAAGGTTGTATCATCATGAACAAAACACAACTGATTCAGGTAGTTGCAGACAAGACCGAACTTTCGAGAAAAGATGCCGAGGCGGCAGTCAACGCCGTATTCGAGGCAATCGTTGAGGCTATGAAGGCTGGTGACAAAGTACAGCTGATCGGCTTCGGCGCTTTCGGCACGAAGGAAGTCGCTGCCAAGAAGTATGTCGACCGTTTCGGCGGCGGCAAAGAGGTCACCAAGCCCGCGTACAAGAAGCCCACTTTTGTCGCCGGTAAGGCACTCAAGGACGCTCTGAACTGATTCCCACGTATGCGCCTCGATAAGTATCTGAAGGTATCCCGTATCATCAAGCGCAGGACGGTCGCGAATGATGCCTGCGATGCTTCGCACATTTCCGTGAATGGGAAGGTGGCAAAGGCATCGTATGACGTCAAGGTCGGCGATGTGATTGAGATCGGCTTCGGGCAGAAGACGCTCCGCGTCCGCGTGACCGACGTCAGGGATACGACGAAGAAGGCGGAAGCCGCTGACCTTTTTGAGGTGCTTCCGTAAGGAATAAGTGAAAAACCTCCGCATAGATTGTAGTAAATCATGCGGAGGTTTTTTCTATGCCGGATACAGTCGGAACGGGGCTCGTGCATCATGTTACCATGCACGAATGCAAAACGGTACTCATCACCGGGGTGAAGGAGGTCATCAGCTTCGATGAGCTGGCGGTGCTGCTCGTCACCTCATGCGGGCAGATGACGATTGAGGGCGACGGTCTGCACATATCGCGCCTGGACCTGGATCGGGGAGAAGCAGATGTGGACGGTACCGTCACCGGAATATTTTACAGCAAGATCAAGGAGAAGAACGGCGGTATTTTCCGTCGCTTCCGTGACTGATGGATGTCGGCATGACGGCACTCGCCGTCGCATTTCTGACATCTGTTGCACTTGGAGGCATTCTGTGTTTGTTTTACTGCTATCTGCGGTTCTGCATCAAGCTTTGCCTGCCGTTGCGCGGTCGGAAATGGATGCGGGAGGTATGGATCTTTTTCAGGATCATATTTGCGTCTTTCGTCATTCTGCTTTTCCTCTATGCGACCAACCGCGGTATATTCCGTTGGTTTCTGACGGGCGGGGTGGTGGCAGCGTGCCTGTTGACAGACCGGCTCCTTGGTCGGCGGTTGCGCCGCATTGGGGATGCGCTGACTGAACGGGTGCGCCGCATCATTCTGCGATGCCTGTGTTGGGTAACGGCACCGCTGCGCAGATTGGCGCGTAGTATCGCCGGTGCGATTGCAGCGGTTACGCGTAAAATAGGCTTGCGGGTCGTCTTGGTTTATGATAGACTTATGGCAAAGCGCTACGATAAAAAACGGCGATCCTGTCTCCTGCGTACTGCGCGCGAGGATCTGGCGGGATTGCTCGGAGGTATAAATTGAGGGAAATTGAAGCTTCGTCCGTCACGGAGATGGTGCGTCAACTGCTTTTGGAGGCTAATATCGAGGCGGATCCTGCCGTTTGCGCGGCAATCAGAAATGCGCGGGGGAGAGAAGCGGGCGCGCTACCCCTCCATGTATTGGATTGCCTGGAGAAAAACCTGGACGCTGCCGGGCGGTCTGGGCTCCCGATCTGTCAGGATACCGGTATGGCGGTCGTATTCGTCGATATGGGTGTCGACGCACATCTGACAGGCGGATATCTGCAGGAAGCGGTAGACAAAGGGGTCAGCGAAGCATATCTGGACGGGAAGATGCGTTGCTCCATCGTGGAGGATCCGCTCTATCATCGGAAAAACACCGGCAATAACACGCCGGCGCTCATCCATCTCCGGCAGGTCCCCGGTGACAGGATCTGCATGACGGTGGCGCCGAAAGGGTTCGGCAGCGAGAATATGAGTCGCATCCGTATGTTTACCCCCGCAGCGACCGAGGACGATATTGTTGCTTTCGTCCGGGAGAGTGTCCTTGTCGCGGGCGCCAATCCCTGCCCGCCGATCATCGTCGGGGTTGGGCTCGGGTCGGATTTCGAGGGGGTTGCGCTGCTCGCCAAACGCGCGCTCACCCGTCCGCTCGGCTCCCATCATGCGGAGGCGGACTATGCCAGCCTGGAGGATCGCCTGCTCGCAGAAATCAATCGACTGGGCATCGGACCTCAGGGGTTCGGCGGAGCGACGACTGCCCTGGCAGTCCATGTGGAAAAGGCGCCGACGCATATTGCGGGGCTCCCGTGTGCCGTGAATATCTGCTGTCACGTTTACCGGCACGCGACTGGCATATTGTAATAAAAACACCGGAAAACTTTTGCGTTTTCCGGTGTTTTTGTGCACATTTTACAAAGGGTATAGTTTCCAGTCAACATACTTGTAGAAAACGGAAAAAGCGTTGACATACACGCGTTATATTTGCTAAAATATATATAGATATTTTATTCGTGCATACCGTCGCGGTCTCCCGAATATAATGGTATGTACGATTTTTTGCGGAGGGCGCCGATGAACGATATTCGAACGGATTTGTATTTGTTCCACCAGGGGACAAACTTTGCTGCGTATCGTTTCCTCGGTTGTCACATGGAATGCACGACAGAAGGTCGCTTTCTTTACACTTTCCGCACCTGGGCACCCAAGGCGCACCACGTGGACGTGGTGGGAGAATTCTGCGGGTGGGACGGTGGGCTTGCCATGCACCGTGTCTCGGACGGCGGCGTATGGGAAGTCACTTACGAGTCCTCCGATTCGCTTGAAGGTAAGGTGTACAAGTACCGCGTGCGTTCGCCGAAAGGCGAGTTCCTGAAAGGGGATCCGTACGCGTTCTTCTCGCGCGGAGGGGCAGACGGCGCGACCATCATCTGGCACGACCACGGTTATACATGGCACGATGATGCGTGGCTCACGCATCGGCACGAGACGGTCACCTCCCGTGACGGTTCCTATATGCCGTGCCCCATGAACATTTATGAGGTGCACCTCGGCTCCTTTATGAAGCACGACGACGGCAGCTATCTTTCCTACCGCGAATCGGCGGAGAAGCTGGCACCTTATGTCAAGAGCATGGGCTACACCCATGTGGAGCTCATGCCGATTACCGAATACCCCTACGATCGCTCCTGGGGGTACCAGGTGTGCGGTTTCTACGCTCCCACCTCCCGGTTCGGTACTCCGGATGACTTCCGGTATTTTGTTGATACGCTCCACAGCGCTGGGGTCGGCGTCATCCTCGACTGGGTGCCTGCTCATTTCCCGAAAGACGGATGGGGGCTGTATGAGTTCGACGGCTACCCGACCTACGAATATCAGGGGAAAGACCGGCAGGAGTCTCCCTCCTGGGGGACGCGGTTCTTTGATCTCGGTCGCCCCGAGGTACAGGCGTTTCTCATCTCGGATGCGATCTTCTGGCTGCAGGAATACCATGTGGACGGCCTCCGCGTCGATGCCGTTTCCTCCATGCTGTATCTGGATTATGACCGGAAGCCGGGCGAATGGTTTCCCAATATATACGGCGAGAATAAGAACCTCGAGGCGATTGCGTTCTTCCGCAAACTGAATGCGCACGTTTTCGGCATTATGCCTGACGCTCTGATGATTGCGGAGGAGTCCACTTCCTGGGGCGGTATTACGCATCCTGCCTACGAGGGCGGGCTCGGTTTCAACCTGAAGTGGAACATGGGGTGGGCCAACGATTTCTTTGATTATCTGGCGACGGATCCGTATTTCCGTCAGTATCACCACCATGCGCTCAATTTCCCCATCATGTACGCTTATAATGAGAACTATATTCTCCCGATCTCCCATGATGAGGTCGTGTACGGGAAAAAGTCCCTGATCGACAAAGCCTTCGGCTCTTATGAGGACAAATTCCGGCAGTTCAAGACGGCGATGCTGGTACAGATGACGTACCCCGGCAAAAAGATGCTGTTCATGGGGACGGAGTTCGGGCAGTTTGCGGAATGGGATTATGCGAAGTCGGTGGAATGGTTCATGCTCGATTATCCTGCACACGCCGCCCTGCGTGAATATGTGGCGTCTCTCAACCGTTTCTATTTATCGGAACCGTCGCTCTGGGAGCAGGATTTCCGCCCGCAGGGGTTTGCGTGGATCTATGCGGACGCCGCAAAGGAAAACATGGTTGCGTTCCGCCGTATTGCGCTGAACGGATCCGAGCTCATTGTTGTCCTGACCTTCAGCGGCAACGACCAGACGTTCCGTCTCCCTGCTGAACGGGACAAGCAGTACGATATCGTATTTGAAACGGACGGGAACGGGGAAGAGAAGCCACCGATCCTGCCCTATCCGATTACCGTGACCGTCGAGCGTGAAGTGACGGAAAAGCCGAGAAAGAGGCGTAAAGGGAAAAATACGGCGACAGCGGACGCCAAGGAGGAATCACCGGTGGTGAAGACCGTCCGCGAGAACCGCGAGGAGTGGTACATTGATGTACCGCTTGCCCGTATGTCCGGTATTGTTCTCCGCGTGGCAAACGGAGATAAGAATAAGATTTTTCTATAACGGAGGTCTATCATGTATTGTAAAAAAGAGTGCATTGCAATGCTACTCGCAGGCGGACAGGGAAGCCGTCTCTACGAGTTGACCCAACAGACGGCGAAACCCGCCGTTACTTTTGGGGGGAAGTACAAAATCATTGATTTCCCGCTCTCCAACTGCATTAACTCCGGAATTGACACGGTCGGCGTTCTGACCCAGTACCAGCCTCTGGCGCTGAATGAGTATGTCGGTAACGGCGCACCGTGGGATCTTGACCGCACGAGAGGCGGTCTTACGGTCCTGCCTCCGTACATGGGTAGCCGTCGTTCCGATTGGTATAAGGGGACGGCGAACGCCATCTACCAGAATATCAACTTCATACGGCAATACTCCCCCGATTACGTGCTGGTGCTCTCAGGCGATCATATTTACCGCATGGACTACTCGCTCATGCTGAAACAGCACAAAGAAACGGGTGCTGCCTGCACCATCGCGACCATAACGGTGCCGATGGAGGAGGCGAGCCGTTTCGGCATCTGCAACACGCGCGAGGACGGGAGCATCTACGAGTTTGAGGAAAAACCGAAGAACCCGAAAAACAACCAGGCATCCATGGGGATCTACATTTTTACGGCTGATATTCTCCTCCGGTATCTGGAGACAGATGAAGCGGATGAGAAATCGCAGAACGATTTCGGGAAAAACATCATCCCGAACCTCCTCGCCAACGGCGAAAAGGTCTTCGCCTACCGTTACAACGACTACTGGAAAGACGTCGGGACGATCGCCTCGCTGTGGGAAGCCAACATGGACACGCTTGGTGAGGATCCGATACTGAATCTTTCACTCCCGTCGTTCCGCATTTTCTCGAGGAACATCGCCCGCGCGCCGCAGTATATCGGCGCGTCGGCACAGATACAGGATGCCATGATCTCCGAGGGATGCGAGATCAACGGCACGGTCGAACACTCCGTGCTCTCAGGTGGTGTCGTCGTGGAGGAGGGGGCGGTCGTCAGAAACTCCGTCATCATGGAGGATGTCCGCATTTGCCGCGGTGCGACGGTGGACTATGCCATCATCGACAGCGACTCTGTGGTATGCGAGGGCGCCCATGTCGGTGACCCTGCCGCCGATAAGAACAGTATCAAGGTCATTGCAAAGGGAAGCGAGGTAAAGTAAGATGAGTGCTGCTGGCATTATTTTTTCAAACCTGAACGATAATACGCTGTCCCGGTTGACCGCGGACAGGACGGTCGCCGCGATTCCTTTCGGCTGCCGTTACCGGCTGGTGGACTTCGCGCTTTCCAACATGGTCAATGCGGGGATTTCCAATATTTCGCTGATTGCCAATTATAACTACCGTTCGCTCAACGAACATATCGGTTCCGGTAAGGACTGGGATCTCGCGCGCCGTGCGGGTGGTATCCGGTTCATTTCGCCGTATCAGACAGCGCGCACACCGAACTCGGTCATGTATTTGCACCACCTCGAGGCACTCAAGAGTATGCAGGAATTCGTGATGGAGATCAGCGAAGATACGGTGGTCCTCTGCGACACCGATAATATCTGCAATATTGACCTCGCCGCGGTGATTGAGGAGCACGAGGCGCGCGGGGCGGACCTCACGATGGTCACGACCCCCTGCACACCCGGCTTTTCCTCCAAGGGCGCCGTCATGATGGTAAGCGCTGACGATGCGGATCGCGTGACAGGTATCGTGAAATCCACCAAGCCGGTCGAGGGCTATCCTGACAGATTCATCAATATGTATGTGGTGCGTACGGCGTATCTGACATATATTTTGAATGCCTCCTTCTCGGAGAACTTCCAGAGCCTTTCCGAGGATGTGCTCATGAAGCAGATCGGCAACCGGAAGTACTATGTGCATCGCTTCGACGGTTTTGTGCCGCAGGTATCTTCGTTTACCGACTACTACCGCCACAGCATTGCGCTGACGCGTGAGCCGCTCCTGCGTGAGCAGCTGTTTGGCATCAAGGATCGCCCCATTTACACGAAGGTGCATAATTCCGCACCGGTTCTGTATAAGGGCGGAGCACAGGTCAAAAATTCCATGATTGCCGACGGATGCGTTATTGAGGGGACCGTGGAGAACTCGATTTTGTTCCGCGGTGTCAAGATCGGGCGCGGCGCGGTTGTCCGTGACTCCATCCTGTTCGGAGGGACGGACATCGGAGATGGCTCGACCATACAGTGCGTTGTGGCAGATAAGAATGTATCTGTTTCCGCACACAGTACGTTGTCCGGCGCTCCCACGCTGCCGTTCTTTATCTCGAAAGGTCGTCGTGTTTAAATCACGGCGAGGAAGGAAAGTTGTGATATGAAGATTCTTTACGCAACGAGTGAAGCTGCTCCTTTCGCCGCCTCCGGCGGACTGGGCGATGTTCTGGGCGCTTTGCCGCGGACCCTCAAGTCGCTCGATCCGGAGAAAAATGAGGTCAGTGTCATTCTTCCTTTGTACGGGCAGATATCCGAAGCACAGCGGAAAAACATGAAGTACCTTACTTCGTACGAGATCCGGTATTCCTGGCGCAACGAGTATTGCGGCATTTTCCGCGCGGTCGTCGATGGGGTCAACTACTACTTTATTGACAACGAGCAGTACTTCAAGCGCCCCGGCTCTCTTTATGGCCAGTATGACGACGGAGAGCGGTTTGCGTTCTTCTCAATGGCAGTGATTGAGTTCATGCTGCGCATGAACGAGGTACCGGATGTTTTGCACGCCAATGACTGGCAGACCGCGATGACGGTCGTCTACCTGCGTACCAAGTATGCCGGGTGTGAGGCGCTACGCGGGGTGAAAACGGTGTTCACCATTCATAACATCGAATACCAGGGGAAATTCGACCCGTATATCCTCGGCAATGTGTTTGCACTGGATGAGAAATACAAGTCTATCCTGGAATATGACGGTTGCCTGAACCTGATGAAGGGGGCGATTGTGTGCGCTGACCGTGTCAACACCGTCAGCCCGAACTATGCGAACGAATTGCGCCACGCATTCTTTGCCTGCGGTCTGCAAAACATCATCAATATGTATGCCTATAAGATCTGCGGGGTCATCAACGGTATCGATACCGTATATTTTTCGCCGGATCGCGGTGGGGATATTGATTACCCGTACGATGCCTCGACGGTGACGGAGGGGAAGGCAAAGAATAAACTGGCACTTCAGAAAGACCTCGGGCTCACGCAGGATGCGGGCATACCGATGATTGTTATGATCACGCGTCTGACGCACGCGAAGGGGCTCGACCTGGTGCTGCGCATTTTCGAGGAACTGATGCAGGAGAACGTCCAGTTCGTTCTGCTGGGGACCGGTGATGAGCAGTATGAGAGGATTCTCTCCAATCTGGCTTCCCGTAACAGTGACAAGGCGCGTGCGCTGATTAAGTTTGACCGTGTACTCTCCAAGCAGCTGTATGCGTCTGCGGACCTGTTCCTGATGCCGTCAAAGAGCGAGCCGTGCGGGCTCTCGCAGATGATTGCCTGTGCATACGGGACCATCCCGATCGTGCGTGCGGTCGGCGGACTCTATGACTCCATCATGCCGTATGGGGCAGAGGGGTCGAATGGCTTCCAGTTCAATAACTTTAATGCGCATGAGATGCTCTTTAAAATCAAGGATGCTCTGGCGGTTTACTATAATAAGCCGGAATGGGATGCGCTCGTCCAGCGTGCCATGCACACAGACTTTACATGGAAAAAGTCTGCGGAGAAATATCTGGATATTTACAAAAGTTTATTTTAATGAGGGAAAGAATTTAAGCCGATGAATAATGCAAGCAAAAAGACAACGAAATCATCGTCCGATAAGGAGGGGATTACGGAGGCACAACTGCGCGAGAAGCTGAAAGCAAAGCTCCTTGCCCGCGGCATCGCGGACCCGACAACGGCAACGACGGAACAGTTATATGCAGCGACCGTTGGCACCGTCAAGGATATCATGACCAAGAACCGCAACGCCTTCAAAAAGCGTATCAAAGCGCAGGAGAGCAAGAAGGTCTGTTACCTGTGTATGGAATTTCTGCTCGGACGCTCTCTTCTCAACAATACGCAGAACCTGGGGATCTACGATACGCTGTGCCGTGTCCTCAAGAGCTTCGGCAGTTCGTTTGAAAGCGTGTATGCCTGCGAGATTGACCCCGGCCTCGGCAACGGCGGTCTCGGCAGACTGGCGGCGTGCTTCATGGACTCGCTCAGCAACCTGAATTATGCGGCAAACGGCTATTCGCTTTGCTATGAAAACGGTCTTTTTAAGCAGAAACTCATCGACGGTGAACAGGTTGAGCTCCCCGACGAATGGATCGAGAAGGGCGGCGCATGGCTTTTCCCGCGCCCTGAAAAGAGCGTAATTGTCCGTTTCGGTGGCGAGGTTAACGAAACGTGGGAAAACGGTGAACTCAAGATCGTCAACACCGATTACGACGAAGTACGTGCGGTGCCGTATGACGTGATGATCCCCGGTGCCGATTCGGACGCTACCAACACGCTCCGCCTCTGGCGGGCGCGTGAAAACCGCAGTGTACCGGTAGGGTATGCGACACAGGGAACCTATCTCAAAACGCTGGAGGAAAAGGCAAACGTCGAGGAGATCACCCGACAGCTCTATCCGCCGGATCATAATGACTCCGGTAAGCTCCTGCGGCTGACACAGCAGTATTTCCTGGTTTCCGCGTCCCTGCAGTCCATCATCCGCGATTACTTTGCGGAGAACGGATCGCTTGAAAACTTTGAAAACCGTATTGCAATTCATATCAATGATACGCATCCGACCCTCGCCATCCCCGAGCTTATGCGTATTCTGATGGATGTGTATTCGTACAGTTGGGATCAGGCGTGGGGCGTCATTGTCAAGTGCATTACCTACACCAACCATACCGTTATGCCGGAAGCGCTTGAGTGCTGGCGCGTGGATCTGTTCCGCATGAAGTTGCCGCGGCTTTTCTCGATCATTACCGAGATCAACCGCCGCTTCTGCGCCGATCTGTGGAATCTGTATCCGGGCGACTGGGACAGAATCTCCCGCATGGCTGTCATCGGCTATAACCAGGTGCGTATGGCGAACCTGTGTGTTGTCGCGTCGCATACGGTCAACGGCGTTTCCGCGCTCCATTCCGAAATCCTGAAAAATACGATTTTCCACGATTACTACAAGATGACGCCCTGGAAGTTTACCAACGTCACAAACGGTGTTGTGCATCGCCGCTGGCTTTGCTATGCAAACCCGGGTCTGTCCGCGCTCCTGACCGACTGTATCGGTTCGGAATTCCGCCAGTCGCCCTCGCTCCTTTCCAACTTTGAGGGCTATGCATCGGACGAGGAAGTGCTGAAACGTCTGACGCAGGTAAAACGCGATAATAAGGCAAGATTTGCAAAGTGGGCGTGTGATAAATGCGGGGCAGTCATTGATCCGGATTCCATATTCGACGTGCAGATCAAGCGCCTGCATGAATACAAAAGACAGTTACTCAATGTGCTCAAGATTATGAGCATCTACAACGAACTGCTCTCCAATCCGAATGCGGAATTTGCGCCCCAGACCTTTATTTTTGGCGCCAAGGCGGCGCCCGGCTATGTCATGGCGAAGAAGGTCATCCGCCTGATCTGGTTCCTCGCCAAAGAGCTGGAGAGCAATCCCCGTACAAAAGACAAGATCAAGATCGTGTTCATGGAGGATTACAATGTTTCGATGGCGGAGGTGCTGATCCCTGCCGCCGATCTATCCGAGCAGATCTCTCTTGCCGGTAAAGAAGCTTCCGGCACGAGCAACATGAAGCTTATGATGAACGGTGCCATCACCATCGGCACGATGGACGGCGCGAACGTTGAGATCTGCAATTCCGTCGGTGACGACAATATCTATATTTTCGGGCTCAACAGCTGGGAGGTAGAGGAGCTCTGGAGACAGGGGTACGAGGCTCGTGACTATTATCATAACTCCGAGCGTCTCCGTGCCGTGATCGACCGCTTCTCGATGCCGATCGGCGGGGAAGACTTCTCCTCCATTGCCGATTACCTCATCAACGGAGGCTACAGTGTCGCGGATCCGTATATGTGCCTTGCTGATTTCGATTCGTATTATAATGAGTATCAGAGAGCCATCGCGGATTATACCGTCAATCCGATGGAGTGGGCGCGTAAGTCCCTCGTGAACATCGCGTCCTCCGGTCGTTTCTCCTCCGATATCAGTATTCAGAACTACGCTAATAATATCTGGCGTATTTCGCCGGTCAGAAAATGACGGATCTGACTGTTTTGCACCCCGATCTGTCGGTTTCGCTCTCCTGCCGGGGACGTTTGCTGTACGGGAACGGGGTCGAAGACTCCGAATATCGCCGCGCGTTCACGCGCGGCGATTTCCTGCGTTTTGATTTCTGCCTGCCCAGGCAATGTGGCGCTGTCGCTGCGTGGATTGCCATCAAAAATGATGCGGATGGCTCCGTCAAGCTTCATGTCCTGCAATGGACAGGGTTACACCTGACAGAGGACCTTTGGTCGTGTGACGTCGAGACAGGGCAGATGGCGCCCGGGCTTTATTATATCAAGCCGTTCTATTCCGGCATTGCCGGTACCGTGACGGGGATACGCGATGAGGGGATCGCCTGCCACTTTGTCGCAGATGCCGATATGTATACCTATCAGCTAACCATATCGGAGTTTGCTTATCCTGCCCCGACCTTTATGGAGGGGGGGATCATGTACCAGATTTTTGTGGACAGGTTTTGCCGTGGCGCCGATACGCCGGTGCGTGATGACGCGATCCTCTGCCGTAATTGGGAGAACGGGACACCGGAGTACCCGCCTTACCCTGGGGCGCCCCTGGAAAATAACACATTTTTCGGCGGAAATCTGCAGGGCATTACATCGAAGCTGGATTATCTTGCCTCGCTCGGTGTGACCTGTCTGTACCTTACGCCGATTTTTGAGGCATATTCCAATCACAAATACGACACCGGCGACTACATGACCGTGGATGCCATGTTCGGCGGGGAAACCGCTCTGCGTGAGCTTTTGCAGACGGTCAAAAAACGCAGTATGCGGCTCATACTGGACGGCGTCTTTAACCATACTGGCGATGACAGTGTGTACTTCAACCGCAAGGGGCGTTATGCTTCCGTCGGTGCATACCAGTCCAAGGAGTCCCCGTACTATCCGTGGTATGAGTTTCAAGAGTTCCCGGACCAATATACCTGTTGGTGGAATATACCGATCCTGCCGCGTATCCATACAGAGGAACCCTCCTGCCGCGCGTATTTTTTGCAACCTGGCGGTGTCATCGACCGCTATGCCGGCATGGGGGTGGACGGATTCCGGCTGGATGTCGTGGATGAATTGCCGGACAGCTTTGTAGATGGGATCAAGGAGCGACTGCACGAGACGACCCCCGAGAATGTCCTCTACGGTGAAGTGTGGGAGGACGCCTCCAATAAGGTAGCATACGGGCATCGTAGGCGGTATTATACCGGGCGACAATTGGACGGTGTCATGAATTATGAGCTGCGTCGTGGAATATTGCAATTCTTGCGCCATCATGACCCGGCGTCGCTACGATATGCACTCACGGAGGTGATGCCGAACACGCCGCGTCGCATTCTGAATTGCCAGATGAATCTGATCGGCACGCATGATACCATGCGCATACTGACGGCGCTCGCCGGTGAGGTGCCGGAGGGACACTCAAACGACGAACTCGCACAAATGCGTCTCGATGAGATGCAGAGAAAAACAGCAGTTGAGCGGCTGAAAATGGCTTACACAATTCTTGCCACACTACCGGGCGTTCCTATGATCTATTACGGGGACGAGGTGGGAATGGAGGGGTATTCCGACCCGTTCAATCGCCGCCCGTTTCCGTGGCAGCACATGGACACTGCTGTCCTGGAACATTACCGTTCGGTGGGGCGTGTCCGCCACGCTCGCCCGGAATACCGTAACGGTGCCTTCCGCCTGCTACACCTGGATGCGGACATCCTGGCGTATATGCGCACAGACGGTGAACACACATCTTATGTGCTGGTGAATAACGGAGATGACACCGTAACATTCGTGCTTCCTTGCGGGAAGTGGCGTGATCTTATGGTGGCGGGCACTGCCTGCGACGGGATTTTTACCGTTTTGCCGCATACGGCAACAGTTCTTGCCAAAGAATAAAGAACGGGAGGGTTAACCTCCCGTTTTTCTGTTTTAGTCATTTTTCAGGTGTTCCCGCAGCTTACGGGCAACGGCGTTAGCTTGTGCGTGGGTGCTGAATGGACCGCAGGAGAGACGTACAAGCCCGGTATCCAAGGTGCCGAGCGTGTGATGAGCCAGAGGGGCACAGTGCAGTCCTCCCCGTACACATACGCCGACTGCATCCAGAGCCGCGGCTGTCTCGTCGGAGGATTCACCCCGGAGCCTGAAAGCGGTTATACCGCTTGTTGCCTCCGAATAGAGCTCCACACCGGGGATCGCGCGGAGTAAATGATGCATATCCTTTGTAAAAGTCCGTTCTTTTTCTTCAATCTTTTCAATTCCGTGCTTCATCAGCCACTCAACAGAGGCACCGAGTGCACCGATTGCGGGCGTGGAAAGCGTGCCGGGCTCCAATCGGTCCGGCAAATAGGCTGGCATTTGCGGGGAAAGCGAATCTGTGCCGCTGCCGCCCTGAAAGACATCGCGTACACCATCTCCGTTCCGGAGATACAGGATGCCTGCCCCTTGTATGCCGAGTAGCCCCTTATGTCCCGGGGCGCACAGGGCGTCGCACGGGATGTTCTGCACGTTTACTTCACGGTGCCCGAGACTTTGGGATGCGTCCAAAATGAAATAGATGCCGTTCCTGCGGCAAAAACGTGCGATCGTTTCGGCGGGCAAAACGGCACCCGTCACATTGGAAATGTGGGTGCATATCAACATTTTTGTAGCAGGGGTCAGCATTTTTTCGAGGGTTTCTTCCGTCAGCCCCAAATGCGGGAAAACGGAGTAGGTGATCAGTCCGTCCTCTGCCAAGCGATGCAATGGTCTGTATACAGCGTTGTGCTCCATGTCACTTGTCAGTATATGCATCCCCGGCTCCAGCCTGGCGCGCAGGATGGTATTGATCGCGAAAGTGGCATTCTGGGAAAAGACAATCTGTTCTTCCGTTTCGGCGTGCAGAAGATCGCGTATCAGGCATCTCGTTCGGTACACGCATTCCGCCGCGGCGACGGACAGTTTGTGTCCGCTCCTGCCGGGGTTACCCGGGTACACATGCAGTCCGCGCAGCAATTCCCACCCGACGCACACCGGTTTCGGATAGGACGTCGCAGCATTATCGAGGTAAATCATCCTTTGTACGGCTCATAGGGAATGTGCAGGGGGCGAAGGATGGAGGCTGCTGTCAGCAGTGTCCCCTCGGGCAGCTCCAAGCCATAACTGCATCCGGAACGGTTTCTCGGTTGCAGTTTACGGACCCGTGCCTTGATTCCGCTCTCGGCGAGTGCGTTTTTTGCTTTCATTGTGTAGGTAATGGAGCCGATCAAAATGAGTTCGGTATTCACATTTCCACCTCCTTCCGCATGCGCATCTCTATTTTCATTCTATGCGGAAAATATTTTACCGTTCTGCCCTAAAAACTGTGGACAAACAATGGAAACTATGTTAAAATACAGGAAAACGAAAGGTCGGTTATGCGCGTTCAGAATCTGTATGCGGGCGGCTTTGCCTCCTGCTGCTATTTTTTAACGGACAGCACAGGATGCTTTTCCGTCGTGATCGATCCGTCGGTTCCACCGTCGTTGTCGGCAGGGGCACTACCCGGCGGTGTTCGTCTCTCCGCAATTCTCTTGACACACGCACACTTTGATCATATGCTTGCGCTTGACAGCTGGCGCGCACTCGGCGCCCCTGTGCTTGTGTCGGAGGGGGATATGAGCGGGCTCACCGATCCGAACTATAACGTATCCGCGACGTTGTTCGGGGCTCCGACTGTGTTTGCTCCCCCGGACAAATTAGTTTGGGATGGAGACCGGATTTGTTTTGGTGACTCTTCTTTGACGGTGCTTGGTACGCCGGGGCATACGGCGGGTGGCGTTTCCTATTTCGGAGACGGAAAGCTGTTTTGCGGCGATACCTTGTTTGCTGGTGGCGGCGTCGGGCGCCAGGATGTTTCCGGCGGTTCTGCCGAGGCAATCCGCACGTCTGTCAGGCGGATCCTGTCACTTCCGCCGGAAACGGTGATCTATCCCGGGCACGGTGGTGTTACAACTGTCGCGCGTGAAAGAAAGTACTACGGCTTATCATAAAGGAGGGCGGGGCGTTTCCCGCTACGGATATGGAATCTGAAATCAAAGGCAATTTTATTCACGATATCATTGATGCAGACCTTGCGGCAAATCCTTCGCTGAAGGTGCATACGCGTTTCCCGCCGGAGCCGAACGGGTACCTGCATATCGGTTCCGCCAAGGCTATCTGGATCAACTACATGACCGCAAAGAAGTACGGCGGGCTTTTCAATCTCCGATATGACGATACCAACCCTTCCAAAGAGGACAATGAGTATGTCGAATCGATTTATGAGGATCTTAAATGGCTGGGTTGTGAACCCACCGGCGGCATCTTCTACGGTTCTGACTATTTCGAAAAATGCTACGAGTTTGCTCTCCAGCTCATCCGTCAGGGGGATGCCTATGTATGCGACCTCTCGCAGGATGAAATGCGTGAGATGCGCGGCACCCTGACTGAGCCCGGTAAGAACAGCCCCTACCGCAATCGTACGGTGGAGGAAAACCTGAATCTGTTCGAGCGGATGCGCCGCGGGGAATTCCCGAACGGCGCCAAAACGCTGCGTGCAAAGATCGATATGGCGTCCCCGAACCTCAATATGCGTGATCCTGCCATTTATCGCATTGTGCATACAGCACATCACCGCCAGGGGAACAAGTGGTGCATTTATCCCCTGTATGATTACGCACATCCGATCCAGGATGCTCTGGAGGGGATTACGCATTCGCTCTGCTCCATCGAGTTTGAAAATCACAGACCGCTGTACGAATGGGTCGTTGATCACATCGGGTTTGAAAAGAAGCCGAAGCAGCGCGAATTTGCGCGTCTCAACGTGACGCATACGGTGATGAGCAAGCGCTACCTCCGCCAGCTTGTGGAGGAGAAGTTGGTAGACGGTTGGGATGATCCGAGAATGCCCACGCTTTGCGGGCTCCGGCGCCGTGGGTACACACCGCACGCGATTTTTGACTTTGTGGAGCGCGCGGGCGTCAGCAAGTCTTTGAGCGTTGTGGACATTGAATTGCTGGAGCACTGCATCCGTGAGGAGCTGAATGCAGAAGCGCCGCGTCGCATCGCCATCCTGCATCCGGTCAAGGTGGTGATCACCAACTACCCGGAGGGTAAAACCGAGTATTTCACACAGGCAAATCACCCGCAACACCCGGAAATGGGGACGCGTGAGGTTCCTTTTACTCGTGAACTCTATATCGATGCCGATGACTTTGCCGAGGTGCCGCCTCCGAAGTTCTTCCGCTTGAAGCCCGACGGTGAAGTACGCCTCATGGGCAGTTATATCATTAAACTGAATGAGATCGTGAAGAACGACGACGGGACTGTCAAGGAATTGCATTGCACCGCGGATCTTGAGACCGGTAACGGCAATCCCGCAGACGGGCGCAAGATCAAAGGAACGATCCATTGGCTTTCTGCCGACTATGCAAAAGAAGCGACCGTTATGCTGTACGACCACCTCTTTACGCTCGAAAATGTGGCAGATATCCCGGAGGGTAAAGGCTTCGACGACTATCTGAACCTTGACTCCGTGCAACGGCTGGAGCATTGTAAACTGGAGCCGTCGCTCGGCACTTTTGTCCCGGGAGAGCGGTATCAGTTTGTGCGTGTAGGTTATTTCATCGCCGATACCAAGTACCCAGACACTTACAACTGCATCGTTGGTTTGAAAGACAGTTATAAAGCATAAGACGAACAAAAGCCCGACTGCAGTCGGGCTTTTGCGATAGGAGGCATCATGGAGGTCTACAGCATATTTGAGAGCAATTCAGAAGCTCTGCGTGCAATATGGGACAAGGGCATTACGCTTTTTGAAAGCATGGATTCGGAGGAGGTCATACGCCAAAGTACGCCCGATGGTTTTCTCACCTATCTGCGCGCCTATCTTTGCCTTGTTGGTGACCGCGAGGGGGCGAGGGTGCTGCTCCAGAACGCCTACCGGACCTTCTCCGATAGCGGCGATATGGCGCGGATTTCTGCCTTTCCTATTGCGCTGGAGCATTACGATACCTATGCTGATGACCGTTTGTTTACCGATGACATGACCCAGCGAGCGGAGAACGATCTCCTGTCCGCCTTTGCCGGGAAGTATCCAACGGGCGATTTCTCAAAGGACGCCATATTCCTCGGCGGTATGCTGGCGCTGGAACGACTGCACGGCAAAGCCGGCTCCGCGGGTGATCTGGCGACGCGGATAGATATGGTGAAGCGGTTTCATGCTGCTTATTATGACGAAAAGGCAATGTGCTATCACGACATGGCGGGAGATATCACATCGATGACTCGTGTACTGCCGGTCGCATTTGGTTTTGTAAATGAAGCGTCGCGAGCTGGCACGCGGAAATGGTTGATAGAGGAATCCTTTTTTGTCCCGCGTGAGCAACGCCTTCTTTTGTATGATGCTTTGCTGTCAGAAGAACTATTTGACATTCTGTTGCCGACACTTCTCGAGGGAGGCGCGCCGGGCACGCGGCAGACACCGGCAGACCTTGCCGGCGTTGTCTGCATTGTGACGCATCTTTGCGGCGTTGATATCGGGATGATGGGGCAGGGGATCCAGGCAGCGGTCCCGCATTTTCCCGGCGGTGTGACATACTCTCTTACTATACCGGCACCGCACACCTATTTATCGTTTGAATCGGAGGATTACCCGGGTGCACTGGTTGATTGAAAGATTTGTGCGACTGCTGTTCCCACCGAAATGTCCCGCCTGCGGCACACTGCTGGATCTTGGGAGAGAGGCGATGTGTCCTCAATGCGCCGCCGAGTATGAGGCGGCGACTGAACGTGCGTGCCCACAGTGCCTGAAGCCTTTGCATGAATGTACTTGTCCCAACCGTTTTCTGGACAGGCATGGTGTGCATAAGGTGATCAAACTCGTTACATACCATCCGGGAGAGCCTGATCGAGCCGTCAATCGGCTGATTTTTCGCTTGAAACATTGTGATTCCGAGGCAACTATCCATTTTCTTGCCGATCGGCTGGCAAAAGAGATAAAAGGGCAATTGGACGAGGGGAAACAGTATGTTATCACTGGGGTCCCACGTTCCGCTTCTGCCATCCGTCAATATGGGGATGATCATGTGCGGTTGCTATGCCGTGCACTCGCCGCAAGGTTGCACATACCCTATGTCAGAGCGGTACGCAGGATCGGGAGGGAAGGCGCACAAAAGAAAAAGAACTACCGGGATAGGCTGGCTTCTGCTGCCGTTTCTTATGAGCCGAACAAAGCAGTGGATCTGCACGGATGCCGCATTATTCTTGTAGATGATATTGTGACGAGCGGAGCGACTCTTGCCGCCTGTGCCAACGCCGTCAGAAAATGCGGAGCTCGCCAGGTGATGGCGGCGGTCGTGGGTTCCTCCTATCGCTATCGTGATCTTGTCGGGACGAAACAGTATTACTGGGAAAAACAGAAATACGTTCATTAAAAAATAGCCGCGAGCGGCTGTTTTATTTATTTCTCGGACGTGGGTGTATCTTTTACGTGGATGTCCATCTGCGGATAGGGGATTTCGATACCGGCGGCGACCAGGGCTGCCTGTATTGCTTCGGTCAGGTCGAATTTCACGGTCCAGTAATCTGCATTTTTGCACCATACGCGGACAGTGAAATCGAGGGAGGAGTCGGCACATTCGGAGAGACGGACAAAAGGGGGCTGATCCGGCAGGATCATTTCATTTGCGGCTGCAGTTTCCGTCAGCAGCTGTTTGACTGTGGCGACGTCTGCATCATACGATACAGAGACCGGAATATCGACGCGCCGGGTCTCCTGTTCGGAATAATTCGTAACGTGAGTATTGGAGAGCGCACCGTTCGGGCAGTGGACCGTCTTGTTATCCGGCGTGATGAGGACTGTGTAGAAGATGGAAATATCCTGCACAGTACCGGATACTTCTGCGCTTTCAATATAATCTCCGACTCTGAAAGGCTTGAATATCAGTATCATCAGCCCGCCTGCGAAGTTAGACAGTGATCCTTGAAGCGCGAGACCGATGGCAACACCAGCAGAGGTCAGTATAGCGACAAAAGAGGTGGCAGGGACACCGAGTACCAGTGCGGCAGATACAAAGACGAGCACCTTCAGAAGCACATTCAGAGAGCTGACGATGAAGTGAGCGACAGATTTGTCGATGCGCCGGTACCATTTTGCCTTTTCACAACGTTTTGCGAAGAATTTGATGAGTTTCAGCCCGATGATGATGATCAGGACAGCATACAATATACGCAGACCTGCTGTCGTGAGCAGTTCTTTTAAAAAATTCAACAGATAGTTTCCGACATCTTTCCAATTCATAAGTATTCTCTTTTCAATAACAATGGGGTACACTAAAAAGTGTACCCCAAGGGAATGCGGCTATTAGCCAATCTTCGTGTAGTTGACCTTCACGCCGGGGCCCATGGTTGCGGCAATGACGCAACTCTTGATATACTGACCCTTTGCAGCAGCCGGCTTTGCCTTGATGATTGCGTTCATCAGTGCATTGAAGTTCTCGCCGAGCTTTTCGGCGCCGAACGATGCCTTGCCGATCGGGCAGTGGATGATGTTGGTCTTGTCGAGACGATATTCGATCTTACCGGCCTTGGCTTCCTGTACGGCCTTGGCAGGATCAGGGGTAACGGTGCCAGCCTTCGGGTTAGGCATAAGACCTTTAGGACCGAGGACTTTACCGAGACGACCGATCACACCCATCATGTCCGGGGTAGCGATGACGACATCAAAGTCGAACCAACCACCCTGGATCTGTGCGACGAATTCCTCCGCACCGACATAGTCAGCGCCGGCAGCCTTCGCTGCATCAGCCTTTGCACCGCGAGCAAACACGAGGGTACGGACAGTCTTACCGGTCCCGTTCGGGAGGACGATGGCGCCGCGGACCTGCTGGTCGGCATGGCGGGAGTCAACACCGAGACGGACGTGGATCTCAATCGTTTCGTCAAATTTAGCGGTTGCGGTCTTGCAGACAAGCTCGACGGCTTCCTGCGGATCGTACAGCTTCGTTCTCTCAATCAGCTTTGCGCTTTCGACATACTTTTTACTCATCTTTGTTGCCTCCTATCAGTCTTCCACGGTGATGCCCATGCTACGAGCGGTACCCTTGATCATGCTCATGGCACTTTCGATCGAGGCGGCATTCAGGTCGGGCATTTTCGTCTCTGCGATCTTGCGGACCTGCTCCTGCGTCAGCGAGGCAACTTTGGTCTTGTTCGGGGTGGCAGACGCGGTCTCGATGCCAGCAGCTTTCTTGATCAGAACAGCCGCGGGAGGCGTCTTGGTGATAAAGGTGAAGGAACGGTCAGCATACACAGTGATGACAACCGGGATGATCATGCCGATATCGTTCTTGGTTCTGTCGTTGAACTCCTTCGTGAAGTTCGGGATGGAAACGCCATACTGCCCGAGAGCAGGACCTACGGGAGGCTGGGGCGTTGCTTTCCCGGCAGGAAGCTGGAGTTTGATATAACCCATAATTTTCTTTGCCATTTTATAAACCTCCATGTGTGGTTAACGCGGGAGACATGAAAAATTTATCTCCCTCCCACAATTGGCTCCGAGGAGCCGTGGCAATGTTGGACTTATTGTTTTGCGAGGCGGATATCGCCGGCTTCGACAAAGACAGGGATGTCTCTGGTACCGGTGTTTACAAGCAGGGTGATGTCCTTCTTGTCCTCGCTGATTTCCGTGATGGTACCTTCGTATCCTTCGAAAATACCGGAAACGACGGAAACCTTGTCGCCGACCTTGAAAGTGAATTCTTCCACGCGCGTTTCCACGTTGAATTGTGCCACTTCCTCATCGGTGAGGGGAACGGGGCGCGACCCGGGGCCGACGAACCCTGTGACACCGGTGATGTTGCGCACTACGTGCCAGGATTCATCCGTCATCGTCATCTTTACGAGAACGTAAGCAGGGAAGAGCTTGACCTCTACATCCTTCTTCTCGCCCTTATCGTTGGTGACAGTCTCGATCATGGTCGGGATCTGGACATCATAGATAAGATGCTGGAGATTACGGTTCTCGACGATCTTTTCGAGATACGCCTTTACCTTGTTTTCAAAACCCGCATAAGTGTGAATGACATACCACTTGGGACCTTGGTTCAGTTCATTGAAATCACTCATGGGTTAGCCCACCAGTCCGGCGATGCCTTTGATGATCTCGCCGAATACAGTGTCTACCACCGCGATGGCAACGCTGAATACGACGACTGCGCAAACGACGAGCAGCGTGTTTTTCTTGACATCCTTCCAGCTCATCCACGAAACTTTTTTCAGTTCGCTGATGTATTCTTTCCAGAATTTCTTGATGCGAGCGCCGAGCCTTGCAAAAATGTTCGGCTTCTTTGTCTTCGCTTTTTTCGCAGTCTTGGCGGCGGAAGCATCCGCAGGGACGGTCGTCTCCTGGATTTCCTTTTCGTTTTCTGCCATACTGGTATCCTCCTTACTTTGTCTCTTTGTGCAAAGTGTGCTTCTTGCAGAAGCGGCAGTACTTGTTCATTTCAAGTCTGTCAGGATCGTTCTTTTTGTTTTTGCTTGTGTCATAATTTCTGGCTTTGCATTCCGAGCACGCCAGTGTAATTTTGACTCTCATATCGGCACCTCCTAATAGATTCGGGTATGACCCGTGAATACCTCCCTCAACGTCGTGGCAGTCGTCCCAAACATGAAAAAAGCCTCCGACAGAGGTGACTATATTGTAGCACAAGACCGATGGCTTGTCAAGCAAATATTTAATTTATATATAAAAAGTCAAAAATATCGTCTTTCGTTTGTCGTTGCACGTTCCGGCACAGGAAAATTTGCAAATGTGTCACTTATCTGTACTTGCAATAGCGCTGTTTTCGGTATATAATGCACACAAAAGTAAAGGGGGGACACCATGAAAAACGAAAACAAAATTGTCCTGTGGGGCGTGACGGTGCTCGACGGCAAAAAAGATATGGAGCCACAGCATGATCGCGCGGTTTACATAAATGACGGGAAAATCGAAAAAATCACAGAGGCAGACAGCCCCGCCGCAGGCTATCGTGTTCTGAATTATTCGGGTCAATATCTTTTGCCCGGACTGATCAACCTTCATGTACATTTGCCGGCATCCGGCAAGCCGCGTAAGAAGGCGAGCGATCCGAAGAAACTGGTGAAAATCATCACCGCCAATCGATTGACGAAGCGCC
>CAKRNO010000002.1 GCA_934371135.1 uncultured Eubacteriales bacterium
ACCGCGCTGCATCACGGCGTCTTCTCCGTGGACTCCAAGCGCGTCACCTCCTCGGCGACGCTCAACCCGTTCCTCGCCGTCATGACCGCGGGCACCGACGAGACACACGGGCGCGCCTGGGGCGTCAACCTCGTCTATGCCTCCTCCTTCCGTCTGCTCGCCGAGACCGCACAGCATGACCGCGTCCGCGTCACGGGCGGCATCAACGACTTCGGCTTCTCCTGGGAGCTCCGCCCGGGTGACACCTTCACGACCCCGGAGGCAGTGCTCGCCTACTCCGGCGAGGGGCTCGGGCACCTCTCCCGCATCTTCCACGATACCTACCGCGCCCACCTCATCCCCGCGCGGTTTGCCGCTATGCCCCGCCCCGTGGTCATCAACAACTGGGAGGCGACCTACTTCGACTTCGACCGTGAAAAGCTGTTCGCCATCATCGACGCGGCGGCAGGCACGGGCATCGACACCTTTGTGCTTGACGACGGCTGGTTCGGCAAGCGGGATGATGATCATTCCGGGCTCGGCGACTGGTTCGTCAACACGAAAAAACTCGTCGGCGGGCTCGACCCCGTCATCGATCACTGCCATGCCCGTGGGCTGAAGTTCGGTCTCTGGTTTGAGCCGGAGATGGTCAACCCCGATTCCGACCTGTACCGTGCACACCCCGATTGGGCGATCCACGCCCCGGGTTATCCGCTCGCCGAGGCGCGCAACCAGTATGTGCTCGACCTCACGCGTGCCGAGGTGCGTGACTACGTTGTGGATGCCGTCAACGCCATTCTCGACGCCCATGAAATTGATTACGTCAAGTGGGACTGCAACCGTTATGTAACGGAAATGTATTCCCCGGCCCTCCCCGCGCACCGGCAGGGCGAGTTTGCCCACCGCTACGCATTGGGGCTTTACGACCTCTTTGAGCGCATCGTCAACGCACATCCCGCTGTTTTCTTTGAGGGCTGCTCCAGCGGCGGCGCGCGGTTTGACCCCGCCATACTCGCCTACTTCCCGCAGATCTGGACCTCCGACGATACCGACGCCGCGATGCGGGCGCGCATCCAGTGGGGCACTTCTTTCTGCTACCCACTCTCCTCGATGTCCTGCCACGCGTCCGTTTGCCCCAATCATCAGACGCGCCGCATCACTCCCTGGGAGACGCGCGCCCGCATTGCGCACCTCGGTGCGACGGGGTATGAGCTCGACACCAGCCGCATGAGTGCGGAGGATCTCGCCGCCGTGCCGGCGCAGATCGCCGAATACCGCGCCATCCAGGACCTCGTCCTCACGGGTGATTTCTACCGACTCGTCGATCCTCACGGGGATCGCCAGTTTGCGGTCGCGCTCGTAGCCAAGGACGGGAGCCGCGCCCACGTCACGGTCATGCAGCTGCTCCGTATCTTCAACTGCCCGCCCCTGTCGCTCCGGGTCCCGGGGCTCACGCCCGACGCCGCCTATCGCATCGATGGCTCGGACGGTCTCACCCTGACGCTCTCGGGCAAGACGCTCGGTGAGGTCGGGCTCGTCGTGCCCGTCAACCGCATGGCGGACTACGAATCCGTCACCTACACCCTCACGCGTCTCTGACGCACAAGTCCCCGCTGCCGGATCGCCTCCGGCTCCGGTGTGCGGGGCACGGTATAACGGCGAGGAGCCCGGTGTTCCGGCTCCTCGCCGTTACTTTTGCACGGATAGGAAACAAAAAACTCCTATTTTGATGAATATTGCGACCGATGAGACGGACAAATCCGTGAAAAGATGTTGTTTTTCTCCCGGTACTTGTGTATAATAATACCGTCCCGAGAAAAAACAGGCAAAGGAGTATCGCCATGGCACACACGCAGGACAAACGGGTCGTGAAGACGCGCCGTGCCATCCGCGAGGCGCTGGTCACTCTGCTGCGCGACCGCGAGATGGAGGATATCACGGTGGTACTGCTCGCCGAGACGGCGCAAATCAACCGCAAGACGTTCTACGCACACTATGACAAGGTGGAGGACGTCGGATGGGATCTGATCGACGAGTTCGTCGCGCAGATTGCCCTCTACATGGAGCGGGCGCGGGCAAAGAAAAAGCCAATCACCGCCGCCACCTTTGTGGAGCTGCTCGGGCAGGCGTACCCGCTCCACCCCGACCTGTTCCGCGCCATCTTCACGGCGCCGAACTACGCTTTTCTCTCCCAAAACATTCAACTCATCTTGAAGCGTGAGATCATGCGCTATCTTCAGCTCCCCCGCCGTTCTCCGAAGCACAGTCACGTCATCTCGTTCGTCATCGGCGGGCTTTTCGGCGCTTACCGCGACTGGTTCGCATCCGGGCAGAAGATGCCGCTCTCCGAGCTGACGGAGCTGCTGTCCAGCATGGTCTCGACCTATATGCCGACGGAGGTTTAACCCACGCTATGTATCTGTTGTTTTCACTTATCGTCGCGCTCGCGGGCGCTGTCGTCACCGCGGTCCTCGCCTACCCGGCGGTGCATCCCGCCTTTTCGCTCCTCTTTTTCCTCGGATATTTTGTCGGGCTGCTCCTGCTCCTGTTTGTGGTCGGGATCCTCGCGGCGCCCTTCCTGCCGAAGAAGCGCGTGCCGAAAAAGCCCAACCGCTTCGCCCGCTTCATGCTGGTGCAGGCATACAGCGTCGGGCTCGCATTCATGCGGATCCGCTGCCGCGTCACAGGGCGCGAGCTCCTGCCGCCGCGCGGTACGAGTTTCCTGCTCGTCTGCAACCATCTCTCCAACTTTGACCATATGCTCATGATCGTCAAGCTGCGGCACTACCCGATCTCCTTCATCTCCAAACCGGAGAATTTCCGCATCCCGATCATCGGCAGATACCTCTGGAACAGCGGCTTCCTCGCCATCGACCGCTCCAGCGCGCGCAATGCCGTCACCACCGTCAACGAAACGGCGCGACGCATCGCGGAATGCGGGATGTGCTACGGCGTCTTCCCGGAGGGGACGCGCAGCCGCACCGGTAAGCTGCTCCCCTTCCACAGCGGTGTGTTCCACGCCGCCTGCCGTGCGAAGTCGCCTGTCCTCGTCCTGCACATCCTGGGCACCGACCGGGTCTTCCGCAATATGCCGTGGCGGAATACGCACGTTGAAATGGAGATCCTCGACCGCATGGACAGCGATTTTGTCTCGTCGCACACCGACGCGCAGATTAGCGACCGCGCGTACGACAAGATGGTCGCCTGCGTCCGCCGTCACGGCGGCGAGGTGGCAGAGCGCCGGGTGACCGCACCGGAGACAGCGGTCAGGACCGAAACGACGCCCCCGGAGCCGGAGCGGTGAGCCGTTCTCCGGCAAAACGTATTCCCCTATCTGTCTGAAGAAGAACGAAAGCCACGCGGTGACCGACCGCGTGGCTTTTATGATACGTTTTTGTCAGCCGCAACCGGCTTTGTTTTTTCCGCGACGTTCCGCCTCCGGCAGTTTCCCCGGGATGCCGTTTGCCCGGGAAAGGAGCGGCGGCATTTGTGCCGGGGGTCAGTCCTCCGCAAGATCGCTCTCGTGGAGCACGACTCCGCCTGCCGTCAGCGCCGCCTGCAAATCGGTCAGGGGCAGCGTGCGCACGTCCCCGTTCAGGGCGAGCGCCGCGGCGGTCCCCGCCGCCTGTCCCGTCACACTGCAGCACGGGATGACGCGCATGACGTCCCACAGGGCGTCCGTGACGGACGTACATCTGCCGGCAACCGTCAGGTTGGCGCAGGCGGGCGAATACAGTGTGCCGTACGGCACCTCCCAGAGCGGACCGCGGCGGCGCCAGTCGGAGACCATCCCGACAGAGCCTGCCAGATAGGTATGCGCCTCCCCCTCGTCGAGCGTACGGGCGCCCGCAAGGCGGCGTGTCATGCGCACCTGCGGGATGGTCGCGATCGTCGCCGGTTCATAGGCGGGGTCGGTCTTCCTGTGCAGGCGCACGTCCCGCAGTACGGACGCGTGCGAGAGGCAGGTCATCTCCGAGAGTTCCTCCGCCGTCAGCCCGGAGAAGGCGCGGGAGGAGAGCTCGGAATAGGGGTTGGCGCGCTTCTGCTCCTCCGTCTGGTCGACCATGCCCATCATTTTGAGCGTATAGGCGCCTCCGCCGGTGTGGTAGTACCATGCCGCGAGGTGGTTGCCCGGTGCGTAGTTCACCGTCGGGAGCCCCGCGAAATATGCCACATCGCAGTCGCCGCTCGCGTCCACGACCATGCCGGGTGCGACGGCGAAGCGACCGCCCTTCCCCTCCATCATCACGGCAGTAATGCGCTCACCCTCCGTTTCGGCGGCGACCGCGCTCACCCCATAGAGGATCCCGACCCCTGCCGCGAGCAGTGCTTCCTCGGCGGCGACGGCAAAGAGCTGGGGATTGTATTTCACCTCGAACCGACCGCCCGCCGCACGGGTCTTGCGGTCGGGGGCTCGGTGCAGGAGCCAGTCGGCGCCGTTCCCCCCGTCGTAATATTCGGCGACCGCCAGGCGCAGCAGTTCTTCGGCGAGCCCGAAGGACACCTGCCTGCCCGTACCGTCGCAGATCGGCAGATAGTAGGTGACGAGCCCCGCCGTCCCGAGCCCGCCGAGCAGGAAAGAACGCTCCGCGAGCAGGACACGCCGCCCGAGACGCGCGGCGGCGAGCGCCGCCGCGATCCCGCCGTAGCCGCCTCCGACGACGAGCACCTCCGGGCGATAGCGCACCGGGGTATCCAGCGTTTCATGAACCGATAGAACGGTATCCATAGAAATAATCCTCCGCATCTGATTTTACCGGCTCCATTATACCGGAAAGAGACACCGAATACAAGAGCGCCAACGGATGTTTTCGACAGCGACCCGTCAGGCGGGCAGCGGCAAAAAGGTATTGCCCGACGCACCGCCGTCCCCGGGGCGGCATACCCTGTTTACAGGGGATCACCCCGGATAAAGGACGAAAAAATGAATATACCCAAACCACTCGCCACGTCGGAGGTGGGCGAGACCGTCTGTGTCGTCTCCCTGCAAGCCACAGGGCGGATGCGGCGGCGGCTCGCCGACCTCGGGCTCATCCCGGGGGCGACGGTGGCGTGTCTCGGTCGGAGCCCCCTCGGGGACCCCACCGCGTATCTCATCCGAGGCGCCGTCATCGCCATCCGGCGCCGTGACGCGATGGAGGTATTGGTAACAAATCAGTGAGGTGTCCCATGGGATTAACACATTCTTCTACCGGGCGCGGCGCGGTGGACGGCGGCATCGCCATCGAAAGAAAACAGCCGGGGGACCGTGTCATCGCGCTCGCGGGAAATCCCAACGTCGGGAAAAGCACCCTGTTCAATACCCTGACCGGCCTCCATCAGCACACCGGCAACTGGCCCGGCAAGACCGTCGCGAGTGCGACGGGCTATGTACGGGTCGGCGATCGGGGATATCATCTTGTCGATATCCCCGGTACTTATTCCCTGTTCGCCTCCTCCGAGGAGGAGGAGGTCGCGCGGGATTTTCTCCTGTTCGGCGGGGCGGACGCCGCCGTGGTCGTCTGTGACGCCTGTGCGCTGGAACGGAACCTGAACCTGGTCCTGCAAGTCACCGAGATCGCCCCGCATACGATCCTCTGCCTCAACCTGGTCGAGGAGGCGGCGAAAAAGCATATCCGCGTCTCGCCGGAGCGGCTCTCCCATGCCCTCGGCATCCCCGTCGTCGCCGTCAACGCGCGGCGGAAAAAGACGCTCGCCCCGCTCCTGTCTCTCCTTGACGCGCCGCCAGCCTCCCCGCCGACCCGCGTCGATTACGGCGAGGAGATTGAGGACGCCATCCACCGGGTGGAGCCGCAGATCTCGGCTTCTCTCGGTGCTGCCTGCCCTGCCCGCTGGCTCGCGTTGCGTCTGCTCTCCCTGGATGCTTCCCTGACCGAAACGCTCCTCCGCCACCTCGGGCGCGACCCGATGGAGATCCCCGAAATTGCCGGGGCGGTCACCGAGGCGCGCGCGGCGCTCGCCGCGTGCGGGCTCACGGGAGAAACCCTGCGCGACCGCATGGCAGAACGGATCATGGCGCTCGCCCACACCGTCGCCGCCGGTGCCGTCACCCTGCCGCCCGCGGGCACGCGCGACCGCGACCGCGCCATAGACCGCATTCTCACGGGGCGCGTCACCGCCTACCCCGTCATGCTGCTCCTGCTTCTGCTCGTCTTCTGGCTGACCATCGTCGGCGCAAACTATCCGTCGGCGGCGCTGTCCCGGCTCCTCTTTTCTCTGGAAACACCGCTCAAACGCCTTTTCGTGCTGTGGCATTTTCCGGCGTGGCTCACGGGGCTTCTCATCGACGGGGTCTTCCGCACCGTGGCGTGGGTCACGTCCGTCATGCTCCCCCCGATGGCAATCTTCTTCCCGCTCTTTACCCTGCTCGAGGATGTCGGTTTCCTGCCGCGCATCGCCTATAACCTCGACCGCCCCTTCTGCGCCTGCCGCGCCTGCGGCAAGCAGGCGCTCACCATGTGCATGGGCTTCGGCTGTAACGCCGCGGGGGTGGTCGGCTGTCGCATCATCGATTCCCCCCGGGAACGTCTGCTCGCCGTCCTCACCAACGCCCTCGTCCCCTGCAACGGCCGCTTCCCGACCCTCATCACGGTGCTCACCGTCTTCTTCGTCGGCGCGGCGGGCGGTATGTTCGCCACCCTCACCTCCGCTCTGCTCCTGACCGGCGTCATCGTCCTCTCCGTGCTCGTGACCCTGCTCGCGACGCGTCTGCTCTCCGCCACCTGCCTCCGCGGTGCGCCCTCCGGCTTCACCCTGGAGCTGCCGCCCTACCGCCCGCCCCAGCTCGGGCAGATCCTCGTCCGGTCGGTGCTCGACCGCACCCTGTTCGTGCTCGGGCGGGCGGTGGCGGTCGCCGCCCCCGCGGGTGCCGTCATCTGGCTGCTCGCAAACGTCTCTCCGGGCGGCGTCTCACTCCTTTCCCGCGCGGCGGGCGCACTGGAGCCCGTCGGGCACTTCATCGGCATGGATGGCGTTCTGCTCCTTGCCTTTATTCTGGCGCTGCCGGCAAACGAGATCCTGCTCCCCATCGCCCTCATGGCATATACCGCCGGCACATCCCTTTCCGATATTGCCGCGGGGAGTGAGCTGCACACCCTGCTCGTCTCGGCGGGGTGGAGCCGTGAAACCGCGCTCTGCCTTGTGCTTTTCTGCCTCTTTCACTGGCCGTGTTCCACCACGATCCTCACCATCCGCAAGGAGACAAAGAGCCTGCGTTGGACGCTCGTCGCCTGTCTGCTCCCGACCCTCATCGGCGTTTTGCTCTGCCTGCTCGTGCGCGCCGTCTTCGCGCTCGTCGGGGCGTGATGTCGCCCGGGGGCACCCCGGTAAAGAATGAAAAAGAAACAAAGCCATCAGCGGACCTTGACGCCTGCTGGTGGCTTTTCCTTTGTAAGGCTCCATGATGCCAAATCCCGCCGTCACCTGCAATGCAGGCTCCGCAAAGGGGCACGAAACAGAAAAGGGCTCCGACGGAGCCGTTTTCTGTGCATTTTTATTTACAGGAGCTTCTCGTCATACTGTGCACGGATGCCGCCGATGAACCTCGGGCGCGTGCGCGCGGCGATCAGAATGGCGGCGCCGATGTGGTCCATGGAGAGGCGCACCGGCACGGCGACGCGGCGCAGATGCATCCCGATGAGCGTCCCGCCGATATCCAGCCCGGCATCCGCTCGGATCTCCTCCACGACCACGGGGTGGCGGAACGAGGCGTACGCGGCAGTGGCGAAGGAGCCCCCCGCCTTCGGCTGCGGTACGACGTTGACAATCTCCGCCCCGGGCACCGCCTCCCGCTCCGTCACGATGGCGCGGTTCAGGTGTTCACAGCACTGCGCCGCGAGCCAGATGCCGCGCGGGTCGAGCACCGACCGGATCCCTGCGAGCAGCTCCGATGCCAGCGCGGGGCGGGAGTCCGTCCCGATTTGGCTGCCTGCCACCTCGCTCGTCGAACAGCCGACGACGAAAATGTCTCCACGGGTGAGCCCTGCCTTTTCGCAGAGCTCCTGGGCGGCGCGCGCCGCCTCCTCACGAATATCCTGCATATCTGTTTCCTTTCATCTGTTCGTCTTTCCGGGAGGTGCCGGTCTATACGGTGCCGCGCCGTTCAGGCGCGCCCGTCGTCCCGGTCGCGGTAAAGGCTGGCGAGCCCCTTTTCACTCGTCTCGCGGTAGCCGCGCCCGAGATCTCTCCCCGTCTCGTACATGGTGCGGACGATGGTATCGAACGATACCTTTCTCGTATTGCAGAGAAAACCGGAGAGCGACAGGGCGTTGATGGCGCGGAGCGCCGCGACGGCGTTGCGCTCAATGCACGGGATCTGCACGAGCCCCCGCACGGGGTCACAGGTCAGGCCGAGGTGGTGCTCCATGGAGAGCTCCGCCGCATATTCCAGCTCGGCGATGGGGCGGTCAAACAGCTCTGTCAGGGCAGCCGCGGTCATGGAGGTGGCAGAACCGATCTCCGCCTGACAGCCACATTCCGCGCCGCTGATGCTCGCGTTGGTCTTGATAAGATTGCCGACGAGCCCCCCGGCGGCGAGCGCCCGCACCATCTGCTCCTCGGTGAAGCCGTGCGTTTCCTGCATATACCGCAGTGCAGCGGGCATCACCCCGGCAGAGCCGCAGGTCGGCGCCGTCACCACGGTCCCGCCCGCTGCGTTCTGTTCCGCCGTCGCATACGCGTAGGCACACACGAGCCTATCCTCTGCGACGTTCGGCGCCTCGGCGGTACTGCCCCCGTGATAGAGGTCATGCGCCTTACGCGTGACACCGAGCCCGCCGGGCAGCACCCCCGTAGCGGAGAGCCCCTCGTCGATGCAGGCGCACATGGCGCGCCACACGGTGCGGAGGTAGTCGCCTATCCCCTCTCCCTCGGCATCAAATACATAATCCGAGAGGCGCCAGCCGCGCGTGCGGCACAGGTCGGCGATCTCGCGGAAGGTCGAGAGAGCATAGATTTCCGGCTCCTCCTCGTTCTCCTCCCCGCGGAAAGCGATGGCGCCGCCGCCGACGCTGTATGCCCGCCGGGTCTCCTCCCGATCGCCGTAATCGGCGGTGAGATCCATGGTATTCGGGTGCTCGATGGGGGTATCGTCCGTGCAGAACAGCACCTCCGTCCCCTCCGGCATCACGCGGCGGATCACCGCATCGGTGCCGTGCCCGCGCCCCGTTGCGGCAAGCGAGCCGTAAAGCGTCACGCGGTAGTGCGCCGCGTCCGGATACATGGAGAGGAAACGGCGCGCGATCCGTTCCGGCCCCATGGTATGTGAGCTGGACGGCCCTGCCCCGATCCGATACAATGCCTTGAGTGATTTCATAGGTCCACCTCCTCCGTATGCCACGGCAGCAGCCCGACGGCAGACGGACGCGCGGCTGTGCCGCGCCGTATTTTTCTGTTCTCTGTGTTTTCCTGTGTGGCGCCCGTGACCGCTTCAGCGGAGCAGGCGCGCCTCCATATAGTAGCGCTTATCCCGCGCCTGCCCCATGGAGAAGGTCTTGCGCGGCAGACTGCCGCTCCGGGCAACCGCCGGGAAAAGCTCCTCTTTCCGTATTCCGGAGAAAAGGAAGCCGACGGCGTCCGGCGCCGCGGCGAGGCGGCGGAGCGTGTCCTCCCCGTGGATGTAGTCCACGCGCACCTCCGGGTGCGCCGCGAGGAAAGCGTCCACGACCCCGACCGGAAGCGGATGGCACCCGTGCGCGTATGTGACAGAGTGCTCCGTGCCGCGGGCGAGGAGCGTAACAGACCCGCTGTATGCCTGCGCCCCCGTCCTTTCCGCGTCGGCGACAAAGCGGAGGAACGCCTGCGTGAGCGCCTCGGGGTCACATCCGACGGCGATACGGTAGATAGGCTCAAAGTCCAGCGCCGGTGAATGGAGATTGACCACCTCGACGAGGGCATACCGCAGCGGCGAGGCGAGTGCCGCCGCCGGATCCTTTGCTTTATACCGTTCGTAAACGGTCCTGGCGGTTGCGAGAGAGTGGTTACCGTCTCCGACGGCGAGCACCAGCGGGTGCTCCCCCCGGGCACCGGCGGCAAGGCACGCGTCGATGCGCGCCGCCTCCGCGGCGTCGACCCGCCAGCCCGCAAGGTGCCCTCCCCCCATCATCAGGGGGGTATCGTAAAGGAGCGACAGCCCTCTGCCCCCGGCATACGGGGCGAGGAGCGCGTCCTGTGGGTCGTCCGCGAGGAGCATAATATGCGGCAGATCGTAAACGGCATCCTGACGGATGCGCACGCGCGGCGGGATGCGGGCGACCACCGTCGCCTCGGTCGCGCGGACCGGCGTCTTTGCGTCGGGCGCGAAATCGTAATCCTCAAGATCGATCATACCGACAAGACCCCGGCGGCATCTGCCGTCCGACTGTACGCGCTCCACATAGACGTAGCACGGCGCGAGCTCCCTGAGGACCGTGCCGCGATAGGCGCGCATCGTCCGGGCGGCGCCGTCAATACCGGCGTCCTCCCCGTCCCCGAGCCATGCCTCCGGCAGGATCATTTTCAGCGTGGAGGGAGCATCTCCCACGAACTTGCGGCAGGCTTCCCAGTACGCCGGTTCAGAGGTAAACTGGTCGCAGGCGATGACCGCCCACTTCTCCGCGTCCGTGGCGGTAAAGTCGGGTAAGCTTATGTTGGCAGGCAAAAAGTGCATGACGGATCCCTTTCTCTCCGGCGGCTGTGAGCCACGGAAACACCCGGGCCCCTGGGAGCCCGGGATTGCTTGATGTGCGGGGTCAGTGCGTCAGGTACGCCCTCATCCCGGCGATGGCACGGGTGATACCGAGGCGGTCACCGGCGGCGACCCGATCCTCCAGCTGCGGGAGGCAGGACGCGACCCCCGCGGCATATTCCGGCGACGGCGCCGCGGTGGCGAGATCATCCGCGAGCCTGCCCAGCTTTTTCATGAGGACGGGATCCTTCACCTCCGCCTGCAAAGTGCGGAGCCGGTCAATGACCTGGCGCAGGGGTGAATCGGGCGAAACGGTACGCGGCTCGGGGCGGGCAGCGAGATGGAGAATGAAAGCAATCAAATAAAAGCCGAGCGCAAAGACCAGGGTGATGAGCGGGAGCGCGAACGGCACGCGGACACCGCAGACGCAGAGAATCATATAAAGGAAGGACAGCAACAGCGTCACGCCCCAGTAGAGGAGCGCGGAGACGGCGAGCGGCAGCCCCGTATGGATCCTGCGGTCAGATGCGTCCGTGCGGCCGACCGAGAGCGACACGCCGCGCAGGACGAACGCCAGCATCAGGGCGCCGTAGGAGAACCAGAAAGAGGGGCGGTAGGTCTCCGCCAACCCCCACGGCCGCATGGCGGCAAAAATGAGCAGGTTGAGGAGCGCCGCGAGAATCAGGGTTACGGCAAATGTGGCAAGACCACGTTTGGCGGTTTTACGCATTGTTATATCCTCCGTTTATGTTTCTGCTCTTATTATATCGCGGTGCGGCGGGAATTGCAAGACCCAGGCGGCACCGCGGCGCCGCCTTGCCGTCCGGAGCATAGCGGTGTAAAAAAAACAGCGGGGAGGCGCCGCGTTCCCGGCTCCTCCCCGTCTTTTTATACGACCTTCGTCACGACCTTATCGTGTATCTCACGGCGCAGTGCCGCGAGGATCCTCGCGACGTTTTCGTCGCTGTACTCCACCTCTGCCGAATACCGGCGTGCGAGGTCGATGAGCGCCCCCTCGGAGAGATGCCCGCCGTCCGGCAGGGCGGTGTCCCAGATATCCATGAGGAACCGGCAGCTGATAACGGAAAAGCCGACCCTCGCGAGGAAATCCTCCTCGTCCATTGCATGAGACAGGTAACGGTAGAGGAAATACACCAGCGCCTGCTCGGCGGGGATCTCGTAAGCAGACTCGGCGGCACGATAGCTGCCGAGGGCTCCGTGGCAGAGTGCGTCCATCAGGCAGCACAGGGTCTGAAAGCTCTCGGGCTCCGCCGTCTCCAGATCCTCATAGAAGCCGATCCAGTTCTCGGTCGTGAGATCCAGCCCGTCGATGCCGACGGCGCGCGCGATGCGTTCCGTGCGCCGATAGACGGGGCAGGTCCTGTCCTGTGCGATGGCGAGGAGCGCCGCGCGGCGCTCAAAGAAGCGTTGCTCCTCACCGGTCGGCTCCTCCCCCTCCCCGTCGTCTCCCGCCGTCACAAACCGCACGGGGTCCTCATGCGTCAGCCAGAGGCGCGCCGCCTCCTCGCACGCCAGCCCGAGGCCGAACTCGATCCGATCCTCGAAATCGGCACGGAAACGTGGGTGGTCGGCACAGATCTGGCAAAGCCCTCCCGCACCGATATCGGTGATGATGTCACAGAGGTTGTTCCTGTTCAGAAACGGGCAGCGTTTGTCCTCCCCCATGCGGAAACCGGCACCGTCGCTCCCGTACCGGATCCCCTTTGCGAGACGTTCTCCCATTTCACCTCCGACGGAACGATAGAAATCGGCGGTATCCTCATCGATTCCGATCTCCCAGCCGATGCAGCAGTTGTGCCCGCAGGCGCTTCCGACGCATTGGAAATCTTTGTAAAAATCCGGTGTTACTTCTTTCATTGTGAACTCCTTTTCTGTCGATTGCCGCTTATTTTAGCAAAAAAAAGCAAGGATGGCAACACCATTGCACAATTCACATTGATAATCTTCATTTTCTATGGTAAAATAGAGGCAAATACGGGATTTTTCCCCAAACGGAGGGTCTTATGGACTATCGTTTACACGTCCGGAAGCAACCGGTTTTCCCCCACGATGTTTTACGCGACGCATACCGTATGCCGACGGCGGCGTTCACCCCCTACACGCGTGTGAACACGCACAGCGAGCTCGGCGGCTCCACCGCCCTGCTCTATGAGACGCTCGCGGAGCACTACGAGCCCGGTCTCACCGTCCCCGGTGAAAAGAGCAACCTGTTTTATGTGCTCACGGGGATCCGCTCCCTGCTCACGCCCGGGCTCGAGCCGGCGATGAAGGTCGGCCCCATCTGGGGGAACGCCATGGTCGCCTCCGTATTCGCCCTGGCGAAAGCCACCCCCCACATCTGGGCGGAGCTCACCGAGATGGAGAAGTACGGCATCGACTGCCTGATGCGCGCGTCGGTCGTCACCTGCTCCTGGGCGACCGCGGATCAGAACGACTTCCGCACGGGGCCCTGCCTCGCCGGGAACTACAGCAAGTACTGGAACCCCAATCACGTCTCCCCCCACGTCATCCCGATCCTCATGGCAGTCTCCTATTTCGGCTCTGCCGAAGCGGTCGACCGGATCCTGACCGACTTCTCCTATGAAGACGCCATGCAGAAGCTGCAGGATTTCCGTTTTACGAACATCCTGCGTACCTGGTCCGCCGCGGGGCGCCGCCTCTTTGAGGAGGGTGGCACCTGCTATCTGCAGAACTGCGAAAAGCTGACGCCGGCGGGTGAGGGCAAGGGCGTGAAATATCCTTATGTATATAAGGGGATGCCGCTCGCCGAAACGGATGCCATCTTCCGTGAACTGCTGCTGCACAACGAGCGCGGCGGCATCGTCACCAATACGGAAGGGGATCCGATCGGGCAGTACGCTTATTTGCCGGAGGGCGTTTCCTCCCCCGTGGCGGGCATGGAGGGGCTCATGACCGAATTCCGCTCTCACGACGCGCTCGGCATCCGTTCGGACGCCGTCTATTGCGCGACCAACTTCTGCATTCTCGTCCCTGCCGCCGTCGCCGCGATCGCACTCGGGCTGTGGGATCCCGATAAAGAGGAAAACCGCGAGGCATCGCACCTGACGACCGTCGGCGTCACGGACTTCCTATTCAAGCTGCAGAACGGTTATGTATCCTTTTCCAAGGGTGCCTCGCACCAATATACAGAGGCGAACACGCACGGCGGTTACCGTTTCGCCAAGGCGCTTTGGTTTGACGCCTTGCAGGGCGGAGAGGACTGACCCCGGGCGCAGGCTGGCGCACACCGAAAGCCGTTTTATGGGTTATAGCAGCCCCTCTGCCAGTCTGCGAAAAGGTGCCCTGCCCCTCTGTCAACCAACAGAATAAACCGGGCGGAGCCGAGATTTCTCGGCTCCGCCTTGTTTTATCGGAGTGACGCGAGGAGCGCCTTCTGCGCCGCGGTCAGGCGCAGGCTTTCGCGCGCCTTCTGTATCGCGCGGCGATGCGCCCCGGGCGCGAGCCTGCGCTCCCGGATATACGGCAGGGTCGCCTTATACTGTTTTGCGAGCGCCGTCGCAAAATACCATGCCACCATGGTTTCGAGATAATACGCCTCCGTCGGGACCGCCGCCGCAAGGGCGAGGTACTCCTCCCGGAAGTCTGCATCAAGATAGTGACGCATGAGGTTCAGGATCCCGAAGCGGCAGGTATAGAGATGCCCGGACGCCACCCAGCGGCGGATGTGCGGCAACAGTTCCTCCCGGTGGCGTCGGAACACGGACGGCGACAGCATATCGCAGGTCGCCCAGTTGTCGATATACGGCAGGAAGACGTCCAGGAGCCCGATGACCCTGTCGAAGTCCCGCTCCCCGGCGATGAGGCAGCCGTGCAGATTATCCTCGTCATAATATGTGTACGGGAGAGAACGGTAGAAATCCTCCTTTCCCTCGTCCGGCGCCAGGCGCTTTGCCAGTGCACGCAGTGCGGGCATCCGCACGCCGAGCACCCGCTCACGCGCAACGGTCGGAATGAGTGCGGCCTGGAAATCGGCGTAGGCGGGGTCAGCGGCGGCACACAGCGCCTCCCGATAAGCCGCAGGCGTCATGGCTGCCCCGCCTCTCCGGAGCCACGTTCCCCGTCGGCGAGGTCGGCTTCGGACGGCTCTACGGGCGTAAAGCGACGGTAGGAAACGCCCCCACGCTCCACCGTCTCATTCCACATACGAGCGGGGCGCACCCACAGCCCGTACTCGCCGTAAAGCGCACGGTAAACGACCATGTCCTCCCCGGTCTCCGAATGCTTCGCCATCCCGATGACCTCATAGAGACCCCCTTTGAAATGTCGGTATTTCCCCGGTCGTATCTCCATACGTCGCCCTCGCTTGGTGTGATTGTTCTCTTTATCATAGCACAACGCCCTCCTTTTGCCAAGGGCGCGACGGAAAAAACGAACAGGCGGGCGCCACCGTGTCGCTTTTCCCTCGTCTTGCATACCATGACCGGGAGGAGAAATCTATGACTGTATCACTCTGCATGATCGTCCGCGATGAGGAGGCGGTGCTCGGCCGATGCCTCGACAGCGTCGTCGGACTCTTTGACGAGATTATTGTGACGGACACAGGCAGCCGTGATGCTACCGTGCGGATTGCCGCCGGGCACGGTGCGCGTGTGCATCATTTTACATGGTGTGACGATTTTGCCGCCGCACGCAATGCCTCCTTTTCGCACGCGACCTCGGATTTCCTTTTCTGGATGGATGCCGACGACGTACTGACAGAGGAGAACCGCCGCGGTTTCCTCGCACTGAAAAGCGTGCTGACGCCGGAGACGGACGTTGTCCTGATGCCGTATGAGACCGCATTCGACGAGGACGGGAAAGCGACCTTCACATTCCTGCGTGAACGGCTGATCCGTCGCGCCCTTCCCCACCGCTGGGTGGGTTATGTGCATGAAGTGCTCTGCTACGCAGGCAGGGAGATGATCTCCGATGTCGCCGTAACTCATAAAAGCATCAAAACAGCCTGCTCCGACCGGAACCTCAAGCTCTATGAGCTCCACATGGCACGGGGTGACCCGTTCACTCCGCGCGATATCTTCTACTGGGGGCGTGAACAGTACTACCATGGGCGGGACCGTGAGGCGACGGAAACGCTGACAGCGTTTCTGCACCACCCGGGCGGCTGGGTGGAAAACAAGATCGATGCCTGTCGGCTGCTCGCGACGATGGCAGTGCGGGCGGGGGACACCGGGGCGGCGCTCGCCGCCTATGCACAGACCTTCCGTTATGGTACGCCGCGCGCCGAAGTATGCACAGACATCGGTCAGCTCCTCGCCGACCGGGGAGAATGGGACGGCGCGATCTTCTGGTTCCGTGCGGCGCTGGATGCGCCGCTGCCGGATGACAGCCGCGGCTTCCGGGATACCACGCGCGCACGCTTTGATCCTCTGCTCGGGCTGTGCATGTGTTATGACCGACTGGGGGAGCGGGAGCAGGCGTTGCACTATCATCGGATGGCAGCGGCGCTCCGTCCGAAGGCACCCGCGGTGCTCTATAATCAAAAGTATTTTGAGTCGCAAAGTTAGCTTTCCACATCCCGTTTGCATATAATGATACAGGGGATTCTTTTCCCCAAATTCCGGATAAACACGCAAGTTTTCTCGTAAAATTTGCGGTTTTCTAGATGGAAAGGTAATTTAACATGACCTGTCATTCATGTAACAACAGCAGAAGCGGCATCTCAGGGCGGAGTTGTCCCGAGGATGCCATCGATCCGCGTTTAATCGGTTCTCGCGGCGCTACCGGTCCTCGTGGTCCGGCAGGCTGTCGTGGTCCCGTCGGCCCCACCGGAGCAACAGGCGCTACCGGGCCTGCCGGAGCAACTGGCGCCACGGGAGCCACCGGTCCCGCAGGACCTGCCGGTCCCGTCGGAGCTACGGGTGCTACGGGGCCTGTCGGCGCTACAGGTGCCACAGGAGCAACCGGTCCGACAGGGCCTGCCGGTCCTGCTGCCTCACAGACCACAAGCGGCAACTATATCACAAATGGATCCATGGATACCTTTGACGACACGGTACCGACCGGGTGGACCTCCGAGAATCCATCACTTGTGGCACAGCAAAACACACCGGGGCGGTTCCACACCGGCAGTTCCTCCGTCTCCCTCTCAAACGGCGGCACACTGTCGCAGGATGTCACGCCGACGGTGGACGGAGCTCATTATGATCTCTCGTTCTTTGCAAACGCCACATCGCCCGACACCACCCTTACGGCGGCGGTCATCTTTGTGACGGGCGCCGGCAGCGAAAACGGACTCATGATAGAGATACCGGGAGGTTCTCTCCCGACCGCATCCGGTGATTTCGGCTACTACCGCCGTATCACGGCACAGGCGCCCGCGGGAACGACAACCGTGCGCGTCGCCTTCGGCGCGGCTTCCCAGACCGGGGGCACCGTCCAGATCGATGATGTCAGCCTGACTCTCGCATAACGTCTTATCATCATTTATCCCCCGTGCTGCCCTGGCACGGGGGATTTTGACGCACGGAGGAGGCAAAGTGAGCAAACGAGAGGAACGGAGCACAATCGAAGTGCGGCCCGCGAGCCAATTCGAGCGCGCACGGTCAATCTTCCCCGCGCGTGCCGTTCCTGCTTTTTTGCCGAAATCTATTGACATTCCCCCGCCTGTTTAGTATAATAATCCGGCAGGCTGTGGATCGGCGCCTGCTGCTTTTGGAGAAGTACTCAAGAGGCCGAAGAGGCGCCCCTGCTAAGGGTGTAGGCCGGGTAACCGGCGCGAGGGTTCAAATCCCTCCTTCTCCGCCACAAAAAGGCACCCCATTTTCGGGGTGTCTTTTTGTATTTGTGAGGGGATTTGAACCCGAGCGACGGAGGCGCGGGGGAGCCGCCAAAATCCTTTCGGTGAACGGATTTTGGCGAGCGACAAGCCGGAAAACCTTGTCCTGCGAACGGGGGCGACCGCCGCCGGGCGCAGGGCTTGGTTGCCGGTGCGGGCGTTGAAAATCCCTCCTTCTCCGCCACAAAAAGGCACCCCATTTTCGGGGTGTCTTTTTGTGCCTGAAGGCGGGTGAATGTGCCCTATCACGCCGCAGGCGGGAGAGGGTTCACATCTTTGGCGCACAGGTTTGTCCGCTCGCGAGACAAACCCAAGCCAAAAGATATTGCCCCGCAATATTCCTCCGATACCATTTCTTCGGCACCCCATTTTCGGGGTGCCTTTTTGTATTTTTGAGAGGATTTGAACCCGAGCGACGGAGGCGCGGGGGAGCTGCCAAAATCCTTTCGGTGAACGGATTTTGGCGAGCGACAAGCCGGAAAACCTTGTCCTGCGAACGGGGGCGACCGCCGCCGGGCGCAGGGCTTGGTTGCCGGCGCAGGCGTTGAAAATCCCTCCGGCTCTGTTCTGCGAATGCCTCGCCGTTTAGCGTATTTTAGCGTATCATATTATACTTTTTGCAGTCAAATTGCAGTCAAAATATAAAGCAAGAAAGATCCATGGAAAGAAACGGGGAATTTGTCGGAGCAATAGACAACTTCTCATATAGCCATGTACCAGCCAAAGTACCATGTAAAATATGCAATGGCACTTTTCTTGAATCCAACAGTAAAATTGTGTACAATAGAGAAAAATACAGACATTATTGTTTATGAGGGCGTTTTATGAAAAAAAGGCTTATTCTGATTATTTCTCTTTTATGTTGCCTGATGATTTTTTCAGCATGTAGCAAAAATAAAAATTATCAAACAGATGTGTACGAGTATATTCCCGATTACAAAAGCACCACATGCAATATATTGAGAAATGACAATATAGAATTGCACGTTGAAAATACAGTCAGTACTGCGAAAGACGAAATTGACATTTTGTTAAATTCTATGCAAGCAGATTATTCCATCTTGGAAGATGCATTCAATTTGAATACGCAAATAAAGTGCTATATAATCGCCGATGAATATATTTTAGGTAACGATAAAGCTGTATATCAAAACAACGTCTTGATTTGCAATGAAAGCGCTGTAAAAAGTGGTAGTTATAGAAAGTCCCTTGCGGGTGCTTATATCCGATCAACCGAGTATTGGAAACAATATGGTGCGTACGCCTACGCTTTTAATTGTGAATATAGCAGTGAAGAACTTAAACAATATTATGCAAGCGATAAAGATTTGGAATTAACATTATTTCCCGCCTACTTTGTTGATGATTTTTACAACAATACGAATACTGCAATAGAAACAGCATATTCTTTCAGCAATTTCGTTATCAGTACATACGGATATAAGAATTTTATAAATGCAAACTTAACGGATTACAGAACCGAATACCTCTTATTTTTAGGTATAGATCGCAAGTTTAATATACCTTACGATTTGTCGTGGCTTGACGGAGCGATATACAGTCAAAAATTTTTGTCATACCCACTTGTAATCAGTACGGCAAATCGGGTTTACAATCTCGATGCGTTTTCTTCCAAACGCGAAACTGCAAGTTTTGATACGCCCGAAAGGATCTTATACCATTTATCGGCAGGCAATGTAGAATGCGCAAAAATCTTGGATTATATAAAAAATAACGCTCCCGACAGTTTCAATTTTGTAAATCAAAAGTATTCCGACAATCTCGAATATTTTATTTCCGACAGAGAAATTAAGACGTGCTGTGATGTTAATAATCGCAAAATATACCTGCTCGACCCAAGCGAATATGTACACGAAACAATTCACGCCGTGACATTAAAAAGCAACCCTACCGACGAAGCGTGGATAGGTGAAGGTGTAGCAGAGTATTTATCTCGGTATGTTTCCAAACATATTTCCGATATAAATAATCGGTTTTATCTATCTTTTACGGATCAAACATTAACAGGCGATATTGCCGATTTTGTAAATACAGTCAATGCGCTTTACGAGAAGAACGGCGGCGAATTCGACACTCTGTCTGAATTTAATTTTGCGCTCATTGAAAAATGTATCGGCGAAACCACCTTGAAAGACAGTAGTTATAAATCGCGAATTAACTTCCCGTATGCGACGAACGCGATATGTAAAATATATTCTTGTACAAGTAAAGACGGAAATGTTTTAACATACCCAGAGGCTTATACCTTTACTTACTATCTGATAGAAAAATATGGGTTTGATAGCGTCCTAAACTGTTGCATTAACTATAATTTTGACAGTGTTTTCGGGTCAAATTACGTTGCTATAATGGATGAATTTATGAAAAGTATCATATAATCGGGGTTATAAAGTCAATAATTTGATTTACGTTACTAATGCTCCGCCACAAAAAGGCACCCCATTTTCGGGGTGCCTTTTTGTGGCTGAAGGCGAGTGAATGTACCCTACCACGCCGCAGGCGGGAGAGGGTTCACATCTTTGGCGCACAGGTTTGTCCGCCCGCGAGACAAACCCAAGCCAAAAGATATTGCCCCGCAATATTCCTCCGATACCACTTGCGAAACGTTTTTTATTGACAAAACGTGTTCTTTGGGATATACTGCTCTTGGACGGTGATGACCGCCGATGTCCGTATTTCGGATGTCTCGCCTGGCCCCGCGAAAGGAGAGCATCGCTGCTCTGCGGCACCGTCTTGACCCCATTTCCGGGGTCTTTTTATTTCATATACTGTTGACAAATCCGAATTTCACAGTACAATATGAAACAGTGGATTTTGCTTGTAACAGGGCATCATCAAACACTTATGCCGCCTAGATGTGCGGTGAGTGGGGCATTTCGGCAAAATCAAACTGCGTAGCAGCGTTTCACGCGATGCCGCAGCACTTGATCATACCCACGGGCAGATTCTCTGCAACAGCAACGAGTCAATGACTCGTTGCTGTTTTTTTGTGAAAAGATAACGGATTTTCCGGCGGTCATTGTCCGTAAGACAAACCGTACTGCCGTCCGGCATCAAAAGTGTTATATTTGCATACCAGCGCCACACACAAAAAACGCCACGGGATACTTTTGGGGTTGTCACGCCGCCGTGGCGCGGCGGGAGATGTGCTACTTGTGTTTTCGGTTGGAAATGTTATAATAGAGGTAACAACGGCAGCGTGAGGTGCAGGATGGAAGCGGGAAAAAGAGGAAAGGTCTTTATCAGCTACGGTCACGATTTCGTCGCCGGCGCCAAAAGGTTCGCATCGACGCTCACCGACGCGGGTTTTGACGTCTGGATCGATTACGAGGGGATCACACCCGGCGCCGACTGGCGCGAGAAGATCACCGAGGCGATCATCTCCTGCGACTATTTTGTCGCGCTCCTCTCAAAATACGGTCTGCGCGAGGGCGGCGTATGTCTCGACGAGCTGGCAATCGCCGTCAGCCGCAACAGAACCAACATCCGCCCCGTCGCCGTCGAGCGCGGCGTAGAGGGGCTCGTGCCCCCGTCGGTGGCTGCCATCCAGTTCTTTAATATGTCCGAATGGAGCGAAGTGCCGGAGGACCGCTTCGACGACTGGTACGCGGAAAAGACGCGCGCCTTCCTCGACGACTGCCTGCTCCGCCCCGCGCAGTACGAAAAAAGACTCAATTCCATCAAATCGCGCCTGCGCTTTCCGGAGGCATTTTCGAGAGAAAAATTCGATATCGGTAAAGAGTTCCGGAAGCGCGACTGGCTGGACGCGAAAATCAACGCCTGGCTGAACGACAAGACGCACAACATCTGCCTGCTCGAGGGCTTCCCCGGGTTCGGAAAATCCTGCTACTGCTCGAGCTGCTTCCACTACGATCCCCGGACCTGCGGGCTCGTTTATTGCGACAAGTACCGGGACAAGGCGGACGGCGTCTATAAGCTCATCCGTGAGGTCAGCTTCGCCTTCGCCGTGCGGATCCCCTCCTTTGCCGCGCGGCTCGACGCCCTCCTGAACGACCCCGCCGCATCGGGTGAGTTCACCTCCCCCGCGGAGGCTTTCAACTTCTTCATCGCCGAGCCGCTCAATGTCATCGACGGCAACATGGAGGACGCGCTGGTCGTCATCGACGGCGTGGACTTCTTCTATAGGAACGGGGAGAACGCCGCTCTCGACGTCTTCTGCGAGGAGGCGCCGAAGCTCCCGCACTTTGCCAAATTCCTCCTGACCGCGCGGCAGACCGCCCTGCGCACCGGCGGCAACGCGGGGGTGTACAAAATCACCACCGCGCCGGAGGACGCCGAGGTATTCGGGGACATCCACGGCTATCTCCGCGACACCTTTGAGGAGGTGGTCGCGACGGATGAGGAGGCAGACGCCATCAGCACCGCAGTTGCAAAGCGCGCCCAGGGATCGTTCCTCTACGCCTCTGCGGTGCGCGACGGCATCCGGAACGGAAGCATGACCGTACACGACGCGCAGACCCTGCCCTGCAAGGTTGCGGACGTATACTTCACCTGGATGAAACAGCTGGTGTCACCGCAGGAGTACAGCGGTAAGTATGCCGACGTGCTGTCCATCCTCGTCGCGCTCGAAAATCCGCCCATCGAGCTCATCAAGAACGCACTCGGGATGCGTCGCTCCGAGCTGCACGACATCCTGCGGACGCTGTCCGTTCTGCTCGTCAAAAACACCGAAAAATTCGGTAGTCCGTGCGTCACCTTCTACTGCGACTCGTTCGCCGAATGGATCAGCGACGAGAACGCCGCCGGGGCATACGCCGTCTTCGCGGAGGATGGCTTCGCCTCCGCTGCCGACTACCTCGCGGACGCCGAGGAGGACGGGGAGCTGACCGACTACGATTACGTCAAGGCGGTCACCATCCTGCGCGGCGTGGGCAAAAAGAGGCGGCTCGCCGCCTTTGCGGAGAGCGACGGGTTCTGGAGCGGCTCGCTCGCGCTGGCGCGCAAACTACAGGGCAACCCAGATTTCTACGGGGAGTGGAACGAAATACTCGACGGGCTCCTCTTTCTTTCCGACATGAGCGAAAACGCCGGAGAGCAACTCGCCCGCGTCGCCTGCTGCCGGGCACGGGGAGAATTTGTGTGCGGAAACCTGGTGGGCTGCGGTCAGATCCTCGCCGCAAACCGGGAGACCATCGAAAACTACGCGGACGAGCGGACACAGCTTGATTACTTATATATGCTGGGCACGGTGGCAGACTACGCCGGCAAACGGGATGAGTCCCTCTCGGCATTCCGCAGTCTGCTCAAAAGATCGGAGGGCAAGTACTCCGATTACTACGTCAAGGCGCTCGCCGGGCTGATATGGAACGACCATTTCAACGACCTGGCAAACGGGCTCAAGAACCTCTCCCTCATCCGCGCCGAAGCGTGCGACGCGGACATCGCCGTGCAGGCAGAGCTGGTGACGGCGCGTATGCTGTTGTCGGCGGGACAGGTCTCGGAGGCGCTCGAAAAGTACGGCGAGGTACTGGACAACGACGCGGAGGACCTCTGGAAATTCGACATCGTGGCGCGGAAGAACCAGATGCTCGCCATCGAATCCATCGTTGCGGCATACGACGGCGGCGACCTCGAGCGGGCGAAGCGCTACGGCGAAACCATCTACGAAAAGCTCCGCGGTGTCGGCGGCATCCCCGAATGTTACTGTCTCTCCTGGACATCGCTCGCCTACAACAAGTCGGGCGACACCGGGAAAGCCGACGAGCTGCTTTGCCTCGCAGAGAAGACCTATGAAGCCTCCTGCGGCGACTCCCTGTGGCTGAAGACCCACCTCAAGAGCATCCGGGCAAAATACTGTCTGCGTGACGGCGACCTGCAAAGGAGCATCGACCTCTACCGGGAGGTCGCCGCGCTCTCGGAGCAGAGCGGCGACGCATGGGTGCGCGGCGACGCGTGCTTTGATATCATCTCGGCAGGGTATCTCGCGGACCTGAATACCGACCCGGACGGCAGCTACCGGGAGGCTCTGTTCGCCCTCGCGGACACGACGGCGCTCCCCCACCTCCGCTACAAGGCGGATGTGGTGCGGTTCCTGTCCCTGCCCCCGGAGCAAGCCCTGCGGCGACGGGGAGAATACGATACCATCCCTGCCCTGCCGAGCGTCAGCGAAACCACCATCCGGGCGCTGATACGCAAGAAAACGGGCGCATAAAAATACCGTACACGGAAACAACTGGAGAATATGGCATGAATTACGCGATCGACCATTGCGAGCCGTTCGACGGCAAAAAGGAAAATATCTGGATGAAGGCGGAGCACGTCGGAAGATACCTGTTCGCCGTCGATTTCTTCCGCGCCGTGGGAGCGCACAAGGTGATTGACGCCGCCTGCGCAGAGGGATTCGGATCGGCGATGCTCGCCGAGAGCGGTCTCTCCGTCTGCGGCGCGGACATCAACGAGACGTACCTCCGTCACGCAAAACAGCGATGCAACGGCATCTTCACCCGGTGCGACCTCGAAAGGGACGCCCTCCCCGAGGCATTCCACGGCGCGGACGGTGCCACCTGCTTCGAGACGGTCGAGCACCTGGACGACGCCGGGAACCTGCTCGCCGGTCTGCACGAAGCACTGGCTGCGGGCGGATGGCTGCTGCTCTCGTTCCCCAACGCCGCCTTTGAAAAGGTGGACGAAAACGGTGTGAACTACGACCCGTACCACAAGCGCATCTATACCCCGGAGGAAATGTCCGCGATCGTCTCCCGGGCAGGCTTTGCGTTTGAGGGAGAATACGGGCAGTGCGCCTGCAACGACTTTTACGCCAAGGAACGGGCGGCGGTCAAGAGCGGCGGCATGACCCAGGAGGAGGCAGACAGTCTGTTTGATTACGACAAGGCGTCGATCATCGCCATGTCCCGCCTCATCGGTTACCCCGACACGGTGCGCACCCGGGACGGCTATTCGATCATCTGGGTGTTAAAAAAAATCTGACCCGGAACACACCCCGGTGCGCCATATTGACCGCGCAAAAAAACAAAAGCACCCCGACCGGGGTGCTTTTCGTATATCGGTCGGGGTGTTTTTTACATCCGGGCGCGGCTGAGGCAACCGGCAAAATGAGCCGGGGCGCCACTCGGTAAAACCATAATACCGCCATCGCGCTCCGTATGCAATCGTCTTTTTTCCCGCGCCCGCGGCATGAAAAAACTTGCAATGAGAACCATTCCACCGTATAATAGAATCGACATGATCAGGTATCGTGCGGCATCGGACATAGGGCATCCCGGGTGCGTGATACCGCAATACATTCGGAGGTCCGTTTTGAAGTACACACTGACACCGCTCAAATACCTGTTGTTTCTCGCCGCCTTCGCGCTTGTCGCATTGCCGTGTATCGCCGGCTACGCCATCCGGGAGATCATCCCGGGCAGCCGATGGGAGCCTGTCCTCGTCATTCTGGCACTACTGCCGCCCGTCCTGCTCGGTGCGAGCGCCCTCTCTGCCGCGATCTTCAACCGGCGGATCCGGAGCATGGATGTTGCCGCCGTCAACGCCTATCTGCTGCGGAACAGGCAGGAAGCCTTCGTGTCTTCCGCGGCACAGCTCCGAAAGCTGCAACGCATCCGCCACGCGACGACCGTTTATGCGGTCATCCTTTTCTTCCTGCTGTCCTTCCCCGCAATCGTCGGCGGGATATACGCAGAGGCATTGTGGCCCCTGTGCTCTATGGCTCTTGTGTTTACAGGGCTCGGTTACTTTGCCGTCTTCGACAGATTTCATTCGAAACCGAAAGTGCACTACGGTGCAAATATCCTTGTATTGGACAAGAATCGCTTTCCAGAGCTCTATGCCACCGCCTCCCGTGCCGCGCGGGCACTCGGCTGCCGGAGGAACATCATTATTTCCCTCACGATGGACTGTAATGCCACCATCACATGTGACCGCCGCGGCTATCACCTCCAGCTCGGCGTCATCCTCCTCTCCGTCTTTTCCGCGGAGGAGCTGTACTGCGTCTGCCTGCATGAGTTTTCCCATGTTTCCGATAAAAACAAAGCCTCGGAAAAGGAAGCCGACTACGCCGATTTTCTCTCTACCCGGGAGGAACGCCCCCGTGCCGCAAAGGCGATCGGTGCCTTTTTCTCCTGGTTGGATGCATGGTATTCCTTCACCTACCTGATCTACCGTCACGCAAGCTCCGTCGTAGCGGAGACCGAAGCGGATCGCGATATGGCGAAACACGGAGACCCGGCAACCGCCGCCTCCGCGCTTCTGAAGCTGTTTTATGCCGACGTCTACTTCTGGGAGTCCGAGTATGAGGACAGACCATCGGATCTTGCCCGGGAGGAGCCGGACCCCTTGTATATGACACATATTGTCGAGCGCTTCCGTGCGGCGATCGCACAGCGGCATACCGACTGGGACATCCTTTCTGAAAAAGAAATCCTCGCCAACAACGCGACCCACCCGACCCTGAAAATGCGTCGGGAGGTTCTCGGTGTAAAAGGGGCGCAGACGGTGGAGGACAACAGCCCTCCCGCCTTCCGTGAGGAAACGGAGGCGGCGCTGCACCTCATGGATGAGGACATCCGGCACCTGCGGGCGACCTCCTATAGCCGCGAACGCAGGGAGCAGTATCTGGAGCCGCTCCGGCGGGTGACCGCGTGGGAGGAGGCGGGCAAACCTCTCGTCGCCGAGCAGTATGCCGATATCGTGAATGACCTGCAGCTCCTCGGGCGGCACCGGGAAGCAAAGGAGCTCTGCGACCGGGCGATCCTGGCGCTGGATGATCATGCGATGGCGTTCGCCTGCCTCGTAAAAGGCACTGTTCTGCTCCACCGCTACGACCCAGCAGGGATCGACCTGCTCTACCGCGCCGTGGAGAAAAACAACGACTACCTCGTCGACGGAATGTCCGCCATCGGTGCCTTCTGCTGTATGACCGGCAGAGAAAAGGAACTCACCGAGTACCGCGAGCGTGCACAGCAGCTGGCACAGCGCCAGATCGACGAATACAGCAAGACCGCCTTCCTCTCCCCCAACGACCACCTGACAGCGGAACACCTGCCGGGCGGGATGCTGGAACGTATCCTTACCTACATCCGCTCGGTGGACGACGGCACCATCCGGAAGATCTACCTGGTCCGGAAGACCGTCAATGACCACTTCTTCACCAGTGCCTTTGTGGTTTGCTTCAATAGGGACGGCGAGGCGTTGTGTGCAGAGGAACAGGAACAGCGCGATGAGATCCTGCACAAGATCTATCTTTTTCTGAACACCTACCCCGCGGACTGGCAGTTCTCGCTGTTTGACCGCGCCGACTGCCCCCGTATCCGGCTGGATAAGATCAAGGGCGCGCTCGTCTACGCAAGACCGGACAGCAAAATACGGTGATCCGCACCGTACCGCCGAGCAAAGGAGAGAACCGCATGGATATCGCAACCGCCGCCGCTGAAATCGCGACCAAGTACCCCATCCGGGGCAGCGGCCGCATTTACGAGGTGCCCACGGGCGTGTACGACCGGGGATGGGACGGGATCAGCCTCCTGCTCATTGACGTCGGCGGCACCGCCGTCCTGACCGACTGCGCCGACGTCGCGAACGGGGTCGGCGACCGCCTGACGGAGGAGCAGATCATTTCCCTCGCGGAGCGCTTCGGCTTTCATGTGACCGACTGGCACATCGAAAAGACCTATACGGGGCCCGGCGACATCGGGGACTTCATCCGTCTGCTCGGCGCCGCCGAGGCAGCCAACGCGTTATCGTAACGGGGCGGCGCACCGCGCCGCAGGCATCCCGCCCCCGTGGGGACATCACAATTCTCGCCGCCGACAGACGGCAGGAGGTATGAATATGGCAAAAGTCATCGGTTGGGCCACATACGACGACCGCTACCGCTCGGCAGAAATCACGCCCGAGGTCAATCACGCGATCATCGCGGAGATCCGGGCGCACGGCTATCGTTTCTCCGCCTGGGAGCACCAGGAGCGGCAGCGATGCGCACCGCTCATGGACGATATGCGGCTCGCCCGTTTCAGCCGGGAGGCATGGGCGTCTCTCATGGTGGCGTGCCACCACGCAGATGCCTCCGCGGCGGACAAGCGTTTCTATTTCGTCCATTACAAATTGGACGACAAGGTGCCGGACACCGTCATCCCTGGGGACACGCGCGACAGCTACGGCATCGACTGCCCCGTCTCCGACGAGCTGTTTGAAAAAATGAAGGGTGTCAGGGAGATGCGTATGCTCCTCCCGATCTGTGACGGGACGCGGGAGCGCCGTGCGCACGACTGCCTGCGCTTTTTGCGTGAGAACGACCCGGAGTATCTCCTCGAGAGCGTAGACTTCGCCTTTTCCTCTCTCTATGCGATGGACGACCTCGCCGATTTCGAGGAGTGGCGGCAGGCGTATGGCGAGGCGCCGCTCGACGAGGGCACCTACTTTGCACCGATGCCGGTGGACACCGCCCGCCCGTTCCTCTACATTCCTCTGGAGGCGTTGGACTGACCCGCGTATTTGTCAGCGCGGTGCCGGAAAACCGGGCGCCGCGCCGATTTCATCCCATTGGAATAACGCATCCCGCAGGGGGAGAAAAAACATGACCTACGACGAATACCTGACCCGGGCGCTGGGGCTGCCCGGCGCCCGGGCGGACAAGCCCTTTGAAAACGACTTTGAGACAACCGTGCTCCGCCACGGCGAGGGCGGCAAGTGGTTCGGCATCCTCATGCACGTCGCACCGGGGCGAATCGGGCGCGCGGGGGACGAGCGCATCTGGATCGTCAACCTCAAATGCACCCCCGAGGAGGGCTTCGCGCTCCGCGAGGAGTTCCCCGCCATCTGTCCCGCCTACCACATGAACAAGCTGCACTGGATCACCCTGCCGCTCGACGCCGACCTCCCGGAGGCAATCATCTCCGGTATCACCGAGCGCAGCTTTGACCTGACTGCCAAAAAGGTGCGGCACCGCTGACGCGCAGTTTTGAGCGCGATCGCCGCTCGCGCCGCCGCCAAAGCGCGCCCGCTCTTGCACGCGGGCGCGTTTTGTGCTATATTAAGACTATCAACGACGCATCCGGGACACCCGGACGCAATTCTCAAATGACGGGAGATCCCTCATGGAACAGCCATTCGTCAGTCTGCTCTGGCCCGATGAAGAAAGCCGACGCGCCGACACCGCCGGGGCGCGGCGCACCCATATTTCCGAAAAGGTATGTGAGGAGCTCGGGCTCTCCGACCTGCTCACCCTCTCGGGCGGGCTCACGGACTACTTCACCTCCGACCCAGCCGTCATCCGCTACCGGCAGGAGACCCTCGCCGACCTCGCCCGGGTCCCCGCCCTTTCCGATACGCTCGCCCGCGCGGTGCCGATCCTCTGTGACATCCGCGAGCTCCGTCACCTGGACCGTGACGGGGGGACGGACACGGGCGACGCCTACCTCTACTCCATCACGGAGATCGAGCTGTATGTGCGGGCGATCGACACGCTCGCCGCGGGTCTCGCCGTCGCCGGGGAGACGTGCACCTCCCCCGCCTTCCGCACGCTGACCGACCGCATCGCCGCCTTCGCCGGCGACGCGGATTACCTCACGCTGAAAACGCGCCTCGGAGAGCTCTCCGCACACGTGAACGAGGTCAGGAGCGTGACGATCGGGGTCAACCTCGACGCCGCCTGCCGCCCTGTGGACGCGGGCGTCCTCCGCCTCAACGCGGAGCCGTTCAAAAGCGGGCGGCTGCTGGACAAGATCCTGCGCATGAGCTTCAGAAACGACGCCATGACCTGCATCGCCCCCCTGACCCCGCTCGGCAAAAAGCAGTCCGAGAACCGGCAGGAGGCGCTCTCCGGCGCCTTCAAGGGGGCGCTTGAGGACGTCTTCCGCTCCTCGGTCAAGGCGTGGCGAGCGATCGTCGGCGACTATGTGCTGGACAATGCGGATTTTCTCCTGAAGCTCCTGCCGGAGATCGAGTTTGTGACGCGCGTCGGCGCGCTCGAAAAGCGCCTGACCGACGCCGGCTATCCTCTCGCGACCCCCGTCCTGCGCCCTGCCGCCGAAAAGGCGTTTGACGCGCGCGGGCTGTATAATCCCGACGTTGCGCTCCGCATCGACGACCCCGTCGTGCCGAACGACCTCACCTTTGACGACAACGCACGCATCTATGTACTGACGGGGCCCAACCGGGGCGGTAAGTCGGTCATCACCTGCGCCGTCGGGCTGGCACAGGCCATGACCCAGCTCGGGATGCGGGTACCGGCGGAGGCGCTCACCGTCTCCCCCGCGGACGGTATCTTCACCCACTTCCCGGAGGGGGCGGAGGACACCATCGACAAGGGGCGGCTCGGCGAGGAATGTGCCCGCCTGCGCGAGATCTTCGAGGAGGTCACGGGCGACAGCATGATCCTGCTCGACGAGTCCCTCTCCTCCACCGGCGCGTTTGAAGCGTCCTATATCGCCGCCGAGATCCTGACCGGCTTCGCCGTCGTCGGGTGCCGCGGCATCTTCTCCACCCACCTGCATGAGCTCGCCTCTGCCGTGCCCGAGATCAACGAGCGCGCCGCGGCGGAGGGCGGTGTACGCATCGATACCCTGGTCGCGGGGATCGAGGAGGGGCGCCGCTCCTTCCTCATCCGGCGCGCCCGCCCCGACGGCCGCTCCTACGCCCGCGACATCGCGGAAAAGTACGGGCTCTCCCTCGACGGCATCCGGGCGCTGACGCACCGGGATAACCCGACTGCGTAATCACGCCCCGACCGGAACAGCGCGGCGATGCCGCGCTGTTTTCGTTCCCTTTTCCGCCGGGATCCCTGCCGCCCGTCTTGCGGAAGCACCGCATTTGTGCTACAATACAGGATAAGAACATACAGAAGGAAGTCAAGCTATGCCCACCTTGGAAGAGCGGTATCTCACCGCGAAGCAGCAACTGTTCCGAAAAGTCTATGGCGCGCACCTCAACCCGCCGCAATGCGAGGCTGTCTTTCAGACCGAGGGACCTCTGCTCGTGCTCGCCGGGGCGGGGAGCGGTAAGACGACCGTCCTCGTCCGCCGCACCGCCTTCCTCATCCGGTACGGCAACGCCTACCACGCGCCCGCCCCCTCGGGGGTGCGCGAGGAGGAGGTCGGGATCCTGGAGACCGCCGCCGAGATGCCGCCGGAGCAGATCGAGCGGGAGATCCTCCCTCTTTTCATCGACCATCCCTGCCCGCCGTGGGCAATCCTCGCCATCACCTTTACCAACAAGGCGGCGAAGGAGATCCGCGAGCGTCTGCTCTCCGAGCTCGGGGACGAGGAGGTGGCGAACCAGATCGTCGCCGGTACCTTCCACTCCGTATGCGTGCGCTTCCTGCGCCGGTACGCGGACAAAATCGGCTTTGACTCCGCTTTCACGATTTACGATACGGACGACAAAAAGCGGGTCCTCACATCCATCCTGAAGGACCTCAACATCAGCGATAAGATCCTGCCGCCGAAGACGGTGGCGAACGCCATCTCCGCGGCAAAGGACAAGCTGCAGGGGCCCGAGAGCATCACGGACGCGTCCAGCCCCCGCGCGCGGGATATCCGCCGCGTGTTCGAGGCGTACCAGAAAAAGCTGCAGGCGTGCAACGCCCTCGACTTCGACGACATCATCATGAAGACCGTCGAGCTGCTCGAGAGCTGCCCCGAGGCGCTCGCCTACTATCAGAACAAGTTCCGCTATGTCCTCGTCGATGAGTACCAGGACACCAACCCGGCGCAGTTCCGCCTGACAGAGCTGCTCTCGGGCGGGAGCCGCAACATCATGGTGGTCGGTGACGATGACCAATCGATTTACCGCTTCCGCGGCGCCACAGTCGAGAACATCCTCTCGTTCGATAAAGCCTACCCCGACTGCCGCGTCATCAAGCTGGAGCAGAATTACCGCTCTACCAAGTGCATCCTCGCCGCGGCGAACGCCGTCATCTCCCACAACAGCGACCGCCACGACAAAAAGCTGTGGTGTGACGCCGGCGAGGGGGAGAAGATCCACCTGCGTGAGACGGAGGACCAGAACGCGGAGGCGCGCGCCGTCATCGATACCATCACGGCGCAGATGGTGCTGAAGCACCGCCGCTACCGCGACTTTGCGGTGCTCTACCGTGTGAACGAAATGGCGCGTGCGTTCGAGACCGCCTTTGCCAAGAGCGGTATCCCGCACCGGATCCTCGGCGGTCAGCGCTTCTATGACCGCAAGGAAATCCGCGACATGGTCGCGTACCTCTACATCATCATGAACCCGGCGGACAACCTGCGCCTGCTCCGCGTCATCAATGAGCCGCGCCGCGGCATCGGGGACAAGTCGCTGGACGCCGTCGCCGAGATTGCCACGGCGGAGGGGCTCTCCATGTATACGGTCATGGCGCGCGCCAACCGCTACACCGCCCTCGCCCGCATCGCACCGAAGCTCATTGAGTTCACCGACATGATGGACGAGATCCGCGCGGCGGTCGCGGGGGGCGAGCTCACGCCCAGCACCTTGATCGAGCGTCTTTTCATCCGCACCGGCTACCGCGATATGCTCGCCGCCGCGGGTGAGGTGGAGAAGCCGCGCATCGACGCGGTGGAGGAATTCATCACCGCCGCGAGCGAGTACGAGACACGCACGGAGGCACCGACGCTCGCGGGCTTCATGGAAGAAGTCGCGCTCGTCTCCGACGTCGATAAGTACGACACCGAGGCGGACAGCGTCGTGCTCATGACCATCCATTCTGCCAAGGGGCTGGAGTTCCCCGTCGTATTCCTGCCCGGGATGGAGGAGGGCATCTTCCCCGGGGCACAGTCTCTCTCGTCTCCCTCCGAAATGTCGGAGGAGCGCCGGCTCGCCTACGTCGCCATCACCCGCGCCAAGGAGGAGCTCTACATCCTCCACACGCGTGAGCGGATGCTGTACGGCAGGACAAGCGCCAACCCGCTCTCCCGGTTCGTCAAGAACGAGATCCCCGAGAGCCTGCTGGATATCGCCGACCCGCCCCGCGCCTTTGCACCGCCCCGTGCCGGCGGCTATATGCGCGGCGGATACGGGCAGGGCTACCAGACCCCGGCACCACGCTACGGGAGCGCCCCCGCGCCCCGGCGGCAGGAGAGCGAGCTCAACCGCCGCGTTGAACCCCCGAAGCCACAGAAAAGCGCCGCCACCTTTGGTGTGGCGCGCTTCGCCCCCGGCACGCGCGTGCACCACGCGACCTTCGGTACGGGGACGGTCAGGAGCGCGCGCGACATGGGCGGCGACATCCTCTACGAGGTCGCGTTCGACAGCGGCATGACGAAAAAGCTCATGGCGACCTATGCCAAGCTGCAGAAGATCTGACCGCGGCGCCCCTACCCGGCACAGACGCGCCGGAAAGGTCATACCCCCCGCACATAAGCAAGGCGGAGCCGATAAAATCGGCTCCGCCTTATCATTTTTCACGAAAACCTCCGGATAGATCAGGAGGCACAAGCCGGACGGCTCACGGCAACGCGCGCGGCAGGTTCCAGCGGAAGATGGTCGCCATCATGCGCAGACCGAAGGTCAGGAGCGTCCCCGCTACGAGCGCCGGGATCTCCGCGGCGCCGAGACGCACAAGGAGGTAGTAGAGCCCCGCACCCGCGAGGACGGCGAGAACGTAGATACGTTTTTTGAGGACGAACGGCACCTCGCGGATGAGCACGTCGCGGATGATGCTGCCGCCGACGGCGGTGAGAGACCCCAGCGTCAGGATGAGAAAAGCGTTGTCCGTCCGCCCCGTAAAATCCATGACCGTCTTCGCCCCGGTGGTGGCGAACACCCCGATGGCGACGGCGTCGAAGACGTTGGTGATGCGGTCGATGAGCTTCTCCCGCGCGACGAACTTCTGCTGAAAAACACGGGCGACGGTGAAAACGATCAGTGCTGTCAGGACCGAGACCCCCATGAGAACCAGATAAAACGGGTCCGTGAAGAGCGTGGGCGGCAGCTTGCCCATGAGGAGGTCCCGCGTCATCCCGCCCCCGAACGAGGTGATCGCTGCGAGCGTCACGACCCCGAACATATCGACCCGGTGGTCGATGGCGACGAGCGCCCCCGCGACGGAGAACGCAACCACCCCCACGGCGGAAAGGATATTCAGCACGATTTCAACCATGTCAGGTCCTCCTGAAAGTCTCCGTAAGATACGTTTCCGGCAGATCCGCGTACAGATAGAGCGAGCCGCAGATCACGGTCGGCAGCCGGATCTCATCGGCGCGTGCTATGGCGTCCGCAAGGCGCGGCAGGCACTCCCCGCGGATGCCGATCCCGGCGGCGGCAGCGGTGAGTGCCCCGGCAGGGAGCGCACGCGGATTGTCGGTGACTTCCGTAAAAATAAACTTGGTCGGTACCTCGGCGAGCCGACGGAGACAGGTGCGATAGTCCTTGTCCGCCATACAGCCGTAGATGCAGACGCGCGGCGTCTCCCCCCAGTAGCGGTCGAGCGAGGCGGCGAGCGCCTCCACCCCGCCGGGGTTGTGCCCCCCGTCAAACAGGAGCGGCGGCTCCCGACGGAGCAGCTCCATGCGCCCCGGATGGCGCGCGTAAGTCACGCCGCACTGCGCGGCGAAAATGTCCACCCCGAGGAACTGCGCCACGGTGAGCGCGAGGTAAGCGTTTTCGATCTGGTGCACGCCTGCAAGCCCGGAGCGGATGTCCCCGTAACCGGGGAAATAGAACGCCTCGTTCATGCCATAGTGCTTTTTCGGGGGCGGCGGCGTGATGAACGTCAGCGTGTTGCCCCGTTTTTCCGCCTCCTCCCGGAGGACAGCGGCGACCTCGTCGCACTGCGGCGCGGAGAAGGTCCTGTGCGTGCGGCACCCCTCTTTGATAATCCCCGCCTTGTTCCGCGCAATCTCTGCGGGCGTTGCGCCCAGGTAGGCGGTATGGTCGAGCGAGATGCGCGTCAGGATGCTGACGAGCGGGCTCTCGATCACATTTGTGGCGTCGAGCGCGCCGCCCATGCCTGCTTCCAGGACGACGTAATCGCACTTTTCGCGTACGAAATACAGAAAGGCGGCAGCGGTAAAGACCTCAAAAGGACTGGGCTCCTCCCCGAGCTTTTCCTGCACGCGCCGGGTCGGCGCTTCCAGCGAGCGGAGAAGGTCGGTGAGGGTATCGTCGGGGATGGGCTCCCCGCCGACGGTGATGCGCTCCCGCGGGGAGAGGAGCTCCGGGGTCGTATAACGCCCCACCCGGAACCCCGCCTCACGCAGGATGGCGTCCAGGAATACGGCGACCGAGCCCTTGCCGTTCGTGCCGGCGATGTGCAGGCAGGCGAGCCGGCGCTCCGGGTGCCCGAGCTCGTCGAGCAGGGCGCGGATGCGGTCGAGACCCGGGCACGGGCGTGCCTGTCTCATCCTCGCATATTCGTCAAAGGCTCCCAAAGTAAGCGCCTCCCCGCCGCCGCACGGCGGCGAACAGCTTGATGTCCAGGAGCATACACATAAGGCTGCGCATGGCGAAATTGACTCCGGCATTGAGCGCGCGCGTCGCCATCGCCGCCCGCATGGGCATACCGAAGCTGTAGGTAAAGATGAGCGTCATGATGAAATAGTCGCATATCACCGCGGCGGCGAGGTGCGTCACGAGGATCCGCGGGGTACCGAGACGCTCCCGGCGGTAAAAGCCGATGCCGAAAATGACCCCGATCAGGATCTTCTCCATGGTGATGAACGGATTGATGCCCGTGAAGATGGCGGCACCGACCAGGTCGGCGACCCCGTAGGACATCCCCGCCCAGACGGGCCCCGAAAGGAAAGCCACCATCACGATGGGCAGAAAGCCGGGATCGATGCGCCATGACCCCGTTTGCGGGAAGCCGAGGAAGCGGCACATCACCATGGACAGCGCCGCCATCACCCCGGAAAGGGTCAGGTCAAGGAGTGCCTGCCGCGCGCGATGGCGCGCAGGCGTCGTTTGGGGTTGCCACTTTGTTTTTTGCGGTTCTTGCATAAAAAACACCTCCTATGTGTCATTCCACTTTTACATAGGAGATGCCTCTTGTAACTATGTATCAGCGGGATGCGGATCGTACACCGTGGCGCCGGAGCGCACTTCGTCCGACAGGCAACTCCCCGTCCCGTCGGCACTGCGACCAAAAGGTCTTACGCGTACTTCCTACTCTGTGGTACTCTCAATGTAGCACACCGCCCGCCCCCTGTCAAGAGAAAATCAAAAAAGCCCCGCGCGGACGCGGGGCTCCCGCCGTGCGGGGTTATCTTTCGCTGCGGTTCTGCTGCTGGTTCTGGTTGTTCTGCTGGTTCTGCTGCTGATTTTTGTTCTGCTGGTTCTTGTTCTGGTTGTTCTGCTGATTCTGGTTGTTCTGCTGGTTCTGCTGCTGGTTCTTGTTCTGCTTGTGGCAGTTCTGTTCGCGAGATTCCATGGTATCTCTCCCTTGTATCTGAAATTTGCGACATCGTCGCATCGGCTAGTATGCACACCGCGCCTGCATTTCATGCGGGCAGAGCGGAAACGGATTTGGTGCTCCGCCTTGCTTTTTCCCGCCGGGGGTGCTATACTGTGTATGTAAATTTTTCCGCTCGGAAATCCTATCGTTTGGAGGTACCTCATGCAGGCTACCATCGGAATTGACGTCGGCGGCTCGACGACGAAGATCGTCGGCTTCCGTCACACGCCGGACGGCGGGCGCGAGCTCATCGAGCCGCTCTTTGTCCGCGCGACCGACCCCCTGACCTCTGCCTACGGCGCGTTCGGTAAGTTCACGGCGCTCTCTCACCTCGGGCTCGGCGATATCCGCCGCGTCATGGTGACGGGGGTGGGCTCCGGCGCACTCGGCGACAATCTCTACGGTCTCCCCTGCACCCGGGTAGAGGAATTCCTCTCCATCGGGCGCGGCGGGCTGTTTCTCTCCCGCCTCACCGAGGCGATCGTCGTCAGCATGGGCACCGGTACGGCGCTCGTGCACGCCAAGCCGGACGGCACGACTGAATACCTCGGCGGTACCGGTGTCGGCGGCGGTACGCTCGTCGGGCTGTCGAAGCTGCTGCTCAAAATGGACTCCATCGATCACATCGGCGAGCTGTGCCGCGAGGGCGACCTCGCGAAGATCGACCTGCGCATCGGCGACATCATGAAGGCGGGCGATATGCCCTCCGAGATGACCGCGGCAAACTTCGGGAACGTCTCGGACATCGCCACCAAGGGCGACATCGCCCTCGGGCTCTCCAACATGATCTTCGAGACCATCGGCATGATGGCGATCTTTGCGGCGCGCGCCTGCCGGGTGCGGGATATCGTCCTGACCGGCAACCTCTCGGCATACCCCACCTGCCGCGACACCTTCCGCAACCTCTCGGAGATGTTCTCCGTCAACTTCATCATCCCCGAGGCATCCCGCTTCGCCACCGTCATCGGCGCCGCCCTTTGCGAGGGAGACCCGGCATGAATATTCTCCGCTTCCTCACCCCCAAGAGCCAGGTCGCCTTTATCCAGAAGGACTGCTCCGTCCGGCAGGGGCTCGAAAAAATGCGCTACCACGGCTATAATGCCCTGCCCGTCATCGACGCGGAGGGCAAATACGTCGGCATGGTGCGCGACGGTGATTTCCTGTGGCTCATCGTCGATCGCGGCGACCCCGACCTCATCGCCCTGGAGGACATCCCGCTCGCGACCCTCGTCCGGAGCGACAACCCGCCGGTCAAGAACTCCGCCCCCATGACGGAGCTTCTGGAGCGCGTCAAGGAAAACAACTTCGTACCGGTCATCGACGACCGCGATTGCTTCATCGGGCTCATCCGCCGCAAGGACGTCATCGAATATTTCTCAAAACGCTATCTGCGCGTCTCCGCGCGGAAAAACTGACCGTCTCCCCCTTACCAAAGGCAGGGGGCGGTTTTCACCGTACAGAAAGCGAGGATACCCTATGGGACCGAAAAGGATCCGCCTCGGGCAGATCGGCATCGGGCACAACCACGGGCAGGGGCACATGGAGGCTTTCCGTCGCCACCCCGACCTGTTCGAGATCGTCGGCTATTCCGAAAAGGATGAGGGCTGGATGGAAAAGCGCGGGGGGCTACCCTGCTATCGCGACCTGCCGCGCATGGATGAGGACAGCCTCATCGAAAAATGCGACGCGCTCCTGATCGAGACCGAGGTCCCTGACCTCATGGCGGCGGCGCGCAAGTGCATCGACGCCGGGAAGCCCATCCACCTCGACAAACCGGCGGGGGAAGACCTCGCGGAATACGAGGGCATTCTGCGCGACGCCGAGCGCCGGGGGCTCGTCGTGCACCTCGGCTACCTGTACCGCACCAACCCGGCGGTGCGCAAGGTGTTTTCCATCGCGGAGAGCGGCGCGCTCGGTGACCTCCTTTATGTGGAGACCGCCATGTCCGCCCCGCGCAGCGCAGACTACCTCCGCTACCTTGAGACCTTCCGCGGCGGGACCATGTATATTTTCGGCGGGCACATCATCGACTTTATCCTGCGCCTGATGGGCAAGCCGAAGCGCGTGGAGCCCCTGCTGTTCCGCACGGGTGCCGGCGGCTTCGGCGGTATCGATAACGCCACGGCGCTGCTCCATTACGACCGGGGCGTCAGCGTCGCCCGCACCTCTGCCGTCGAGACGGGCGGCTGGCTCCGGCGCGAGCTGACCGTCGTCGGCGAAAAAGGCACCGTCTCCATCACGCCCTTTGAGCGCCCCACTGTCAGGTGGTTGTCGCTCCAGACCGGGCGGGAGGATTACTACGACAAGATCGCCGAGACGGAGACGCTCCGGCTCCCCACGGACTACGACCGCTACGACGCGTTCCCCGAGGAGTTTTACGCCCGTCTGAACGGGGCGCCCGCCGGGGTCTACGATTACGACTACGAGCTGACCCTGCACAGGCTCGTCCTGCAGGCGTGCGGCATGATCTGAACGGCTCCCCGGTGCCGCAGACGCCCCCCATGGGGGCTCTCCGGGCTCCCCGCCCGGCTTTTCCACAAAGGTAGAGCGGCGGCTGACAGCCGCTCTCCACTCTCGCCTGTGCGCCGTCCCTCTCCCGCGCCCATACGCGGGCGAAAAAACTTTTATATTTTTTGTAGAAACTATTGCAATCATGCAAAATGCGTGTTATACTATTGCGTAGAATACGGTATGGTTAAGAGTGGGCTTCGGTTCACTCTTAATTTTATGCGGGGCACCCTGCACCGTCATTGCGGAGGAATTATGGCAAAGACCAATATCGCCGAGACCGTGCGCGCACTCATCGCCGACACCGTCGGGGCGCTCGGTTACCGCCTGTGGGACGTGGAGTTCACCAAGATCGGCGCCGACCGCCATCTCATCATCACCATCGACTCCGACACCGGCGTGGATCTCAACGCGTGTGAAACGGTGCATCGCGCCGTCGACAAAATCCTCGACGAGAGCGATCCGATCGAGGACGCCTATCACCTGGATGTCTCCTCCCCCGGCATTGAGCGCGAGCTCCGCACCGATGCGCACATCCTCGCGAGCCTCGGGGAGCGCTGTGAGGCAAAGCTGTACGCCCCGCTCGACGGGCAGAAGACGCTGCGCGGGGTCCTGCTCTCCTATGAAGAGGGCGTGCTCGCGATCGATACCGGCGCCGGGGTCGTCAGATGCCCGCGGCAGACGGTCTCCAGGCTGCGCACCGTATATTTTGACTGAATTTGTTTTTTGATACTCGCAGAGTTACAGGATAGAGAAAGGATACATCATGAACGCGAAACTGTTTGATGCCCTCGCGGAGCTGGAAAGCGCCAAAGGGATCCCGATGGCGTATATGCTCGAAAAAATCGAGGGTGCGCTCCAGAAAGCCATTGAACGCGAGGTCGGCCCTACGGCGCGCACGCGCATTGTGCTTGACCCCGTTAAGCGGGATATGAAGGTCTATTTGCAGAAAGAGGTCGTCGAGGAAGTGACCGACCCCATCTGCGAGATTTCGCTCGAGGATGCGAAGACCAAATCCAAACGTAACAAAATCGGCTCCGTCGTAGAGGAAAAGATGGCGCCCGACACCTTCCGGCGCCTCTCCGCCGCCGCCGGCAAACAGATTATCATCCAGGCGGTGCGCGAGGCAGAGCGCAACAATATGGCGCGCGCCTACGAGGATAAGAAGGAAGACCTCATCACCGCCACCGTCTTCAAGGTGGATGACATGACCGGCGATCTCACGCTCGAGACGCAAAACGGTATGGTGCGCCTGCCGCGCAACCTGCAGCTCCCGACCGACGACTTCAAGGTCGGCGACCGCCTCAAGGTGTACGTCTCCGAGGTGCGCTCGGTCGATACGCGCGGTCCCATCGTCGACCTCTCCCGGACGCATCCGGGCTTCGTCAAGCGCCTGTTCGAAATGGAGATCCCCGAGATCCAGGACGGCACGGTGGTCATCGCCGGCGTCTCCCGCGAGGCGGGCAGCCGCTCCAAGATCGCCGTCTACTCCACCGATCCGAACGTGGACCCGATCGGCGCCTGCATCGGTAACCGCGGGATGCGTATCAACGCCATTCTCGAGGAGCTCGGCAACGAAAAGATCGATATCATCCGCTATTCGGAGGACCCTGCCGAATACATCCGCGAGGCGCTCTCGCCCGCAGAGGTGCTCGGCGTGGTCATCGACGGAGAGCGCTCCGCCCGCGTCACCGTGGCGCCGAACCAGCTCTCTCTCGCCATCGGGCGCGAGGGGCAGAACGCGAAGCTCGCCGCGCGCCTGACCGGTTATAAGATCGACATCAAGGCGTGATGAACACCGCGAAGAAAATACCCGAACGCCGCTGTGTCGGGTGCGGGGGGCGGTTCCCCAAGAGCACGCTCATCCGCGTGGTCAGGTCGCCCGAGGGGGAGATCTCCCTCGACCGCACCGGCAAGAAGTCCGGGCGGGGCGCGTACCTCTGCCACCGTGTGGAGTGTCTGAAGCGCGCGCGTAAAACCAATCGCCTCGCACAGAACCTGGAGTGCGAGATACCCGCTCCCGTGTACGACAAACTGGAAGCGGAAATCGGCTCCGATGTGTAAGGCGGCAAGTGAAGTCACCGAGCGGTTCCTGCGGATGCTGGGGCTGGCAAGAAAGGCTGGAAAAACGGTGCTCGGCACCGAAGTGATCTGTGAACAGATGCGGGCGAAGAAGAAGCCCGTCCTTGTCCTTGTCTCCTCGGGTGCATCCGAAGGAACGCAGCGGCGACTGTCCCATCAATGCAGTTTTTACAACATTCCCAGTCTCACGATCGATGTGGCGCCGGAGGTGCTCGGGCATCTGCTCGGTACCGCCCGCCCGCTCGTATCGGTCGGGATCCTGGACGGCGGCTTCGCCGACCAGCTGCGGCAGGAATGTAAGTAAGAGAAAGGATCCCCGGTGCGGGGGACGACCCGATGACGGGTCGGGAATTTGACTATGGCAAAAATCAACGGAATTGCGAAGGACTTCGGCATCGCCGCGAAAGATCTCGTGGCGCTGCTCGACACCGTCGGCATCAAAAAGAACGTCGGCGGCACGATCGAGGGGGAGGAGTATGAGGTATTCCTCGCGCTGATCACGGCGCAGAACCAGATCGAAAACCTTGAGGACTACCTGGCGGGGAAAGCCACCCTGCGCAGCGACCGCCCCAAGGCAGAGCCGAAGGCGGAGACACCTGCCCCCGCACCGCAGAAAACCGCCCCCGCCACAGCGTCTCCGGCAGCACCGAAGAAGCCGGCGCCCGCGCCGGCACCCGAGGCACCGAAAAAGCCGGAGGAGCCCCGCTATACCGTCCCGAAGGATCATGCCGCCGCGCGTCCGCAGCGCCCTGCCCCGCAGGGCAACGGCGCCCCGCAGAGGCAGCCCGCGGGCGATCGTCGCCCGATGAACGGTGGGGACCGCCGCCCCGATACCCGCGCCCCGCAGTCGGCGCAGGCGCGCCCCGAGCGGCGTAAACCGGTCAGCCAGGAGGACATCGCCCGCCGCATGGAACAGTTCCGCCGCGAGCAGGCAAGCCGCCCGGAGCCGAAGATCGACAGCACGGCGACCCCCGCCGCCGCCGCACAGGAAGCAAAGCGCGCCCAGGCGGCAGCGCAAGCGGCACAGACGGCGCAGGCGACCAAGGTCACCGAGACGCCCGCCGCCGGCACGGCGCCCGCAAAGGAATTCAAGCCCATCAAGAAGAAAGAACCCGTCGACCGCTTCAGCCGCTTTGAGCGCAAGCCGGGCGAGGACACCGCCGCAAAGCCGCAGAAGTCCGAGAAGCCCGAAAAGCGCGAGGAGCGCAAGAACCGCATCGTGGTCACCGGCGGCGCCGGAGACGGCACGGGTGAGACCGTGACGGTCGTCACGGCAGAGCCGAAGGTACGCATCGTCGATACCAGAACGACGCAGGTCGATCTCGGCAGATACGACGAACGCCTCGTCTCGCGGTATGCGACGACGGGCAGGACCGACCGCGACTCCGGCAGACAAAAGCTCAAGAAGCAGGATACCCGCTCGCAGGGCAAGAACGTCCGCGAGAAGGAACGCGCCGCCCAGGAGCGCATCCGCCGGATGCAGCTGGAGCAGGCACGCAAGAAGCAGCTCGAGATCACCGTCCCCGACACCATCTCGGTCGGTGAGTTCGCCTCCCGCATGAAGAAGACCGCCGCCGAGGTCATGAAGAAACTCATGATGAACGGCATGATGGTCAAGGTGACGGACGAGATCGATTACGATACCGCCTACCTCATCGCGGAGGAGTTCAACGTCAAGGTTACGAAAGAGGTCGTCGTCACGATCGAGGAGCGCCTCTTTGAGAACGAGGAGGATACCGACGAGAACCTGGTGGAGCGCAGCCCTGTCGTCTGCGTCATGGGTCACGTCGACCACGGCAAGACCTCCCTGCTCGACGCCATCCGTCACACCAGCGTGACCAAGGGCGAGGCAGGCGGCATCACCCAGCACATCGGCGCCTACCGCGTCACCGTGCAGGGGAAAGAGATCACCTTCCTCGATACCCCGGGTCATGAAGCGTTTACCGCCATGCGTGCCAGAGGTGCACAGGCGACGGATATCGCCATCCTGGTGGTCGCCGCCGATGACGGCATCATGCCGCAGACCATCGAAGCGATCAACCACGCGAAAGCGGCGGGTGTTGACATCATCGTCGCCATCAACAAGATGGATAAGCCGCACGCCAACCCCGACCAGGTCATGCAGGAGCTCACCAAGTACGATCTCGTCCCCGAGGAGTGGGGCGGCGACGTCATCTGCGTCCCCGTCTCTGCCCTGACCGGTATGAACATCGATAAGCTCCTGGAGTCCGTCCTGCTCGTGGCAGAGGTCAAGGAGCTGAAAGCCAATCCGAACCGCCGCGCCAAGGGTCTCGTCATCGAGTCCCGTCTCGACAAGGGCCGCGGACCGGTCGCCACCGTCCTTGTGCAGAACGGTACGCTCCATGCGGGCGATATCGTCATCGCGGGTACCGCCGTCGGGCGTGTCCGCGCCATGTCCAACGAACGCGGCGAGCAGATGAAGACCGCCGGTCCGAGCGTCCCCGCCGAGATCATCGGTCTCTCCGAGGTACCTGCGTCGGGCGACGAGTTCAACGCCGTCGAAGACGAGAAGATGGCGCGCAGCCTTGCGGAACAGCGCCGTGAACAGGCGCGCCAGGAGGAATTCAAGGCGACCGCCCGTGTCTCGCTCGACGCTCTGTTCGACCAGATCGCCGAAGGGGTCAAGACGCTGAACATCGTCATCAAAGCCGATGTCGGCGGGTCCGCCGAGGCTGTCAAGCAGTCGCTCCAGAAGCTCTCCACCGACGAGGTCAAGGTCAATATCATCCATGCCGGTGTCGGCGGCGTCACCGAGGGCGACGTCATGCTCGCGGCGGCATCGCAGGCGATCATCGTCGGCTTCAACGTCCGCCCCGACAAGACCGCGCTCGACAGCGCAGAGCGCCAGGGCGTCGATATCCGCACCTACCGCGTCATCTATGACTGCATCGACGAGGTGCAGGCGGCGCTCAAGGGGATGCTCGCGCCCAAATACCGCGAGGTGCTCCTCGGCCACGCCGAATGCCGCCAGACCATCCGCGTCCCGAACGTCGGCACCATCGCCGGTTGCTACGTCCTCGACGGCAAGATCGCCCGCCATGCGAAGATCCGCATCGTGCGCGACGGCGTGCTCATCTGTGAGGACGAGATCGCGTCCCTCAAGCGCTTTAAGGACGATGCCAAGGAGGTCGCCGCCGGTTATGAGTGCGGCGTGGGTCTGAAGACCTTTAACGATGTGAAGGTCGGAGACACCTACGAGGCGTTCATCATGGAGGAGATCCCGCAGTAATCACCTGCCGTGCGCGGCAGGCAGACACGGTGCCCCCGTAACGGGTGCCGTTGCCATCGCTTTCCCCTCTTTCAGATATGGGGAGGAGCCCGGTTTTTCGGGCTCCTCCCCGCTTTTTTGTTTCCGGTGCCCTCCCCTGTCGTGTCTCCCCGGAGGGGTGCCGCCGCCTGACCGACGGATAGCGCCACCGCACGGCGGGGGGGTGCCGTCCTCCCACACCCGCAGAATTTGGAAAAAGAGCGTCGGATTTTGCCGGTCTCCCCTTGCAAAAAGGCGAGACGTGCGGTATAATACGGGTATAGACTGTATTTTTGCGCGCTTCCGCGCGCCCCTGCCCCCGCGTATAGCCCCCACACTCCTGCGCCAGGCGACGCGCAAGGGGCAAAAACGAAACACTCCCCGCCCCGCGTATAGCCCCCACACCGCCGCATCGGCGGCGCGGGAGAGAAAAAGCAACATCGACCTGCCCCCGTGCAATCGTACACGCCGCCGCGACCGACCGACCCGAAAGGAGCCTGCCAGATGGACCAGATCTACACCATACCTGTGAAGGAGGCGTTTCTCGCCTGCCGTGAGGAGCCGCTCGGCGCCTGCCCGATCTGCACGCTCCGCCGCAAGCTCGAGGACAACGAGCTCGACCGCATCCTCGGCGCCGCGATGATGGAGCCCGACGTCCGCATCCGCACCAACGAGGACGGGTTCTGCGACCGCCATTTCCGCATGATGCTCACGCGGCAGAACCGCCTGCCCCTCGCCCTCATGCTGGAGTCTCACCTCGCGGAGGTAGAGGGTCTGCTCGCTGACGGACTGATCGGCACACCCGGGGATAAGCCGGCGCGCCGGGCGGGCGAGATGCTCGGGCGCTGCTACATCTGCGACCGCATGAACACCACCCTCGCGCGGATGCAGGAGACGGTCGTCCTCCTCTGGGAGCAGGACGGTGATTTCCGGGCTCTTTTCTCGGAGCAGAAGCGCTTTTGCCTGCCGGACTTTCTCGCCCTGATCCAGTGCGGGAAAAACCGCCTCTCCAAGAAGAATTACGCACTGTTTTACCGCACGATGGCTGACACCGTGAAGGCCTACCTGCAAAAGCTGCGGGGGGACGTCAGCTGGTTCTGCAAAAAATTCGACTACCGCTACGATGAGGAGCCGTGGTACGACGCCAAGGACGCGATCGAACGCACGGTCGCCTTTCTCACGGCGGAGGACTCCTGTGCAAAGGAAGGAAAACGGAAATGAAGCTCGAACAGGTCAGCGTCCGCAGTTTCGGACTGCTCCGCAACTACACCGTGAGTTTTGAAAACGGGCTCAACATCATTGAGGGCGGGAACGAGACGGGGAAATCCACCCTCGCCGCCTTTATCCGCTTCATGCTCTACGGCTTCGACGAAAGCGAGGGGCTCCTCTCCGAGCGGGAGAAGCGCATCAACTGGCAGACCGGTACGGCAGAGGGCTCTATGACCCTCTCGACCGCCTCCGGGCGTTATCGCATCGACCGCCGCGTCGCGCGGCACGGCGACGGTGACAACGTCCGCTACACCGAGACCTGCGAGGTCACCGACATCAATGCCTCCCGCCCTGTGAACTTCGGCATGACCCCGGGGGAAGCACTGCTCGGCGTGGGTCGCGCGCTCTACGAATCCACCGCCTTCCTCGGTCAGCTCGCGGACGGCAAGTCCGGCGACGAGGTGCGCGAGTCGATCGAGAACCTGATGTTCTCGGGTGACGAAAAGATCAATACGGGCGCCGCGATCGAGCGCCTGACCGCCGCGCGGGACGAACTGCTCGCCCCGGACGGCAAGAGCGGACGCATCCGGGATACCGAGGGGCGCTCCTCTGCCCTGGCATCCCGTTTCGCCGCCGCCATGCGCGGGCAGAGCGAGCTGCTCCGCCTCCGCGGGGAATACGAGCGCACCGTCGCGAAGCGCGAGGACGCCAAAAAACAACTCGCCCGCACACAGGAGCTCAAGGTCGGGTACCGCAACCACCTGATCCTCTCCTCCTTTGAGGAGCTGCACACCATGGAGCGGCAGGCGGCGGGGCTCGAGGACGAGATCCGCGACCACCGGGAGCGCAACTCCTACGAGGGCTTCTTCCCGGACGATACCTATGCCGCCGACCTCGCCGTCAAGCACCGTCTCTTTTCCGAGAGCCGCGCCGCCTACGAGGCGGCGGACAGCGCCCAGCGCGAGCTGGAGAGCAAGCAGGCTGTCCCGCACGACGTGCAGAAAAACATCCAGCGCACCGACAAATACGGCGGCGAGGGGCAGGTCCTCTCACGCCATGCCGCCCTCCACTCCAGATTCATGATCCTGCTCGGCTCCACCATCGGTGTGGCTGTCCTGCTCGCGATCCTGCTCGCGGTCGGGCTCTCGAATTTCCTTTCTTCCTCCCTCTCGGGGGCACCCCTCGTCCTCTGGATCGTCGGGTCTGTCGTGCTGTTTGTCGGGGCGGTCGTCCTGACCCTCCTCACCATCAACCGGCACGAGACCGAGCGCGCCTACTGCCTCGACTACGGCGCGCGCAACGCCGGCGAGCTCCGCGCCCGCATGAAGCTGGTGTCCGAGTACCGCATCTCCGCCGCCGCCCACGTTGACGCTCTGCGCGCCGCACGGGAGCGCTCGGACGACACGCGCGGCGCATACTTCACGGCGCGCGGGGTGCTCGACGAGGCGCTCGCAAAATGGGGGAAGGCACTGCCCGCCGCCGGGGACGCCGAAGAATTTCTCGGTATCTTCGAGGGCTCCGTGCGTGACGCCATCCAGACCGACCGCGAGCTCTCGGAGCGCCGCGCGGCGCTGCTGAACACCGCCGGGATCCTGAAGACAACGCTCGCCGCCTGCAACGAGAATGCCCTGCGCACGACCCTCTCCGACCGTATGCGCGCCACCCTCTCCGAAACCACTCCGGAGCAGATCGACGAGGGCATCGCCTACTACACCGAACAGCTCACCTATTTCACGGACACCGCCGAGAGCATCCGGCAGGCGATGGAGACGCTCCACACCGAGACCGAGATCCCGGCAGAGGTCGGTGAACAGCTCTCCGCGACGGAGAACGAGCTCGCAGAGCTCCGCCGCCGCTATGCCGCCCTTGACACCGCCCTCGGTGCCCTGACCGGCGCAGACCTGCGCCTGCGGGCGGAGCTGTCTCCGCGCCTCGCACACTACGCGAAAGAGCTCGTCGATATCATGACGGACGGCAAATACACCGCCATGACCGTCGGCGACGACCTGACGATGACCTTCCCCGGGGCGGGCGCGACGCGCAGCGTCGACGTGCTCTCGGGCGGTACGCGTGACATCGCCTACATCGCCCTGCGCCTGTCGCTCGTGCGTCTGCTTTTCCGCGAGATGCCGCCGGTATGCTTCGACGAGAGTTTCGCTCACCAGGACAACGACCGTTGCTACGCTATGCTGAAGGTCTTCTCCGCGCTCTCCGAGCGGGACGGGATGCAGACCTTCGTCTTCACCTGCCGCGGGCGTGAATACACCGTCGCCTCCGAGATCGGCGGCGCGTGCAACCTCATCCGCATGGTCTGACGCCCCGCCTGGGCGCCGGGACCGATCACCGCCGAAATACCCGAAAATACGTTGAAATCACCTACGGAAAGACCGCTCACCGCGCAAAATTCCGTCCGAAGGAGGTAAGGTACCATGGACCCTAAAATACTCACTGTAGGCCCCGCCTACATGGATATACTGTTCCCGACCACGGGTGTCCCCGCGCCGGGAGAGACCGTCACCGTCGAAGACCGTTCCCCCGTGTGGCTCGCGGACGGTCAGGGCGTCAACTGTGCCGTCGCGCTCGCGCGGCTGGGCGCGAAGTCGGCGCTCGCCTGCCGCCTCGGGCAGGATGTGGAGGGGCAGCGGCTGTACGCCCTGCTCACGGAAGCCCGTGTGGACACCTCCCCCATCATCGCGGACGCACGCACGGCGACCGGACTGCGCCTCCTGCTCTCGGACGGCGCCGCCGTCCGCACCGTCTGCTACCCCGCCGCCAACCGCAACCTCACGCGTGACAACCTGGATGCGGCGTTCGCCACCCAGCCGGAGGCGCTCTGCCTGCACCTCGACCTCTCGGAGGACATCGTCCTGGAGGCGGCGGCGCGCGGCGCGGAGAAGCACCTGCCGATGTTCCTGCATCTCGCCCCCGCCGTACGGGATTTCCCCTATGCGAAGCTGCCGAAGATGGACATCGTCTGCCTCAGCGATACGGAAATCGAAGCCCTCACGGGCATCCGCCCGAACGGCAGCGACGCGGCGCTCCGCGCCCTGCTCGCCCTCTCCAAGGCAGTCGCCTCCCGTTTCTACGCCGTCCACATGGGCGACCGCGGTACCTTCCTTTTTGACGGGCGGCACTTCTCTATGGTCAGCCCCGTGCCGATCAAGGCACTCGACAACGCCGCCGCACCCGAAGCGTATTTCGCCGCCCTCGCGCTGGAATACCTCCGCACGCGCGGCAATATGACCGCCGCCGCCAAGTACGCGGGTGCCGTCGGGGCGCTCACGGTGGCGCGCGCCGGTACCATTGCCTCCCTCCCCACACGGGAGGAGGTAGACGCCTTCCTGAAAAGCAACCGCATCCGATGAACAAAGCCGTTGCCGTCATCGGCCCCACCGCCTCCGGTAAAACGGCGCTGTCCCTCGCGCTCGCCGCGCGCCTCGGGGCGGAGATTATCGTCTGCGACTCGATGCAGATTTACCGCGGCATGGATATCGGGACGGCGAAGCCCACCCCGGAGGAGACCGCGGTCTGCCCCCACCACCTCGTGGATTTCGTGGATCCGGACACCCCCTTCTCCGCCTCCGATTACGCGGACGCCGCGATGGCGGCGGTGCGGGACATCACTGCCCGCGGAAAGGTCCCGCTGTTCTGCGGCGGGACGGGGCTGTACCTCGACGCCGTCCGTACCGGCAGACACACCGCGGCGACCCCGCCGCCCGACCCCGCCCTGCGCGCCGCCTTACAGGCGCAGGCAGAGACCGAGGAGGGTAGGCTCGCCCTCTATCGCCGCCTCTCGGACATAGACCCGGACGCCGCGGCGGCGACCCATCCCAACAACGTACACCGCGTCGTGCGGGCGCTCGAAATGTACCTCACGACCGGCAAGACCAAAACCACCCTCGACCGGGAGGCGCCGACGGAAAACCCGGACCTCTCGCTCTATATCGTCGAACCCGTCTTCCGCGACCGCGCGGCGCTGTATGCACGCATTGACGCGCGCGTGGACGCCATGATGGCGGCGGGGCTCGTCGGGGAGACCGAGCGGCTGCGCCGCGCGGGCGTCTTCACCAAGAACGCGACCGCCGCCGCCGCCATCGGATATAAAGAACTGCTGCCCTACCTCAACGGCGCCTGCACGAAGGAGGCGGCGGTCGGGGCGCTCAAGCAGGCGACGCGCCGCTATGCCAAGCGGCAGATGACCTACTTCCGCCGCATCCCCGGGGTCGTGACCGTCGAAGCGGATGGCAGAACACCCGGAGAGATGGCAGAACAGCTCCTGCCCGGCATCCTCTCGTTCCTCGCGTGAGCGAGCGCGACCGCACCGGCACGGGAGAGCCCGCGGGAAACGGCTCTGCAAAGCCCCTTGCCGCATGGACACAGCCCGTCGGCGCGCACAGGAGAGCGCGCACAGGGAACCCCCACGAATGACACACCCACCGAAATAATAATATCCTTAAAGGAGAGCCCATATATGACCGCAAACGAACTGAAAGCCCGCATCGCCGCCGGTGCCCTCGGCGCCTATGCCCACCTGTACCCCGACCTCGCCGCACAGGCAAAGCGCTACACGGACGCCATCGACGCTTTCTGCGCCCTCTACGGCGACGACCGCGACATCCGCCTGTTCTCCGTCCCCGGCAGGAGTGAGATCAGCGGCAACCACACCGACCACAACCACGGCAAGGTGCTCGCAGGCGCCATCGATCGTGACATCATCGCCGTCGCCGCGAAAAATACGGACGGCGTGGCACGCATCAAGTCCGAGGGTTATCCCGAGGACACCGTTGAAATCGCCCGGGCGGGTGACCCTGCGGCGTTCCGGTCCTTTTCCTCCTGCGCCCTGCTCGCCGGTACCTGCCGCGGCTTTACGGACCGCGGGTACGCGGTCGGCGGCTATGACGCCTATACCACGACCGAGGTGCTGAAGGGCTCGGGTATCTCCTCCTCCGCCGCCTTTGAGGTGCAGTGCGGAAACATCATGAACTACCTCTACAACGACGGAAGAATCGCCAACGAGGAGCTGGCAAAGATTGCACAGTACGCCGAGAACGCCTATTTCGGCAAGCCCTGCGGGCTCATGGACCAGATGGCGTGCGCCGTCGGCGGCTTCCTCTCCATCGACTTCGCCGATCCGAAGGACCCGGTGGTCACGCCGGTCTCCTTCTCCCTCGCGGACGCGGGCTATAAGCTCTGCATCGTCAATACGGGCGGCAACCACGCTGACCTCAACGAGGACTATGCGTCCGTCCCTGCGGAGATGAAGGCGGTCGCCGCCGCACTCGGGCAGGAGGTCCTGCGCGGGCTCACGGAGAGCGACATTATTGCGAACATCCCGCTTCTGCGCGGCACGGTCGGCGACCGCGCCATCCTGCGCGCCCTGCACTTCCTGCGGGAGAACGACCGCGTGGAAAAGCAGACCGAAGCGCTCCGCCGCGGCGACTTCGACACCTTCCTCTCGCTCGTGATCGCCTCGGGCAACTCGTCCTTCAAATACCTGCAGAACGTCTTCACCGTCAAGAACGTCGCCGAGCAGGGGCTCTCCCTCGCGCTCGCCGTGACCGAGGGGCTCCTCGGCGATAAGAAGTGCGCGTGGCGCGTCCACGGCGGCGGCTTCGCCGGTACCATCCAGGCGTTTGTGCGGGCAGAGCTCGCCGAGGATTACCGCACCGTGATGGACGGCATCTTCGGTGCCGGCGCCGTCATGATGCTCTCCGTCCGCCCCGTCGGCGCGACCGAGATCACACTCTGAACCATCGTTTACACGTCAACTTACATAAAACAGGAGGCTCGCCATGCCAGCAAAGAAATCCACCAAACCCGCAAAGAACGCCAAAACGCCGGACGTACCGGCAGGCGATAAGAAAGCCGCTATCGAGGCGACCGTCTCGCGCATTGAGCGCGACCTCGGCAAGGGCACCATCATGCGCCTCGGCGAGAACGCCCACATGGAGGTCAGCACCATCCCCACCGGGTCCCTGAACCTGGATATCGCGCTCGGTGTCGGCGGCGTGCCGCGCGGGCGCATCGTCGAGATCTACGGGCCGGAATCCTCCGGTAAGACCACCGTCGCCCTGCACATCGTCGCAGAGGCGCAGAAGCTGGGCGGCGAGGCGGCGTTCATCGACGCGGAGCACGCGCTCGACCCCGTCTACGCCAAGAACCTCGGCGTCAACATCAATGACCTGCTCATCTCCCAGCCGGACAGCGGCGAGCAGGCGCTCGAGATCGCCGAGCGGCTCGTGGACTCGCAGGCGATCGACGTCATCGTCATCGACTCCGTGGCGGCGCTCGTGCCCCAGCAGGAGATCGAGGGAGATATGGGGCAGTCGCACGTCGGCGTGCAGGCGCGTCTCATGAGCCAGGCGCTCCGCAAGCTCAGCGGCTCCGTCTCCAAGTCCAACTGCGTCCTCATCTTCATCAACCAGCTGCGTGAAAAGGTGGGCGTCATGTACGGCAACCCGGAGGTCACCCCGGGCGGCAGAGCCCTGAAGTTCTATGCCTCCGTCCGCATCGAGGTCCGCAAGGGCGAGGTGCTCAAGAACGGCACCGAGATCTACGGCAGCCGCACCAAAGCGAAGGTCGTCAAGAACAAGGTGGCACCTCCATTCCGCGTCGCGGAATTCGATATCCTCTACGGTAAAGGCATCTCCAAGACCAACGAAATTTTTGACGCGGGTCTGCGTTTCGGCTTTGTCGAAAAGAGCGGCTCCTTCTTCTCCTACGACGGCAACCGCTGGCAGGGCAAGGACAATGCCCGCGCCGGTATTGAGAGCGACCCTGCCCTGCTCGCGAAGCTTGAGGAACAGGTGCGCGCGGCTCTGGCGGGCGGCTCGGCACAGGATGACCTCGCCCTCGACGGGGACGGCGAGGACGACTTCGACATCCGCGATTTCTCGGTAGACGATGCGGAGTGAGGACGCCGCCCCCGGCACGCTCCTCGCCGTCCGGCACGGGGCAGTCCCCGGCAGGCTGACGCTCGTCCTCCGCGCGGAGGAGGGCACGGTCTCCTATACGGTGGCGGAAACGTTCTACACCGATCTCGGCGCGCCCGCCGCGGGCTATCACCTCTCCGCGGAGGAGCTGGAACGGCTGCTCGCCCATGTGGCGGCACGCCGCGCCCTCGCCTCTGCGCTCGGGTCGCTCGCCCGCGGGGACGAAAGCCGGAGAAATCTGTACCTGAAGCTGCGCCGTAAGGGGCACAGCGACGATGCCGCGCGCGCGGCGCTCGATGAGGTCGAGCGGCTCGGCTACCTGCGGGAGGCGGACAGCGCCGAACGGCTCGCCGCGCGGTGCGCCGACAAAGGCTGGAGCCGCCGCAAAACGCACGCATACCTCCTCCGCCGCGGCTACCCGAGCGCGGCGGTCACCCGCGCCATCGACGCGGCAGTCGCCGCAGGTGACGCGGACTTTGAAGAAAACAGGCGCCTTTTCCGCGAAAAGCAGATCGCCCTCGGGCTCTCCCCCGAGGAGGTGCGCCGCGCGCTCTGGCGCGCCGGCTTCTGACACCGCCCGCGGTCCCGGCACCGGGACCCGCAACCGCAGACCTGCGCGGCAGCGCCGCGCGGGTCTTTCCGATGCCGCGCCGCACGGCGGCGCCTGACCAGAACGCGAACACCCAACCAGAAAGGAAGCACTATGTCCGATTTTGACTTCACCCCGGAGCGCTTCGGCTGCCGGGTCTTCAACGATGACGTGATGAAAAAGCGTCTGCCGGAGAACGTGTACCGTTCCATCGCCGCCACCATCGCGACCGGGTCGGAGCTCGACCCCGGGATCGCCGACGTCGTCGCCGCGGCGATGAAGGACTGGGCAATCGAGCAGGGCGCCACGCACTATACCCACTGGTTCCAGCCGCTCACCGGCGTGACGGCGGAAAAACACGAGGCTTTCCTGACCCCGGTCTCCCGCAGCCGCGTCATTCTCGATTTCTCCGGCAAGGAGCTCATCAAGGGGGAGTCGGACGCTTCCTCTTTCCCCTCCGGCGGTCTCCGCGCCACCTTTGAGGCGCGCGGCTACACGGCGTGGGATCCCGCTTCTTTCACCTTTGTGAAGGACGGCTCCCTCTACATCCCGACCGTCTTCTGCTCCTACACGGGCGAGGCGCTCGATACCAAGACGCCGCTCATCCGTTCCATCGACACCCTCTCGCGGGAGGCGGTGCGTATCCTGCGCCTGTTCGGCGACACCGAGACCATGCGGGTCGATACCTCGGTCGGTGCCGAGCAGGAATACTTCCTCATCGACCGCGAGCAGTTTGACGCCCGGCGCGATCTGTTCTATACAGGCAGGACGCTGTTCGGCGCCCCCGCCCCCAAAGGGCAGCAGCTCGACGACCATTATTACGGACCGCTCAAAACGCGCGTCGGCGCCTTCATGGCGGAGCTCGACCGCGCGCTCTGGGAGCTCGGCATCCCCGCCAAGACCAAGCACAATGAGGTCGCGCCGTCCCAGCACGAGCTCGCCCCCGTCTACACCTCGGCGAACCTCGCCATCGACCAGAACCTGCTCATGATGGAGACCATGAAGCACGTCGCAGAGCGGCACGGCATGGTCTGCCTGCTCCACGAAAAGCCCTTTGCGGGCATCAACGGCTCCGGCAAGCACAACAACTGGTCGCTCTCGACCGACACGGGTAAAAATCTCACGAAGCCGGGCAAAAAGCCGGCGGAGAACCTGCAGTTCCTCGTCTTCCTGACCGCGGTCATCACTGCCGTCGATGATTACCAGGACCTGCTCCGCCTGTCTGTCGCCTCCGCCTCGAATGACCACCGCCTCGGGGCGAACGAAGCCCCGCCCGCAATCGTCTCGGTCTTCCTCGGAGACGACCTGACCCGCGTCGTCAGCGCCATCATCTCGGGAGAGGAGCACCGCGACGTGCAGCGCTCCTACGTGGACCTGCACTCCCCCTCCATCCCGACCTTCCTGCGTGACACGACCGACCGCAACCGCACCAGCCCCTTCGCCTTCACCGGCAACAAATTCGAGTTCCGCATGGTCGGCTCCTCGCAGAACATCGCGATGCCGAACATCGTGCTCAACACCGCCGTGGCAGAGAGCCTGCGGCACTACGCGGACGAACTGGAGGGGGCGGAGGACTTCACCGCCGCCGTCCGGGCGCTCCTGAAAAGGGAGCTTGCCGCGCACGCGCGCATCATCTTCAACGGCAACGGCTATTCGCAGGAATGGGCAGAGGAGGCGGCGCGCCGTGGGCTCCGCAACTACCCGACCTCGGTGGACGTCTTCCCCTGCCTGACAGACGAGAAGAACGTGCGCCTGTTCGAGGCGCACGGGGTCATGAGCCGCACCGAGCTCACCTCGCGCCGTGAGATCCTGTTTGAAAACTACGAAAAGATCCTCAATATCGAAGCCTGCACCATGATCGACATGGCGATGAAGGACTACATCCCCGCCGTCAACGACTATATCCGCACACTCTCCGACGTCATGGCGGCAAAGAAGTCGTCCGTCGGCGCCGCCTGCCACATGGAGGAGACGCTCATCGGTCGCCTGACCGACCTGACCGAGGAGGCGTTCTCCGAGACCGAAAACCTCAAGGCGGAGGCGGCTGCAGCCGCCAGCCTCGGCGATGCGGAAGCGGCGGCGGTGGCGTTCAAGGAGCGCGTCATCCCGACGATGAAAGCGCTCCGCCGCACGATCGACGCCATGGAGGAGTACACCGACATCCGCGCATGGCCGGTACCGACCTACGGGGAGCTCACGTTCGGCGTCCGATGACGTCCGCGAGCGTTTTGGAGCGTTCCGGGGCGCTGTTTTGCGCCCCATGTGGGGAATTTGCCCGTAAATGATTGACATTTGCGCATAAGCGTGTTACAATTTAGTAGATTATACTGCATAAAGTGTCATTTTTTCTATCGGGAAGGAGTACAGTCATGTTCTTTTCTCTGAATGCCTATGAAACCATGGGGCTGACCGACCGCCTTGCGCTCGTATGTATCCCCATCGTCCTCCTGCTCATCGCGATGCTGCTGCCGAGGAAGCACAAGGTCCTCTCCATCGTCGCGCGGGCGGTAATTATCCTCATGCTCGTGTGCGGTGCTCTCATCCGCCTCGTCCCGCAGCTCGCCGATCTGACTGGGCTCCGCGTACTGTCGTGGATCTACCGGCATGGTGACGGTACGTTTATGCCGGTGGTGCTGCTCACCCTCGCGTTTGCGCTGCTTTGGGGGATCATCTTCCCGAACGCCTATCTGACGCAGGGTCTGTACGGGCTCGTCTGCACCGTGCCGCTCACGGCGGGGCTGCTCGGGTTCATCTTCCCGACCTGGCTGAATGTAGCCGCTTTCACGGACATCTTTCCCAAGTCCGCAGAATTCTTCAGTCTCCTTGAGTATTGCGCGATCGTGTTCGTGCCGCTCTACCTCATCGTGTCCGGCAAGTACCGGATGCACCTCTCCTCCGTGTGGCACGCGCTGTTCGGCATGACCTTCTACGGTTCGCTCCTCCTGACCCTCGCGCAGGCGGGCACGGACTTCGCTGGTTCTCCTGCCTATGCGTCGATCACCGGGGTCATCGTGGATCTGAAGACCCTCACCTTCGGTGCAACAGGGCTGAAGGAATGCGGCATCTTCATCGGCGCCGCCGTCGTCCTCTCCCTCCTGCTCGGTCTCCTCGTCTCCGTGTGCCGCCGTGCTTTCTGCCATACGGGCGAGAAGTTCTCGACGTCCGAGACCCGCGGCGCTATGCTCACGCGCTTCATCGGCCGTATCTTCTCGGGTGTCGGCTCCCTCGTTCTCGTGTTCGTCACCCCCGGGCTCATCTCCCTCATGGGGCTCACCGGTACCGGGGCGACGCTGTTCTGCCTCGTTCCGATCGCCTTTATGCTCCTCGTCCAGCTCTTTGTGGAGTTCGCCGCCGAGGATACGGAGATCCGCCGCGCGCAGATGGCTGCCGCCAACGCGTGATCCCCTGCCCCGGCAGATGCCGCGGGCACCGCAAACCGCACAGTATGACGCGCCTCGGCGCGACCAAAGCCCCGCGCTCCGGCGCGGGGCTTTTCCTGCGGGTACGTCCTCTTTTACGAGGTGGCAGAATGTGTCTTGTTATCCGTGACAGAATGTGCTATGATAATACTGGTCGCCGCTCACGCGGTAACACCGCGAAAACATCATCCGGAGGCTTCGTTATGCAAAAGAAAATGAGTCGTAAAGCCAAGATCATCACGGCGGTCGTCGCCGTTCTCGTCCTTATCCCTCTGCTGTTGCTGCTCGGCGTGCGCGCCTATGTGCGTATGCCGCACCTCGGGTACTACCGCGCGTCGGACCGCGCCTTCAGGATCCCCGGGCTCGGCGACGGCTTCATCCCGCAGGGGCTGGATTATGACAGCGCCCGCGGCACCTACCTCGTCACCGGGTATGACAAGGAGGGCGATCCCTCTCCGCTCTACCTCGTCGGCAGTGACGGCAAACTGCAGAAAACGCTGTACTACGCCCTCCCGGACGGTACGCCCTATAAGGGGCACGCCGGCGGCATCGCCGTGACCGGCGATTTTGTCTACCTCGCCGGCGGCGAGGATGCGAAGGTACACGTCTTTGCCCGCGCCGACCTGGAGACCACGCAGGACGGCGGCACCCTGACCGCGGTCGGCGCCCTCTCCTGCTACCTTGAAAATGATGAAAACGACCACCTGGGTCCGGCTTTCCTGCAGGTGCGGGACAACCATCTCGTCGTCGGCGAGTTCTATCGCCCCGGCAACTATGAAACACCCGAGAACCATTACGTCACCTGCCCGTCCGGCGCGACCCAGCGCGCGCTCGCGCTCTGCTACCCGCTCGACACCGCGTCGTCCATCGGGGTAGCCACCGTACCGACCGCTGCCCTCTCCCTCCCCGACCTCGCGCAGGGTATCGCTTTCTCCGAGGGGCGGGTCTATGTCACGGGCTCCTGGGCGCTGGCGCACTCCTCCCTCTCCGTCTATGATACGGACAAGATCCAGCGGACGCAGGACGTCACCGTCCTCGGCGTGACGCTCCCGTGCTACGCCCTCGACGATACCGCGCTCGTCACGCGCGCGTCCCTGCCCCCGATGGCAGAGGAGCCGCTCATCCTGGACGGGAAGATCTACGTCATGAACGAATCCGCCTGCAACCGCTACTACTTCGGCAAGTTCACAGGCGGCGCCCACTGCTACGCGACCCCGCTCACCTTCTTTGAAAAATAAATCGTAATCATTTCAATATACAGGAGACAGCCATGTTACGCATTGAACACTACACCAAACGCTTCGGCGAGAAGGTCGCCGTCGACGACCTCACGCTCCACATCGCCCCCGGCGAGATCTACGGCTTTATCGGGCACAACGGTGCCGGTAAGACGACGACCCTCAAGGCGTGCGCAGGGATCCTCGCCCCGGACGCCGGTGAGATCTACATCAACGGGATCTCCATCCGTGAGAACCCCCTCGCCGTGAAGAAGATCATTGCCTACCTGCCGGACAACCCGGAGCTCTACCCCTTCCTCACCGGGATCAAATACCTGAACTTCATCGCCGACGTCTTCGCGATCCCTGCGGACGTGCGGAGCGCCCGGATCGCAGAGCTCTCGGAGAAATTCCAGCTCACCGACGCCCTCGCCCAGCAGGTCTCCGGCTATTCACACGGTATGAAGCAGCGGCTCGCGCTCATTGCGGCGTTCCTGCATGAGCCCCGGCTCATCCTCATGGACGAGCCGTTCGTCGGGCTCGACCCGCAGGCGTCCCACCTGCTCAAGGGAATGATGCGCGAGCACTGCGAACGCGGCGGCGCCATCTTCTTCTCCACCCACGTCCTGGACGTGGCGGAGCGCCTGTGCGACAAGATCGCCATCATCAAGAACGGCAAGCTGCTCCGCGCCGGTACGACCGAGGAGGTCAAGGGCGACGAGAGCCTGGAGGACGCCTTCCTCGAGCTTGTTGACGAAGACGCGCAGGCGTAAGGAGTACGCCATGCTGAAAACACTGCTCAGACTCCAGCTCTCCGGGTTCCTCTCCTCCCTCGGCAACCGCCGGTCCAAAAAGGGCACGACAAAGCCACGCAGCCGCGGTTCCATGATCCTCGTCGGGATCCTGCTCGCTTACTGCGCCATCGTCTTCATGGGGATGTCGGGGATGTTCTTCTACAGCCTCGGGAGCATCGTCGGCGGCACCGAAAACGCGTGGCTCTACTTTGCGACCCTCGCGACGCTTGTGTTCCTCGTCGATTTCATTTTCACCATCTTCACGGCAAAGAGCCAGCTCTTTGAAGCCAAGGACAATGAAGCGCTCCTCTCCCTGCCCATCCGCCCGCGCGATATCCTGCTCTCGCGGATGCTCATGATCGTGCTCACCGATTACCTCTTTGAGCTCATCATCGTCCTGCCGGCGGTCGTCGTGTGGTTCATCCTCGGTCACGCGAGCGTGACCGGCGTCATCGCCATCCTCCTCGGGGTCATCTGTATGCCGGGGCTGTCGCTCGCGCTGTCCAGCTTTGTCGGCTGGCTGCTCTACCTCGTCACCTCCCGCATGAAAAACCCCGCGATGGTCTCCACCGTCCTCGGTGCCGTCATTTTCGTCATTTACCTGTACGGCTGCATGAAGCTCGGCGCCGGCATTGAGATCTCCGAGGAAATGACGGTGAAGCTCGCAGACGGCATGAGCGGCGCCCTGTTCTTCCCCTTCCGCGCCTTCGGGATTGCGGCAACGGGCGGCAATCTCGCGTACCTTCTCATCTACCTCGCCTTTATGCTGGTGCCTTTCACCGTTTTTGTGTGGATCCTCTCGGCGACCTTCCTCGCCGTCGCGACGAAACAGCATGGCGGCGCCAAGGCAGTGTACCGTGCAAAAGCCACCCGTGCGGGCTCGCAGTTTGCCGCACTCGTCAGAAACGAATTCCGCCGCATCGGCGGCAGCTCCGCCTATATGCTCAACGGCGGGATGGGGATGCTCATGACGCTCCTCATCGCCATCGGCATCTTCTTCGTCCCGCTGGATGAGATCATTGCCGAGGGCATCTCTGCCGATCTCATCGCGGCGATCGCCGCAGGGATCCTCACGTTCCTCGCCTCCATGACCCTGTTCTCCGCCTCCGCCGTGTCGATGGAGGGGCAGAATATCTACATTCTCCAGTCGCTCCCCCTCCCCGGTCACACCGTCCTCAAGGCGAAGCTCGTCCCGCACATGATTCTCTCGGCGCCGCTGACCCTCATCGCGTCCGTGACCTGTGCGATTGCCATCCGCCCCGCAGTCGCCACCGTCATCGCCCTGCTCATCGTACCGCAGATTTACAATGTGGCAATCGTGCTCATCGGGCTCATGATGAACATCGCTATGCCGCGCTTTGACTTCTCGGACGAGACGCAGGTACTCAAGCAGTCGGGCGCCGTCGGCTTCACCATGCTCATCGGATCGGTCGGCAGCATCATGGCGATGGCACCCGGCATCGCCGGCGGCATCCTGCTCGGCAACGCCGCCGTCGGTATGGCTTTCGCCGCCGTCATCCCGCTCGCCGTCTCCATCGTGCTCTACGTCCACCTCTCGAAAAACGGGGACCGCATCTTCCAGGAGCTCGGCTGACCGCCACCGCACATGAAACCTTACAATACAACCTCCTGCCGTCCGGCGCCGCCCGCTGTGCTTTCTGTCACCGGGGCTGCGGCGCCGTTCGCTCGGCAAACGAAATTCCCGTCGGGTCGACCCGACGGGAATTTTTATTTTTTCGTATGTAAGCATGGCGTCTGCCTGCGGTCGTCTCATCCTGTTTGTGGCGCACACCCGGCAGACGTGGGCAGGCGCTCCGGGTAAATGGGGCAACCCATCCGGCAGGACGGGAGCACCCCCGCCTGTTACAGCGCGAGCTTCTGGTCGCCGTCCTTGACCCAGCCGATGCGGCGAAAGAGGAGATCCAGCCCGACGGAGACCACGACGGGTACGACGAAGCACAGGAGCACGAGCCCCGACCAGAAAAGCGCGTCATGCTTCTCTGCCTGCTGGAACAGCCCGATGGGGCCGACGAGCCCGCAGGTACCCATCCCGGCAGAAAGCCCGACGCAGCGGAGCTTGAAGACCGTCGTGGAGAGCGCACCGGAGACGGCGGAGGCAACGGTCGGCGCGATCCAGATGCGCGGATTTTTACAGATGTTCCCCATCTGGAGCATGGAGGTACCGAGCCCCTGGGCGACGAGCCCGCCCCAGCGGTTCTCACGGAAGGAGGCGGCGGCGAAACCGACCATCTGGCAGCAGCAGCCGACGCAGGCGGCACCCGCGGCGAGATACAGGCTCTCGGGGTGGGAGGAGCCGGCGATCATGTCTGCGGCGAAGATGGAGGCACAGATGGCGGCGGAGGAGATGGGCAGCGTGAGGATCACCCCGACGATGACGGCGACGATCGCCCCCATGAGCAGCGGCACAAACGCCGTCGCCAGCCCGATGAACTCCATCACCCAGTACATGACAAAGGCGACGAGCGGGCAGATGAGGAAAGAGGCGAGGAACCCGGAGAGCAGGACGGCGAGCGGGGTCACGAGGATATCCACCTTGGTCTCCTTGGACACCATCTTACCGATCTCGGTCGCGATGATGACGACGAAGAACACGCCGGCAGGACCGGCGGCAAACTTCATCGCCCCGAGATACGGTACCCCGGCGAAACGCGCCGCATCGGACGCGAGCCCAGGGAAACAATAATCATTTGAGAGAGCGCCCACGACGGTCGCGGCAAAAATGACGAGCGGACTACCCTTCAGGTTGTACGCAATCGCTGCGCCGAGCGCCATCCCCGTCGCCTGCTTGGCAAAGCGGCTGATGACGTGGAGAAAATCGGTCGTGGAGGCACTGCCGAAGATGAGGTTACCGAGCGTCCCCAGAATGGAGCTCATGAGCAGGGTCGCAAACAGGGCGAGCGCCATGGAGCCCATTGCATCGATGAAATACCGCTTCGGCGATATTTCGATTTGTTTTCGTTTCAGAAACGCGCGGAAGCCGCGCTCGGGCATTGCTCCGGTCGTCTGTTCTTCCATGGAACCTCTCCTTCTTCATTTTCAAATAAAACGGATATTGTATGTATTATAGCCGTTTTGGCATGGTGTGTCAAGAAACCCGCGCTTTTTTGTGCAATCTGCACATTTCCTCTATTGTTCGGATTTGGCAGGGCAAAACGACGGCGAGCGGGGCACACTAATGACAAAGAAATGTCAGAATGACGGGGTGGTGCCATTTTCCGAGGCTCCGCGCCGTATGGAGGAAAAAATGAAACAGGCTCTGCACCGTTTTTTTGCCCTCGCGGCAACGCTCTGTCTGCTCGCGTCGCTGCCGATGCGGGCAGGCGCTACGGGGGTGTGTGCCGACGCGATGGAACGCCCCGTCTGGCGCGTCATGACGGACGAGAAGCTCATTGCCCTGACCTTTGACGACGGACCGCACCCCTACAATACCGACGCGGTGCTCGCGGTCCTCGCAAAGTACGATATCAAGGCAACCTTCTTTGAAATCGGTCGCAACATCGAGCTCTATCCCGACGTCACGCGGCGCGTGGTCGCCGACGGGCACGAGCTCGGCAACCACACCTATCATCACCCGCACCTCTCGCGCGTATCGGACGAGGCGCTCCTGGAGGAGCTCGCGACCTGCGGCAGTGCGGCAGAGGCGACCGTCGGCGCCCGACCCGTACTGTTCCGCCCACCGGAGGGCGCGCGCACTCCGGCGCGCTGTAAGCTCCTCGGCGACGCCGGCTACCGCCAGATCCTCTGGAGCGTGGACACCAACGACTGGCGCGGGCACAGCGCCGAGCAGATTGCGCACACGGTCCTGCGCGAGGTAAAGCCCGGGGACATCATCCTCATGCACGACTATGTGTCCCGCCGCTTTCAGGGCGCTGCCGCGCTCGAGACCATCATCCCCGCCCTGCAGAAGGAGGGCTACAGCTTCGTCACCGTCTCCGAGCTGCTCGGGCACGGTACTCCGATCGCCCCGAGCTGGTAAGGGGCAGATGCCGGAAGCGGCATACAACACATGCAAAAGGTCGTGTAAGGCGACGCAACGAAAGCACCCGTAACGGTGCATCGGACATTGTAAACAGCAACGTGTAAAGCAATACAAGCACGCGGCGCGCACGGCGGTCTCCGCCGTGCGCGCCATGTAGCAACAGACGCCGTTCCGCCGCGTTTTACGGCTCCACGGTGACGTCCATTGTCACCGCGTGGTCATAACATTCGTAGGTGAACGTCATGCTCTCCCCGCCCGCCGCGGCGAGCTTTTCTTTCAGCTCTCCCACCGTATGGGCATTGGGGCAGAAACGGGCGATGTCCTCCTCGCTCTCAAGGACAATGGTGTCCCCGACGTGAAAATCCTTTCCGCACTTCCCCTCGCGGTGGGTCACGGTCATTTTTGCTTTCATCTTTAATCTATCTCCTGCTTTCTCGGTCGGGTGGCTGCTGCCCGGGCCCGGGGGCACCGCCCGTATTACCCCCACTATATGCCCTTTCTCCACGTTTGTCAAGAGCAAACCGACGGGGCGACGACCGGGGCGAGCCGACAGGGCGGCAGGGGCGGCGACCGACCGACGGCAGAAGGTCGCCCGGGGGGCGCGACCTCCGCGCCGACGGACGGGCATATTCCACCGCGGGACATACAGAGACCGGCACCCGCCCTGTGCATTTTTGCCGAAAGTCGGCGCGGGGCTTGATTTCGGGGGGAAAGTCTGCTATGATAATGACTAGTCAACAGCCTCTTGAGAAAGGGTGGCCGCATGGCCGAATTGCGTATGGATAGAATATACAACTTCTCTGCCGGACCCTCCACCATTGCGGAAGAAGTGCTGAAAAAGGCACAGGAAAGCCTTCTGTGTTACGGAAACAGCGGTATGTCCATCATGGAGATGTCGCATCGCTCCGCCGACTTCGCGGCGGTGCGCGACGGGGCGGAAGCCGCGCTGCGCAAGCTCATGGATATTCCGGACAACTACAAGGTGCTCTTTATGCATGGCGGTGCCACGGCGCAGTTCGCCGCCGTCCCGCTCAATCTCATGACCAAAAACGGCAAGGCGGATTACGTCCTCTCCGGTCAGTTCTCGAAAAAAGCGAGCAATGAGGCGATGAAGTACGGCGATGTCGCCATCGCCGCATCCTCCGCAGGCGCCAACTTCTCGTTCATCCCGGCGACGACGCGCGACTCCTTCCGCCCCGACGCCGACTATGTACATATCTGTTTCAACAACACCATCTTCGGTACCCGTTTCCCCTACATCCCCGACACGGGCGACATTCCGCTCGTCGCAGATATGTCCTCCTGCATCGCCTCCGAGCCGATCGACGTCTCCAAGTTCGGCGTCATCTATGCCGGGGCACAGAAGAACTTTGGGATTGCAGGGCTCGGCATCGTCATCGTCCGCGAGGATCTCATCGGGCATGAGCGGGATATCACCCCCGCCATCCTCTCCTACCGGCTCATGGCGGAGAACGACTCGATGTACAACACGCCCCCCTGCTGGGCGATCTACATGACCAAGCTGGTCTGCGACTGGCTCCTGGAGCTCGGCGGGCTGCCCGCCGTGAAGGAGCGCAACGATGCGAAAGCGTCGCTCCTCTATGATTACCTCGACCACCAGGATTTCTACATCGCACCGGTCGATCCCGCATCCCGCTCGATTATGAACGTGGTCTTCCGCACCGGGGACGGTGAGCTCGATCAGCTGTTCATCACCGAGGCGGCAAAGGCGGGGATGAAAGGGCTCAAGGGACACAAGGCGGTCGGCGGCATCCGTGCCTCGATCTACAACGCCATGCCCCATGCCGGCGTGGAAAAGCTCGTCGCCTTCATGAAGCAGTTTGCGCAGGATCACGCCATCCAGTAAAGAACGGTCTTAAAAAGGCGGGAATTCCGGTTTTTCCGGTTTCCCGTCTTTCTTTTCACCGCAGAATATGCTAGAATAAACGTATGCCGCCCGCGCGGCACATCCCGATAAGGAGACACCTATGGACATTATCAAAACCCTCGCACAGGAACTGAAGCTCAAACCCGACCAGGTCGAAAAGACCGTCGCCCTCATCGATGAGGGGAACACCATCCCTTTCATCGCCCGGTACCGTAAGGAGGTCACCGGCAGTCTCGACGACGTCACGCTCCGCACCCTCTTTGACCGCCTGACCTATCTGCGCAACATGGACAAGCGGCGTGAGGAGATCTCTGCCCTCATCGAGGCGCAGGAGAAGCTGACCCCCGAGATCACCCTCGCCCTCTCCAACGCCACGACCCTGGTCGAGCTGGAAGATATCTACCGCCCGTTCCGCCCCAAGCGCACGACCCGCGCCTCCATCGCACGCGGCAAGGGGCTCGCCCCGCTCGCCGAGCTCATCATGGAGCAACGCGACAATTATACCCCCACGGTCGAGGAGGCGGCTGTCTCCTTCGTGGATGAAGAAAAGGGCGTTGCCTCGGCAGACGAGGCGCTCGCCGGTGCCGCCGACATCATCGCGGAGGACATCGCGAACGACGCCGAGCACCGTAAGGCGCTCCGCGCCCTCATCATGCGCGAGGGCGTGCTCACCGCCAAAGCCACCAAAAACGAGGAATCCGTCTATTCGGATTACTACGATTTTTCCGAGCCCATCCCGCGTCTCAAGGGGCATCGCATCCTCGCCCTGCACCGCGGCGAGGCAGAGGAATTCCTGAAGGTCGCCGTCGAGATGGACGAGGACAAGGCGAAAGCCGCGCTCGGCGCCCGCGTCATCACGAACAAGAGATCCCCCGTCACCGAGCGGCTCTCCGCCATCGTGGCGGACGCCTATGACCGCCTGCTGTTCCCCTCCCTCGAGCGCGAGATCCGCAACGACCTCTTTGACACCGCCTGCGAGGGGGCGCTCGTCGTGTTCTCCGACAACCTGCGCCACCTGCTCATGGTCGCCCCCATCAAGGGCAAGACCGTCCTCGGCTATGACCCCGGCTTCCGTACCGGGTGCAAGCTTGCCGTCGTGGACAAGACGGGTAAGGTCCTGGACACCGCCGTCATCTATCCCACCCTGCCGCGGCAGGACATCGAGCGCAGCCGGAAGACCGTGCTCGCCCTCATCGACAAATATAAGGTGGACGTCATTGCCATCGGCAACGGCACTGCCTCCCGCGAGAGCGAGGCGTTCATCGCCGATACGCTCAAATACGTCACCGACCGCGACGTGCGCTACACCATCGTGAGCGAAGCGGGCGCGTCGGTCTACTCTGCCTCCAAGCTGGGCGCCGAGGAGTTCCCCGACTTCGACGTCACGGAGCGCAGTGCCGTCTCCATCGCCCGCCGCCTGCAGGACCCGCTCGCCGAGCTCGTCAAGATTGAGCCGAAAGCCATCGGCGTCGGGCAGTACCAGCACGACATGAAGCAGGCGCGCCTCGCCGAGTGCCTCGGCGGCGTCGTCGAGGGCTGCGTCAACAGCGTCGGCGTGGACGTCAACACCGCCTCCTATTCGCTCCTCTCCTATATCGCGGGCATCAACACCACCGCCGCGAAGAACATCGTCGCGTACCGCGAGGCGAACGGGGAGTTCGGGACCCGCGCCGCCATCCTCAAGGTGCCGAAGATCGGCGCAAAGGCGTATGAGCAGTGTGCCGGGTTCCTCCGCATCCCGGGCGGTAAAGAGATCCTCGACAACACCGGGGTCCACCCCGAGTCCTACCCCATCGTCAAAGCCCTGCTCGCCAAATTTAAATACACCGAAGCCGACGTGCGGGACGGCAATCTCACGCTCCTGCCCTACCAGGTGGAGAAAGCAGGGGTCGAGCGCCTCGCCGCCGAGCTCGGGTGCGGCGTACCCACCCTGACCGATATCCTCGCCGAATTGCAGAAGCCCGGCAGAGACATCCGTGACGCGGCGCCCGCGCCCTGCCTGCGTAAGGACGTCATGGACATCAAGGACCTGCAGCCGGACATGGTCGTCACCGGTACGGTGCGCAACGTCGTGGACTTCGGCGCCTTCATCGACATCGGCGTCCATCACGACGGTCTGCTCCACATCTCCGAGATGTGCGACCGCTTCATCAAGCATCCGTCCGAGGTGCTCTCGGTCGGTGACGTCATCGAGTGCCGCATCAAGAGCGTTGACCTCAAAAAGAACCGCATCGCCCTGACGCGAAAAGGGATGAAATAAGTCAATGCCCGTGTGATTTTTTAATCTATTAGAAGATTTTGAATTTCACACGGGCTGTTTTTATGTTCTAGCGCCATATTTTTGTTCATGTTGTACAACGTGCCCGGCGAAAGTTTGGTTTTTGCGCGTCTTTCCGAAAAGCCGCATTTCTGCTATAATCATTTTGTCAAAACAAAAAGGAGGACGATCCCATGGCAGGTCTGTCTTTAAGACACATTTATAAGAAATATCCGGGCGGCGTCACCGCCGTCTCCGACTTCTGTCTCGAGGTTGAGGACAAGGAGTTTATCATTTTCGTCGGTCCCTCCGGGTGCGGTAAATCCACCACCCTCCGTATGATCGCGGGTCTGGAGGAGATCACCGAGGGCGAGTTGTACATCGGCGACCGCCTCGTCAACGATATTGCGCCGAAAGACCGCGATATCGCGATGGTGTTCCAGAACTACGCTCTGTATCCGCACATGTCCGTGTACGAGAACATGGCATTCGGGCTCAAGCTCCGCAAGGTGCCGAAGACCGAGATCAAGCGCCGCGTCGAAGAGGCTGCCCGCATCCTCGACATCAGCCACCTGCTCGAAAGAAAGCCGAAGGCTCTGTCCGGCGGTCAGAAACAGCGTGTTGCCCTCGGGCGCGCCATCGTGCGTAACCCGCAGGTCTTCCTGCTTGACGAGCCGCTCTCCAACCTGGATGCAAAGCTCCGTGCGAGCATGAGAACCGAGCTGACCAAGCTCCACAAGAGCGTTGGTACCACCTTCGTCTACGTTACGCATGACCAGGTCGAGGCTATGACGATGGCGACGCGTATCGTCGTCATGAAGGACGGTCTCATCCAGCAGGTCGATACGCCGCAGAACCTGTATGACCTGCCGGTCAACAAGTTCGTCGCAGGCTTCATCGGCACGCCGCAGATGAACTTCATCGACGCCGAGCTCACCAAAGAGGGTGACGACCTGTATCTCAAGGTCGGCAGCACGTCCCTCAAGCTGCCGAAGGAAAAGGCGAACAACCCCGCACTCAAGGAGTACATCGGGCAGACCGTCATCATGGGTATCCGCCCCGAGTCCATCTCCGATGATGCCGAGACCGTCGCGCAGAGCGAGGGCGGCGTTATGGACTGCACCGTCGAGGTCACGGAGCTCATGGGCGCCGAGATCTACCTCTACCTCTCCTTTGACGGAATCGAGCACGCGATCGAGGAAGGCAAGAACGTCATTGCCCGCGTCTCCGCGCGTTCCCTCTCCCGCTCCGGCGATAACATCAAGGTGGCGTTCGATATGTCCCGTGTCCACATCTTCGATAAGGATACGGAGAAGTGCATCTGCCACTGATCGGACCCCATCGACCCATATAAAATCCCCGCGCCGGGTGCTCACCCGGCGCGGGGTTCTGTTTTGACTGTGTTCCGGAAATGTGCCGGAGCCCTCACACGAGGATCTTCCCGCCGCCGAGGACGACGTCCCCGGCGTAGAAGACGGCTGCCTGCCCCGGGGTGATGGCGCGCTGCGGCTCGTCAAAGAGCAGCGTCACCGTTCCGTCGTCTGCGACCGTGAGCGTTGCATCGCGCTCCGGTTGGCGGTAGCGTGTCTTCGCGCGGCAGCGGAACTGCGCCCCCTGCGGCTTCCCCGAGATCCAGCGCACGTCCCCGACGCGCGCCTCGCGGGTGTACAGATCCTCGTCCCGCCCGAGCACCACCTCATTCGTTTCGGGGCAGATCTTCACGACGTACAGCGGCTCGCCCGCCGCAATTCCCAGCCCGCGGCGCTGCCCGATCGTATAATAGATGATCCCGCGGTGGGTGCCAACCTTATGCCCTGCCGTATCCACGAAGTCACCCGGTACCGGGGCGCGCCCCGTGTGCGCGACGATGACCTTGGCATAGTCGCCGTCCGGCACGAAGCAGATGTCCTGACTGTCCGGCTTGCGCGCGTTGAGGAAGCCCTCCCGCTCCGCGATCTCGCGCACCTCTGTCTTGCAGAGGCCGCCGAGGGGAAAGAGCGTGTGGGCGAGCTGCTCCTGCGTCATATCGTAGAGCACATAACTCTGGTCCTTGGTCTCGTCGAGGGCTTTCTTCAATAAGAACCCCTCCGGCGTCTCCTCGATCCGCGCATAGTGCCCCGTCACGACGTACCGGCAGCCGAGGATCCCGGCGCGGTCAAAGAGCAGCCCGAACTTCATGAACCGGTTGCAGTCGATGCAGGGGTTGGGCGTCTTTCCGCTCTCGTACTCGCGGATGAAGTTCGCCACCACGCACTTGTCAAATTCGTCGCGGAAGTTGAACACATAGTGCTGCATCCCGAGGCGGAAGGAAACGGCGCGCGCATCCTCCACATCGTCGAGCGAGCAGCAGGAGTGCTCCCGCGGGATGCCGGCATCCTCGTTGTCATACAGCTTCATGGTACAGCCGACCCCGGCGAACCCCGCCTCCCGCACCAGATAGGCAGCGACAGAGGAATCCACCCCGCCGCTCATGGCGACGAGGGCGCGCGTCTTACCGCTTTCCACGTCTTTTCCGCTCATGCTTCAAACAGGGCGGTCGAGAGGTAGCGGTCGCCCGTGTCGGGCAGGAGGGCGACGACCGTCTTGCCCACATTCTCGGGGCGGCTGCCGACCTCGATCGCCGCGGCGAGTGCCGCGCCCGAGGAGATGCCGACGAGCAGACCCTCGCGCCGCCCCATCAGGCGCCCGAGGCGGAAAGCATCCTCGCTCCCGACCGTCACCACCTCGTCATACACCGTGGTGTCGAGCACCTTCGGGACGAAGCCCGCGCCGATGCCCTGGATCTTGTGCGGACCCGCCTTCCCGCCCGAGAGGACGGGAGAGTCCGACGGCTCGACGGCGATGATCTTCGCCGTCGGTTTCTTCTCCTTGAGATATCTGCCGACGCCCGTCACGGTACCGCCCGTGCCGACCCCGGCGACGAAGATATCCACCCCTCCGTCCGTGTCCTCCCAGATCTCGGGCCCTGTCGTGCGGTAATGCACATCGGGGTTGGCGGGGTTGACGAACTGCCCGGCGATGAAAGCGCCGGGGGTCTCTTTCGCGAGCTCCTCCGCACGGGCGATGGCGCCCGCCATGCCGCGCGCCCCCTCGGTCAGCACCAGCTCGGCGCCCAGCGCGCGCAGGATCTGCCGCCTCTCGACCGACATGGTGTCGGGCATGACGATGATGAGGCGGTAGCCGCGGGCGGCGGCGACGGAGGCGAGCCCGATGCCCGTGTTCCCGGACGTCGGCTCGATGATGACGGAATCCTTCGTCAGGACCCCGCGCGCCTCGGCGTCATCCAGCATGGCGCGGGCGACGCGGTCCTTGACCGACCCCGCCGGGTTCAGACACTCCGGCTTGGCGAGGAGCGTGAAGCGGAGCCCCAGCTCTTTTTCAATATTCGAAAGCCGCACGAGCGGCGTATTGCCGATCAGACGATCCACGGAAGCGTAAATCTTACCCATAACGAATGTTCCTTTCGTTTGTTATATGATAGTTAATTGTACCCGTGTGCACGCGCGTTGTCAAGGGGTGTCTCCGCTTTGCCAAACCTTGCTTTTCCGCTTGCGGTCGCGCACGAAATGTGGTATAGTATTCTGTGTTGCGTACCGCAAGGCGGGTAAAGCGCGACCGAAAAGGAGAAAGCATGAAAGTCATCATTGTGGGGTGCGGCAAGATCGGCTCGACCCTGACCGCCCGCATGGTAAAGGAAGAACATGACGTCATCGTGATTGACAACAATCCCGCCGTCCTCAAGGATATCACGGAGCGGTACGACGTCATCGGCTTCTGCGGGAACGCGACCTCCTATGACAGCCTCACGGAGGCGGGCGTCGCCGGGTGCGACCTGTTCATCGCCGTCACGGGCTCGGATGAATTCAATATGCTCAGCTGCTTTGTCGCGCGGAAGATCGGCGCCCGGCACACGGTCGCCCGCGTCCGCAATTCGGAATACAACAGCGAGAGCTTCCACTACATGATGGAACAGCTCGAGCTGTCCATGTCCGTCAATCCGGAGCTCATGATGGCAGAGACCATCTTCAATATCCTGAAGCTGCCGTCCGCCGCCAAGGTCGATACCTTCTCCGACCGGCGGCAGGAGATGGTGGAGGTCGTCATCAAGCAGGGCTCCCCCCTCGACGGGATGACGCTTTCCGATATCCGAAAAAAATATCCCGGGAAATATCTGGTGACGGTCATCCGCCACGGAGACGAGGTACATATCCCCTCCGGTAATTCCGTGCTCTACAGCGGCGACCACATCGCCCTCATCTCCGCCGCCTCCGATACGCACCGCATCCTCAAAATGCTCTGCCTCGTGAAAAAGCAGGTGCGTGACGTCATGATTCTCGGCGCGAGCACGACCTCCTACTATCTTGCGAAGCGGCTCCTCGGCGCCGGCAACTCGGTCAAAATCATTGAGAAGAACCCGGAGCGGTGCGAGGAGGTGTGCGAGCGGCTCTCCGGAGCAACCGTAATCCGGGGTGACTGTATGCACCAGGATTTGCTCGCGGAGGAGGGGCTCGGCAAGATGGATGCCGTCGTCGCCCTCACCGGCCGCGACGAGGAGAACATCCTCATCTCCTTCTACGCCATGTCGCAGGGGGTCGGAAAGGTGGTCTCCAAGGTCAACCGTGACGAGCTCTGGGCACTGTCCGAAAAGCTGGGACTGGACAGCATCCTGTCTCCGAAAATGATCATTTCCGACGTCCTCGCGCAGTATGCGCGCGCACTTGAAAACTCTGAGGGGAGCAAAGTGGAGACGCTCTACAGCCTCATGAACGGCGCCGCCGAGGCGCTGGAATTCAACGTCCTCCCCGACTTCCCGTTCGCGGATACGCCGCTCCGCAACCTCACGCTGGTAGGCGGCACCCTGCTCGCGGGGATCACGCGCGGCTCCGTCTCCATCATCCCGGGTGGCGACGACGTCATCCGTCCGGGTGACCGTGTGGTCGTCGTTGCGGCGGGCGCCCATGTCTATGACCTGGAAGACGTCTTCCGCAGAAAGTGAGGTCCCCCCGTGAACCATCGTATGATCTACTTCACGACGGGGTCGGTGCTTCTCACCGAGGCGGCGCTCATGCTCCTGCCGCTCCTCGTCTCCGTCATCTACCGTGAGAGCTGTGCCTGGGCGTTCCTCGTCACGATCGGCATCACCCTCGCCGTCGGCGGGCTGATCTGCTTCACCCTGCGCCCGAAGGACCGCACCCTCTTTTCCAAGGAGGGGTTGGTAATCGTCGCGCTCGCATGGGTCGCCGTCTCCTTCTTCGGTGCGCTCCCCTTTGTCATCAGCCGGGAGATCCCCGTATTCATCGATGCTTTTTTTGAGACGGTCAGCGGCTTCACCACCACGGGTGCCACCATCCTCGACGATGTGGAGAGCATGAGTCACGGTCTGCTGTTCTGGCGCAGCTTCACGCACTGGATCGGCGGCATGGGGGTCCTCGTCTTCGTCATGGCGGTCACCGTCAGCGTGCCGGAGCGCTCCATCCACATTCTCCGCGCCGAGATGCCCGGTCCCGTCGTCGATAAGCTCGTCCCCCGCGCCCGCACGACCGCGAAAATTCTATACATCATTTACATTGCCATGACCGCCGTCGAGGTCGTCCTCCTGCTCGCAGGCGGGATGTCCCTCTTTGAGAGCCTGGTACACTCCTTCGGCACCGCCGGGACCGGCGGCTTCGGAGTCAGAAACGACAGCATCGCCTCCTATTCCCCGTACCTGCAATGGGTGATTGCCGTCTTCATGCTTCTCTTCGGCGTCAACTTCAATCTGTACTACCTCCTGCTCCTGCGCAAATTCTCCTCCGTCCTGCGCAGCACCGAGCTGTGGGTCTATCTCGGGATTGCCGCCGGCGCGACCGGGCTCGTCTGCTACAATATCTACTCGCTTTGCTCCGGCTTCGCCGAGGCAATCCGCGCCTCCTTCTTCCAGGTCTCCTCGATCATGACGACGACAGGCTACGGGACGATGAACATCAGCCGGTGGCCGACGCTCTCCAAGGTCATCCTGCTCACATTAATGCTCATCGGCGGCTGTGCGGGCTCGACCGCCGGCGGTCTCAAGGTTTCGCGCGTTGTCATCCTGTTCAAATCCCTGATCGGCAGGCTCCGCCGTGTGCTGCACCCCCGCACCGTCACGGTCGTCAAGATGGAGGGTAAGCGGCTGGACGACGATACCCTCACGGGCGTGCACTCCTACCTCGCCCTCTGCACCTTCCTGACCGTCCTCATCCTCCTGCTGCTCTCATTTGAGCGGAATCCGGTCTTTACTGTGGAAACCAACCTGAGCGCCGCCATCTCCTGCTTCAATAACATCGGTCCGTTTTTCAGCGAGACCCTCACGAGCTTCTCCGCTTACTCCGGGTTCTCGAAATTCGTGCTGTCGATTGCGATGCTGCTCGGGCGCCTGGAGATTTACCCGCTCCTGCTCACCTGCCTGCCGACCACTTGGCTGAAAAAGTGAGCCGCAGCCGCTTCGTTTTATAAAAATCTCAAAGAGGTGCCGCAAAATGCGGCACCTCTTTGTTTGAAAAGGGCATCGGCGGGCATACTAGATGCGTAATCGTTTTTGAAAAAGGAGACCACCATGAGAGAAGATACCATAGAACTCCTGCGCGAATGTGACGCGGGCATCAAAATGGGCATTTCCGCGATCGAGGACGTGTACGGTAAGGTGACCCACGAGGATTTCCGCCGTCACCTCTCGGATCAGAAGACGGCGCACGCAAAGATGCAGAAAGAGATCCGGGACCAGCTCGACACATACAACGACGAGGGCAAGGACCCGAACCCGATGGCAAAGGGGATGGCGCACGTCAAGACGGGGATGAAGCTCGGCTTCGACTGCACGGACGAGACCATCGCCTCCCTGCTCACCGACGGGTGCCACATGGGGGTAAAGTCCCTTTCCCGCTACCTCAACCGCTATTCCGCCGCCGACGAGGGGGCGAAAAATGTCGCTCGACGCCTCATCTCGCTCGAGGACACGATGGAAAAGGAGCTGCGCCCGTATCTCTGACGCAAAACGTGTCAAAGAGGAGCCGTATTTTTACGGCTCCTCTCTGTTTTTGTGGTCATTTCACCTCTGTCCGGTCGGCGGCTGTTATCCGCAGCTCCTGCACGCTGTTTTTCCGGACACGCCGTTTTTTCAACCGGCGCGCCGTTGCCCATACCGGACTACCGTCCGCACGGGGTCGCCCCTCACCGGCGCAGTGCCGCACAGCCCGAGAGAGCATTTTCCCCAACCGCGGTCACCCCGGGCGCCGTGAGACGGCAGAGCGACCGGCACCCGTGGAACGCGCCCTCTCCGATACGCGTCACCGACGGGGGCAGAACGACGTCGGTGAGCGAGACGCAGCCGTAAAAGGCGAGCGGCGGCACCTCCCGGAGCCCCTCCGGCAGGGTCACGCGGGTCAGCGCCCCGCAGAGACCGAACGCCTCCGCCCCGATGGCAGTGACCCCCGCCGGTATGGCGACGCCGCGCAGATGCTTCGCCCGGTAAAACGCCCCCTGCCCGATCTCCGTAAGGCTCCCGGGCAGACCGACCTCGCGGAGCATCGTCGCGTCGGAAAAGGCGCCGGGTGCGAGGCGCCTGACCCCGGAGGGCACGGTATAGGCGAAAGCATCCCGCCCCGGCGGGTAACGCAGGAGCAGGTCACTACCCCGGTACAGCACCCCGTCCTCCTCACGGAATATTCGGTTCTTCGGCGAAACGCGCACGGCGCGCAGTGTTCGGCAGCCGCGGAATGCCCCGGCTCCCACCTCCGCGAGCCCCGCGGGCAGGGTCACCAAAGCGAGCGACGCGCAGCCGTCGAACGCCGCGCTCCCGAGCCGCAGGAGCGACGCCGGCAGACGTGCCTCCGAGAGCGAGGTACAGGAAAAGAATGCGTGCGCGCCGATTTCCTCCGCCCCGCCCGGCTCCACCTCGCGCAACCCCGTACAACCGGCGAAAGCCCAGGCATCGACCGTGCGGAGCGAGACGGGCAGGACGAGCCGCGCCATCATCCGTGCCCCCCAGAACGCCCGCTCCCCGACACCCGTGACACCCTCCGGCACCGTGACCATACTTTCATACCCGCGGTACGCCGTAAGGTACCCCTCCGGCGTTATGTCAAAGCTCCTGTTGACCGCTTGCATCCGTCATCCCTCCCACACATACAGTATAGCAAGGAAACAGCCCGATAAAGCGGACTTAACAGCAACCGGAGAACGACCTTATAAAAGCTTGGCGCACGCTGTCCTGACCGGTATCACCTCCGAAAGACCGATGGAGCGCTTCAATCTCCATCTCGTCCTCCGTTACTGTCCCATTCTGGACTTTGCCTTATTTTTGTACATTTCACTGTCGGCGACCGCCATGGCTTTGGTAAGCGGGTGCACGCCGTAGGCGCCGCCGATGCTGACGCTGACCCTGATCTCCGGCTTCTCCTCGAGGACAATCCTTTGCACACTCTCCTCCATCTGCCCGAGCTTTGCAAAAAATTCTTCTTCCCCGATTTTCTTGAACAGAATCAGAAATTCGTCGCCTCCGTAGCGGATCAGCACATCGGATTTTCCGAGGCAGCTGTTGATAGCGGCAGATACCTCGCGGAGCGCCATGTCGCCGATCAGGTGCCCGTACCGGTCATTGATGCTCTTGAACCGGTCGATGTCGGCGATTGCCACCCCGTCCGCGTCCTGCAGATTTGCCATGAAATCATCGAGATACCCGCGGGAGTACGCTTTTGTCAGCGAGTCACGGTAGAAATTGAGGAGCATCATGTTGGCCCTGTCATTTCCGCCGCCGTGGGGTGTGCCGGCTGCCTCCTCCATCGGGAAAGCAATCTCCATCACGCAGTCGCGTCCGTTCAGCTTCATGTACCGCGACAATACGGAATACACGCCGTCATCGCCGGCCTCGAGCTTGCTTGTCCAGTCCTTCGATTGCAGTGCCCTCCGGGAGCTGCAGTTTTCACAGCATTCGTGCCTGCCCCACAGCTCGTAGCACCGCGCGCCCGTCCCGACGAACGTGCCGTCCTCTCCCACCTCAAGCACCTCGGTGCTCATGGGATCCACAATGCGCACGATGCCGAATATCCTCTGCATGGCGCAATAGGTCTCGTAAGAGAGCCCTGCCACCTCGGTGACGCCCATCCCCGCGGAGAGCACCTCGTCGTGGATATCCTTGAACTGCCCGACGACGGAAACGTATTTGTCGCCCCGTATCGGCCAGACCGACATGGCCGTCAGGAGGTTCCAGCGGTAGCCGGTGCCGACCGGGATCAGCACCTTCATCTCCACGACCGGGTTCTCCCGCGTCGTCCCCCGCAGGTTCTTCACCAAAGTCTGCCAGTCCTCGCGGTTCAGAAGCTGGATATCGTCCCAACGCGTGACATACAGATGCTTCCGGTTTCTGCCCTCCTCCTCGTACCAGTTGACAAAAACGACCTTGTCGAGCGCGCAATCGTACTCGAACTGAATCCCGCCGCATTCCATCGCGAAGAACTCTTTCTTGACGCGCTCGTTTTCCACCATGCAGCGGGAGCGGTCCTCGAGCGGGAGCGAACGCTCGGAGAGAATCTCGCCCGTCATGTGAACGACCTCGTCGCGGCAGTCCTCATCGTTCATCTGCCCGCCTGCGTTGTCGCGCAGCTCTCCCTCCACGGCGTGGAGACATTTAATGAGCTCGGGATTGAACGCCCCGCACTCTCCGTTCACGATCATCTCGATTGCCTTCTCGTGCGGGAAGGCTTTTTTGTAGCAGCGATCACTCGTCAGGGCGTCATACACATCCGCGAGAGACACAACCTGCGCCGAGATCGGAATCTCGTCGCCGCAGAGCCCGTCCGGGTACCCCCGCCCGTCCCAGCGCTCATGATGCCAGCGGCAGATCTCGTGCGCGACGACCATGAGCTTCTCCGTCTTCGGGATTGGGAGCTCCTGCAGGAAACGGTCGCCCTCGGTCGTGTGGGTCTTCATGATTTCCCACTCCTCCGGGGTGAGCTTGCCCGGCTTGTTGAGGATCGCCACGGGCACCTTCAGCTTTCCGATATCATGGAGCGCCGAAAGACTCGAAATCAGCGAAATATCCGACTCGGAGAGCTTGTACCGGTCCGTCTGCCTGACGAGCTGGTGCAAAAGCAGACTCGTAATCGCCTGCACATGGAGCGTGTGACTGCCGGACTCCTTGTTGCGCGATTCAATGACGTGGCTGAAAATATTGATCATCGTGTTGTTGACCTTTTCGCGCTCGTACACCTGGTCTTCCACGAGCTGGATCAGCCGCTTCTGCTTGGAATACAGCGCCAGTGTGTTTTCCAGGCGGTGCCGGACGATCACCGCATTGAAGGGGCGCGTTATGTAATCCGTCACACCGAGCTCGTATGCCCGCCGGATCAACACGGCGTCATCCTCCGCGGAGACGATGATGACGGGGATCTCCTCGATCCAATGCCGCTCATTCATGATGCTGAGAACGCCGAACCCGTCCATCCTCGGCATATGTACATCGAGGAGGATAATGTCCACCTGTGCCCCGCCGCCGAGCAGCTCAATCGCCTCAACACCGTCCCCGGCAAATACATATTCGTATTCCTCACCGAGGATTTCGACGAGCATCGCACGGTTCAGCTCCGAGTCGTCCACGATCAGAATTCTGTCTTTCGGTACCATGACCTTCTTTGCGTTTGGCATGGCTTTCCTCCTTCATCCGTTTGTTTGGGGCTCATCTGTGCGCGGCGCCTCCCGGGGCGCCCCGCCCGCCTGTCTGTTGCTTTCATCCGTGCCACCCGTTTCCGCGTGGCTGTCAGACGGGTGACCGCGGCGGTCACCTCACCCTGCCTGCCGTGCGCTCATTGTGCCGGAGCCGACAGACTCCGGCATCTTACGCGCGTATACCTGTTCATTATATATTTTTATATGTTTAATTCAACCGTCAGGATGTAAACTTTTTGCGCCGGACCGGCAAGGCGCAATAAAACGGGTAAAACGCAGCGAACAGCGGGTCGGATACATCCTCCGACCCGCTGACATATTTTCTTAAAGCGTAACCGTCGTACCGCTCCTGCCGCGGATGGCGTCGAGCGCGTGGTCGAGTGAACCGATGACGGCGCGGCGACCGTTACCGCCGCGGGCGAAGGCGATTGCCGCCTCCACCTTCGGGAGCATGGAGCCGGCGGCGAACTCACCCGCCGCGATGTGCGCCTGTGCCTCCTCCACCGTCATGTGTGAAAGCTCTCTCTCATCGGCTCTGCCGAAGCCGATGCAGACGTGCTCTACCGCCGTCAGGATGAGCAGACAGTCGGCACCCACCATCTCGGCGAGCTTCGCCGAGGCAAAGTCCTTGTCGATGACCGCCTCCACACCGGTGAGCGCGCCGTTTGTACCGCGCGTGACGGGGATGCCCCCGCCGCCGCAGGCAATGACGACGAACTCCCGCTCGAGCAGCGCCCGGATCGCCTGATCCTCGACGATCTCCTGCGGCTTCGGTGACGGCACCACCTGCCGCCAGCCGCGTCCCGCATCCTCGCGCATGATCAGCCCCGGTGTCCCGCGCATCATCCGCTCGGCGCTCTCTTTGTCATAAAACGCCCCGATCGGTTTTGTCGGGTTCCCGAAAGCGGGGTCATCCGCCGAGACCGTCACCTGTGTCAGCACCGTCGTCACCTGCCACGGCAGGCGCCGCTCCGCGAGCGCCTGCTTGATCCCCGCCTCGAGCTGGTAGCCGATATACCCCTGGCTCATCGCGGTGCAGATTTCCAGCGGCATTTTCGGGATGCCGCCCTTGCCGTCCCCGCCCGCGCGGTCAAAGGCGAGGCGGATCATGCCGACCTGCGGACCGTTGCCGTGGCTGACCACGATCTCATTTCCTTCCTCAATGAGGCGCACGAGAGACGCCGCCGCGACCCTGACGCGCTCCTCCTGCTCGCGGGGGTCGTTCCCGAGTGCATTCCCCCCGAGCGCCACAACAATGCGCGCCATCTCACTTCCCTCCCCGGGGGTCGGGCACCTGCTGGGTGATACAGTGGATGTTCCCCCCGCCGAAAGCGACCTCGCGGGTCATGACGCCGACCACCTCACGGTCGGGGAACATCGCCTGTACCTGCTCGCGGGCGAGCGCGTCGTTCTCGTCACCGTACTGCGGCAGAATGACCGCCCCGTTGACAATGAGGAAGTTCATATAGGACGCAATGCTCACCTCACCGTTTTTGCGCGGGATGCTCCCCTCGGCGTAGTCGATGGTCTCCGCCCCCTCGAGCAGACACGGATGCTTCGTCAGGCACAGCTTGTGCACCTTCAGCCGCCGCCCCTTGGCGTCCGTCGCCTCCGAGAGCGTGCGGTACGCTGCCTGCGCCGCCTCGTAGAACGGGTTTTCCCTGTCCTCCGTCCAGATGCACGCGACCTCGCCCGGGCGCACAAAGCACGCCACGTCGTCGATGTGCCCGTTCGTCTCGTCGGGGTCGATGCCGTCCTTCAGCCAGATGACCTTTTCGCACCCGAGATAGTCGAGGAGCATTTTTTCAATCTCCTCTTTCGTTTTGTCGGGGTTGCGCCCGGGCGAGAGCAGGCACATCTCCGTCGTCATGACGGTCCCCTCTCCGTCCACATGGATGGAGCCGCCCTCAAGGACAAAGCCCTCGGTGCGGTAGGAGTCCGCCCCCTCGATTTCGCAGATCTTCTGCGCGATCTGGTCGTCATACGCCCACGGGAAGTACAGCCCGTCGTAAAGGCCGCCCCACGCGTTGAACGTCCAGTCCACGGCGCGCAGCCCCCCGCGGCCGTCCGTGAGGAAGGTCGGGCCGCAGTCGCGCACCCACGCGTCGTCGCTCTGCAGCTCCACCACGCGCACCTCGGGCGGGAGCTTGGCGCGGGCGTTCTGGTACTGTGCGGGCGAGACGCCCACGGTGACCTTTTCAAAGGGCAGGATGGCGCGCGCCACGTTGGCAAACGCCTCCTGTGCGGGCTTGGCACCCTGCCGCCAGTTGTCCGGGCGCTCGGGCCAGAGCATCCATACCCCCGCCTGTTTTTCGTATTCTGCCGGCATACGGTAGCCGTCCTGTTTCGGGGTGGACCCGAGAATTCGTTTTGCCATGTTTCCTGTCCTTTCAGTCCGCTTCTCTCGCGGACGCACGACCGGCGCGCAGCCGGATGAGAATTTCACCGATGACGACAGCGAGTATCGACCCTGCGGTGATGGGGAGATAGGAGGAGAGCGTGTCCCTGTCAAAGGAGAGCGGGATCGCGGTGAAGAACACCGAGAGGATGGTCAGCGCCATCGGCACATAGGCGATCCAGGCTGCCATTCTCTCTCCGCCCGGTACGCGGAAGGGGCGCTCCCGCGCCGGGTCATTCTTACGCAGGCGCAGAAATGCGGGGAACACCGGGATATACGAGAGGAGCAGCATCACGAGGTTGAGCGCGAAGAAGCTCCAGAACAGCGAGGACGCGGGCGCGAGATATTCCATCAGCATCCCCGCGAGGCACACGACGCTCGCCACAATCCCCGAGGTCAGCGCGGCACCGATCGGCATCCCGTTTTTCTCGCGGCGCCAGGAGAACACGCGCGGCATATCGCCGCGGTCGGCGGCGTAAGCAGCGGTGGAATTGACCCCCATCGACCAGGAGATCATGTTGCCGAACAGGGTGACGAGGAAAAGGAACGCCACGAGCCCCACGAGGAACCCGCCCGTGCGCCCCGTGATGAGCGACACGGCGTCGATGAGCCCGGTGTCCGTATTGATCTTATCGGTCGGCACCGCCGCACCGATCCCGAACGCGGAAAAGAGATAGATGACGGCGATCGCGATCCCGCCGGTGACGATGGCGAGCGGGATCTGCCGCTTCGGGCTGGTCATATTGTCGGCATAGGTGCACACCACCTCAAAGCCGAGGAAGTTGAAAATAATGACCGAGATATAGGAGAGGCTCTCGGGGCGGAAGGAGGGCAGATAGGTCACAAAGCCGCCTGCGTTCGCAAAGCCGTTGCGCGTGACATACCACACGCCGAGCACCCCGACCGTCAGGGCGAGCACCACCTTGACGGCGGCGCTGATATTCAGGATCCAGATGCTGTCGCACACCGGGTAGAATGCGATGAGCGTCACGATCCAGATGAACGCGAGCTCCACGAGCAGGGATGCAAAGGGGTTCAGGCTCCACCCGAACATGGTCTCGAGCAGGCGCGGACATATCACGGCGAGCGACGCCATCCAGAGCGGGAAATTGATCCAGTAGTACCATGCAACGCGCGCGCCCCACTTGGTGTCGGGGTACGCCGTATTGACCCAGTCGTAGAGCCCGCCGTCACCGACGTAGGTGGTGCCGAGCTCCGCGGCAATCATGCCATAAGGCAAAAGAAACAGCAGCATCATGAAGATCCACCAGAAATACTGGCTGTTCCCGATGGACGCGACGGGAGCCGCCGCCTCCACCACAAAGACCACGCAGATGACCGAAAGGATCACCGACGTGAGATGAAACTTCTTCGATTTGTTTTCCATCATCCATTCCCTCCGGGAGGAGCCTGAAAAACCGGCTCCTCCCCGTTTTTATCAACCGTTTTTCTTCTTGTCGATGCGCTCGTCCATGAAGCGGTCGAGCTCCTCCTTGGCGGCGGCGAGGACGACCCCGCTCGGCTTTTTTCTGTCGTGTGTGAGGTAGACGAGCAGCCCGCGCATAGCAGTCAGGCGGTTGCCTGCCTCCTCCCAGCAGAGCGATGCGTCGGAGTCCAGCACCTCGTCGGTGACGTCCTCTCCACGGGTTGCGGGCAGGCAGTGCATGAATTTGCACCCGATGTTCCCGAGCTCCATGAGCTCGCGGTTGACCTGATAGTCATGGAACACGCGCACGCGTTCTTCCTTCGGCATTTCGTTCTCGTACAGCCCGTACCACACGTCGGTGTAGATGAAGTCGGCGCCGCGGACGCTCTCGCGGTCGTCCGTGACCTCAAAGGTACCGCCCGAGATGCGGCAGTTCTCCGCCATGATCTTTTTGTGCTCCTCCCCGAGCTGATGCCCGCGCGGTCCGTAATGGACGAAGTGCATCCCGAGCTTGGTCGTGAGGAAGCCGAGCGAGGCGCACACCTGCGTGCCGTCTCCGACGAACACCACCTTACATTCCTCCAGGCGCTTGCCGCGCGGCAGGTTTTCGAGGATGGTGCAGAGGTCACCGATCTCCTGCGTCGGGTGGTTGTAGTCCGACATACCGTTCAGCACCGGTACCGAGCACGCCTCAGCGAGCTCTACCACCGTCTTGTGTTCGATCACGCGCGCCATGACGATGTCCACGAGGTAGGAGAGCACCCTGCCCGTGTCCCCGATGGTCTCATGCCCGCCGAGCTGAATCATGCCGGGGCCGAGATACTGCGCGTGCCCGCCCATCTGGCTCATCGCCGTCTCAAAGGAGACGCGCGTGCGCGTCGAGGACTGCTGGAAGATCATCGCCAGCGTCATGTCCTTCATGAACTGCGGGTAATACCCCGCGCGGATCGACCGCTTGATGGCGAGCGAGAGCTCCGCAATGTCGAGGATCTCCTCTTTGGTAAAATCGTTGGTATCAATAAAATCGCGTTTCATATATCTCCGTGCCTTCCGTTGTAATGATGATACTATCTTGCGGAAAAACGGCATTTTTTATGCAAAAGAAAATGCGCCCTTTACAGGCGCATGAATTTATAGTAAGATGAAAAGGTATTCCGAAAAACTTGCCGCGGGGTATGGTCCCCGCGGATCTTACATCCCGGCGCCCGCGTGGCGCGGTCAGGAGCCTCATTTTGAAAAATATCATTCTCATCGGTATGCCCTCCGCCGGAAAAAGTACGGTGGGCGTGCTTCTCGCGAAAAAATGCGTCATGAATTTTCTCGACACCGACCTCCTGTTGCAGGAGGAGGGTGGCGCGAGCCTTGAGACCCTCATCGACCGCGAGGGGGAGGCGGCATTTCTCGCCCGCGAGGGGGCGCTCCTCTCTCGTCTTACGGCGGAGAACACCGTGATCGCCACAGGCGGCAGCGCCGTCTATTCCGAGGAGGGGATGCGCCACCTCCGGGATATCGGCACCGTGCTCTACCTGAAGGTCAGTGAAGCGGAGGTCACGGCGCGGGTCGGCGACCTGCATCGCCGCGGCGTCGTCCTCCACGGCTGCCCCGACCTCGCCGCCCTTTACCGCGAGCGCACCCGTCTTTATGAAAGGTGGGCAGACGCCACCGCCGACCTCACGGGGCTCGACGCCGCCGGGGCGCTCCACGCCATGCTCGCGGCGCTCGGCGTCTGACGTCCCCTGCCCCCTCGGCGCCCCCGCATCTTGCGACCCTGCGCCTGCTTTTCTCCCGGCGCCTGTTTTTTCCCCCTGTACCCGTTTTCTTTTGATTGCAATCGGCAAGGCGGAGCCGCAAAAATGCGGCTCCGCCTTGTATTTTCGTCTGTTTTTCTGGCACCGTCTCCGGCGCTGTGTCGGGTATCTGCGCCGTCAGAGCCGCTCCAGCGTCTCCATGACGTAATTGCCGAAGTCCTCGCAGGTGGCGCCCGTGTCTCTCCCCGTGACGGTCAGCCGCCGCTCCTCAAAGCAGCAGATGTCGAGCGCGCGCCTGAGCCGGTCGGCGCTCTCCTGCCGCCCGATGTGGGAGAGGAGCATGACGCAGGCGCGGAGCATGGAGCAGGGGTCGGCGTACCTGCCGCGCCCCTCGGCGATCATGCGCGGCGCAGAGCCGTGGATCGCCTCGAACATGGCATACCGCTTGCCGATATTGGCACAGCCCGCCGTCCCGACCCCGCCCTGGAACTCCGCCGCTTCATCCGAGATGATATCACCGTAGAGGTTGGGGAGCAGGAGTACCTGGAAGTCGCGGCGCCGCTTCGGGTCCACGAGCTTCGCCGTCATGATGTCGGCGTACCACTCGTCCGTGGTAATCTCCGGATAGAGTGCCGCCACGCGGTGACAGTCCTCGAGAAAGTTGCCGTCCGTGGTCTTGATGATATTCGCCTTGGTCACGAGCGAAACACGGGTAAACCCGTTTTTCCGCGCGTAATCATAGGCAATGCGGGCGATGCGCTCCGACCCCTGCCGCGTCGTGACCACAAAGTCCATGGCGAGGTCGTCCGTCACGTTGAAGCCGCTGCTGCCGACCGCATACCCGCCCTCCGTGTTCTCGCGGAAGATGGTCCAGTGGATGCCCTCCGAGGGCACCTTGACGGGTCGGATATTCGCGAACAGATCGAGGGCTTTCCGCATCGCGACGTTGGCACTCTCGATGTTCGGCATTCCGCTCCCCTTCTGCGGGGTGGTGGTGGGCCCCTTGAGGATGACGTGGCAGGACTTCAGCTGTGCCATCACGTCGTCGGGGATCGCTCTGCCCGCCCTGGTCCGGTTCTCCAGTGTCAGCCCGTCGATGGGGACGAAGGCGATTTTGCCCGCCGCTACCTCCCCCGCGAGGATGTGCCGTAAGACCCGCTCCGCCTCGTGGGTGATAACGGGTCCGATCCCGTCACCGCCGCAGACGCCGATGCGGAGGGTATCCAGCACCGCATAATCGATGAAATCCCCCTGTGCCTTCATGTCCTCCACGCGCCGGAGCTGTCCCTCCATGACGCGGCGGAATTTCTCGCAGGCAGTATCCAGTTCTTTTGTATAATCCATGGGTCAAAGGTTCCTCTCTTTCGTCAGGTTGAGCAGACCGCCGGCGAGCAGAATCTCCCGCTGCCTGGCGGTAAAGCAGAGCCGCAGCGGTATCTCCTCCCCGGTGGTAGCGTCCGTGAGCAGCACGGTGTCCCGTGAAGCGACCGCCTCCCGGAGCGACCCGATGCGGAGCGCATCCCCTTCTGTGAGCCGGTCATAATCACCGGGGTCGGCGAGGGTCAGCGGCACGATGCCGAAGTTGATGAGATTGGCTGCATGGATGCGGGCAAAGCTTTTGGCGATCACCGCCCGGATACCGAGATAGAGCGGGACGAGGGCGGCGTGCTCCCGCGAGGAGCCCTGTCCGTAGTTCGTACCGCCGACGATGATACCCTCCCCGGCGCGTCTCGCGCGCTCCGGGAACGTCGGATCGCAGACCGTGAAGCAGTACTCCGCGAGCTTCGGGACGTTGGAGCGGTACGGCAGAATCTTCGCCCCGGCGGGCATGATGTGATCCGTTGTGATGTTGTCCCCGACCTTGAGCACGAGTGGTGCCGCGAGCGTCTCTGCCGGAGCGACGCCGATGGGGATCGGGCGGATGTTCGGACCCCGCAGAACCTCCACCGATGCCGCCGCCTCGGGCGGCGCCGGGAGGTCGATGAGGTTATCGTTCAGGTCAAAGGTCGCGGGGAGCGTGACTTCCGGTGCCCTGCCGCAGGTCATCGGGTCTGTGAAGACGCCCCGGACGGCGCTGACCGCCGCCACCTCCGGCGAGACGAGATAGACTCTGGCATCCTTCGTCCCGCTGCGCGCCTCAAAATTGCGGTTGAAGGTGCGCAGAGAGATGCCGCCCGAGTTCGGGGAGAAGCCCATGCCGATGCACGGCCCGCAGGCACATTCGAGGATGCGCGCACCCGCTGCGATGAGATCGGCGAGTGCTCCGGTCTTTGCCAGCATGGCATAGACCTGCCGGGAGCCGGGCGAGACGGAGAGCGACACATTCGGTGCCACGGTCCTGCCGCGCAGGATGGCGGCAACCGCCAGCATATCCTGCATGGACGAATTGGTGCAGGAGCCGATGCACACCTGGTCGATCGGCATCCCCGCAAGCTCGGACACCGGCCGAACGTTGTCGGGACTGTGCGGGCAGGCGGCGAGGGGGACGAGGGACGAGAGGTCGATCGTAACCGTCTCGTCATACACGGCGTCGGCATCCGGCTGTATGGCGCGGTAGGCTCCCTCGCGCCCCTCGCGCATGAGAAATTCCCGCGTCCTCTCGTCGGAGGGAAAGAGGGAGGACGTCGCGCCGAGCTCCGCCCCCATATTGGTGATGGTGGCGCGCTGGGGTACGGAGAGCGTCTCCACCCCCTGCCCATAGTATTCCAGAATGGCGCCGACCCCGCCCTTCACGCCGAGGCGACGCAAGACCTCGAGGATGATGTCCTTTGCGCTGACCCAGGGGCGGAGCCGCCCGGTGAGGTGCACGCCGATGATGCGCGGCATGGTGATATAGTAAGCGCCGCCCCCCATCGCCACGGCGACATCGAGCCCCCCGGCGCCCATGCCGAGCATACAGAGCCCGCCTGCGGTCGGCGTGTGGCTGTCGGAGCCGATGAGCGTCTTACCGGGCACGCCGAAGCGTTCGAGATGCACCTGGTGACAGATGCCGTTCCCCGGACGGGAGAAACGGACGCCGTGCCGCGCGGCAACCGTGCGTATGTATCGGTGGTCGTCGGCATTTTCAAACCCCGCCTGCAGGGTGTTGTGGTCAATATAAGCGACCGAGAGCTCGGTCTTCACCTGCTCTGTGCCCATGGCTTCCAGCTGCAGATACGCCATGGTGCCGGTCGCGTCCTGCGTCAGGGTCTGGTCGATCCTGATCGCGATCTCCTCCCCGACGCGCATCTCGCCCGAGACGAGATGCGCCCTGATGATCTTCCCTGCGAGTGTCTGTCCCATGTCTTATCCTTTCGGTTTCGTGAAGTGCCCGGCGGTCAGCTCCTCGATGAGCGCCTCCAGCTCCTCCGTGCTCATGACGGTGGTTCTCCCGTCCTCATACAGACGATCGATGATCTCCTTCATCTCCACGACGATCGGAGACTGCTTGGTGACCGTATGCTCGCCCGACAGGTTGTAGTGGCTGTTGATCCAGAAAGCGATCCCCGCAAGCCCGGAGGTGGCGCTGACGGAGACGGTCGCCGGACGGTTAAGGATTGCCTCGGTGTCGAAAATGTTATAAATTTCCGCGTCCTTCATCAACCCGTCCGCGTGGATGCCCGCCCGCGTGACATTAAAGTTCTCTCCGACGAACGGCGTCATCGGCGGCACGTTGTAGTGCAGTTCCCGCTCATAGTATTCCGCAATCTCGGTGATGACCTCGGGGCGCATCCCGTCGAGCGAGCCGCGCAGTGACGCGTACTCCATGACCATAGCTTCCAGCGGGATGTTCCCCGTCCGTTCCCCGATCCCGAGGAGCGAGCAGTTGACGGCGGAGGCACCGTACAGCCACGCCGAGCCAGCGTTGGACACTGCCTTGTAGAAGTCGTTGTGCCCGTGCCACTCCAGCTGCTCGGACGGCACCTGCGCATAGTGATGCAGACCGTAGACAATCCCGGGCACGCTGCGCGGGAGCGAGACGCCGCCGTAGCTCACGCCCAGCCCCATCGTATCGCACATACGGATCTTGACCGGGATGCCCGCGCTCTCCGACAGCTCCGTCAGCGCGTTGACGAACGGCACGACGAAGCCGTAGAAATCCGCACGCGTGATGTCCTCCAGGTGGCACCGCGGGCGCAGCCCCGCGTCAAGCGCCTGCGCGACGACCTTGAGATAGTGCTGCATCGCCTGCGCGCGCGTCATGCCGAGCTTCTTGAAAATATGGTAGTCCGAGCAGGAGACGAGGATCCCCGTCTCACGGATGCCGATGTCCCGGACGAGCTCGAAATCCCGCTTGTTCGCGCGGATCCAGGTCGTGATCTCCGGGAACGGGAGACCGAGGTCCTGACAGCGGCGCACCGCCTCGCGGTCCTTTTCGCTGTAGACGAAAAATTCGCTCTGCCGGATGATCCCCTGCTCGCCGCCGAGCCTGGACAACAGCCCGAACAGATGCACGATCTGATCCACCGTGTACGGCGCGCGGGACTGCTGCCCGTCGCGGAAGGTCGTGTCCGTGATCCATATCTCTTTCGGCATCTGGATGGGCACATGACGGTGGTTGAAGGGGATCTTCGGCACCTCCGAGAAAGGATAGATCTCGCGGTACAGATTAGGGTCCGGCACATCCTGGAGCGAGTAGCGGTACTGTGATATTTCGAGTAGATTAGACTGTTCGTTCTTATAGAGCATCGGGTGCTCCCTCCTGGATAAAATATACATGAGTATATCATATTCCGCGTACCACGTCAATAGACGAGAGTGCCAATTTTGCAAGTTTGAGATATTAAATATTCATTTCAAAATGCACATATAAGCGAATATCGGCATATCCTCGTCGTAGCAAGCCGCAAATTTCGTTTTTCATCGTCCGTTTCTTGCAAAAATAGCGCCCGCGCCGGTCGGCACAGACGACAAAAAAAGCGCCGCCCTTAAGGGCGGCGCCTCTCTCATTTTTCAGTAATTCTCTGCCCGCACTTCAAAGAAGCCCTGCGGGTGTGCGCAGACGGGGCAGACCTCCGGCGCCTTGGTACCGATGACGATATGCCCGCAGTTGCGGCACTCCCACACCTTGACCTCGCTCTTGCGGAAAACCTCGCGCGTCTCTACGTTGCGCAGCAGCGCGCGATAACGCTCCTCGTGCATCTTCTCAATGGCACCGACCATGCGGAACCGGGCGGCGAGCGCCGTAAAGCCCTCCTCCTCCGCCTCGCGGGCAAACCGGTCATACATATCCGTCCACTCGTAGTTCTCGCTCTCGGCGGCGGCTTCCAGGTTCGCGGCGGTGTCGCCGATGCCCCCCAGCTCGCGGAACCACAGTTTGGCGTGTTCCCTTTCGTTCTCCGCCGTTTCGAGGAAGATGGCGGCGATCTGCTCGTAGCCCTCCCGCCGCGCGACCGAGGCATAATAGGTGTACTTGTTGCGTGCCTGGCTCTCGCCGGCAAATGCTTCCCAAAGGTTTTTCTCGGTTCGGGTGCCCTTCAGTTCCATATCATGATCTCCCCTTTACGCATAAACCGCCGATTCCGCGGCGTCCACTGCACCGCGTCGGCTCTGTGTACCTTCATTATACGGCTCTTTCGCCCTTTGTCAAGGAGAGCTTTGCCATCAGAATCACTTTTCATTCGGTACGGGTGCCCCCTCGGCAAAAGGCGCCGTTCCGCGACACATTTCGCAGGCAGTTCAGTGTTTGCCGAGACAATCGCGCGAGAGACAGCCGAGGAAATTCTTGGCGGTATATAATGTATAGCTGCCGACCTGGTCTCCCGTCTCCCCCTCCCTCACGACATTGCCCTTCTGGATCATGATCGAATAGGGCGTGGGGTGCACGATCACGATCCGTTCCCCCTCGGCGGGGAACACGAAATCGGTCCCGTGGTAGTAGTGGAAAAGCGTGCGGCGGAAGAGGCGGAACGCATATTCATGGATACAGCTGCCCTCGCTCAATAAGAGGCGGTTATAACGGCTGACCGCACTGACGATACAGCAAACGTATCGCTTCCCTCCCGCTTCGACCGAAAAGGTGCCGCACCGCTTATCGCTGAAGATTGCACGGTAGAGATGTGAGAAGTCGGAACAGGTATATCCCGCCTCCCGGCAGAGCAGCTTCAGCTCTTTTTTGAAGCGTTTGACGGCACGCAACGCTCGCAGATACCGGTGTCCGAGCAACAGGAGGAACAGGAGCACGAGCACCGCCACGAACTGCCACGAGAGGACTCCCGCCAGTGTGTAGAGCACCCCACCGAGCGCGAATGTCACAGTGGCACATAAATAGGCGGCGAAAGCATATTGGATAGAGAGCAAAAAGCCGTAGAGCAACAGACGCCGCCAACCGGGTGCCATCTCCCGCTTTCGCCCGGCGGCATCGCTCCTCATAGCCGCCACCCTTGCGGCGACCTGCCAGTTTGTTTTGGCACTGATGTGCGCAAACAGGTTGAGCAGCGTTGCGAGCGCCGAGAGGAGCGCACCGATGACGATCCGCCCGGCTGTGCCGGAGAGCGCCAGGTATGTCTCCGCAATCTCCCGGATCCCCTTCCATCCGATGCCGGTCGGGAGCGCCATAATCATCGCAACCAAAACGACCGTCTCACACAGAAAAGGGGGAGATTTTATCGTCGCCAGTGCCGCATCGCGCCACCTCGGTTTGGCGAGGTCTCCCGCCGCCGCCCACGTTTGATAGCACGCAGTATCATTCAGGGCGAATTGCCGCAGGCACGAGTTGAGCACAAGGACCGAGAGCACCGCGCTCCCGATCCGGAGGATCAGCTGTGCTCTCCACCCGGCGATGGCGCGGAACTGCGGGAAGAAGCCGGCATCCAGGAGCCGTGCCGTCAAAGCGGACAGCCCGATAAACCATGCGTACAGCAGTACCGATCTGCCGACGCGCCGAAAAAAACCGTTCAGCGTCATAGATCTCCCTCCGATTCTCTAAAAGTCTTTTCGCCGTATTCCGCTTGACCGGCGCTGGTACACCGGGCTCGGGACGGCTACGCGTGAATACATAGCGGGTGCCGCTCCGCCGACGGGCGGTTCCCTGCCTTATACTGTATTCACCGGGGCATGATGACATCTGGATGCCAAAAAAGCACCGGGCGGACCCGGTGCTTCTTAAGGGAAATTACTTGTTTTCCGTATCGCCGACCTTGACGAGGCGGACGATGGCGGTCTCCGCGCCGTCACCGCGGCGGGGGCCCATCTTGTAGACCTGCGTGTAGCCGCCGTTCACGTTCGCATAAGCGGGCGCAACGGTGTCAAACAGCTTCTTCGCAACGCTCTCCTTGGTGATGAAAGCGAGTGCGGCACGGTAAGCGGCGAGAGAGCCGTCTTTGCCGAGCGTGATCATTTTATCAGCGAGGGCGCTGATCTCCTTTGCACGCGTGTAGGTGGTCTCCAGCTGACCGTTCTCGATCAGGTAGGTCACCAGGCCGCGGAGCATAGCATTTCTATGGGCAGTCGGTCTGCCGAGTTTTCTCATAGGCATTTTCGTTACCTCCTATTGTATTTGGCTCCGTCAGTCCTCGACCTTTTTCAGATCGAGACCGAGGGAATGCAGCTTTTGGATGACCTCATCCAGGGACTTCCTGCCGAGGTTTCTGACTTTGATCATATCTTCCTCGGTACGGTTGACCAGGTCCTCTACCGTATCGATGCCCGCGCGCTTCAGGCAGTTGAAGCTACGCACGGACAGGTCAAGATCATCAATGGACATTTCAAGGATCTTATCGCGCTTGATTTCCTCACGCTCGATCATGATCTCTGCCTTCTTTGCTTCATCGGACATATCGATGAAGAGGTTGAGATGCTCACTCAGGATCTTGGCAGCCATGGAGACCGCCTTCTGCGCCGTGAGAGTACCGTTGGTCACAACATGGAGCGTCATCTTATCGAAGTCGGTGATGTTACGCACGCGGGAGTTCTCCACAACGAAGTCCACCTTGTAAACGGGCGTAAAGATCGAATCGACGAAGATGAGGCCGAGGGGCGCGCCGTTGCCGCCCGCCTGCTCGCTGCTCACATAGTTCTGCTTGTTCTTTTCCATCGGCACATAGCCGCACCCGGAGTCAAAGGTGAGCTCCATGTGGAAGTGCGTGCCGGCGCTGACAGTCGCCAGAGGGTGAGTCGGATTGAGAATTTCGATGTCGGGATCATCGGAGATATCGCCGGCGGTCACGAGACAGGGTCCGTCCGCATCGATATACACCGTTTTGGGTCCCTCGGTATGGAGCTTTGCCACGATGCCCTTCACATTCAGGACGATCTCGGGCACATCCTCTTTCACACCGTCAACAGTGGAAATCTCATGAAGCACCCCGTCGATCTTGATCGAAGTCGCGGCATACCCTTCAAGGGAGCTGAGCAGGATGCGGCGCAGGGAGTTTGCGAGCGTGATGCCATAGCCTCTCGCGAGAGGTTCGACCACGAACTCACCTTCGCTGCCATCTTCGTTCAGAGCGCGGGATGTAATCGTAGGCTTCTCTATTTCAATCATGGTTAATCTCCTCCAATATTAATTCGGGACGCTGACGACAGACCGTAAAACATACGGCCCGCCGGGTGCCAGAGGCACCGCACGGTTCGGGCGCTCCGGCGGCGGCGCGGCAGACGCCGCACCGCAAAATACCGGGCACCGCTCGGAGGTTGGCGATTATTTGGAATAGAGTTCGACGATCAACTGCTCGTTGAAGTCGAAATCAATGTCATCTCTCTCGGGGAGAGCAACGATCTTCGCGGACATATTCGCGGCGTCCGCATCGATCCACTTCGGCTTGTTGGCGGTAGCCATAGCCTCGGCGTTTGCCTTGATCTTGGTACCGTCGCGGCGGCTTTCCTTGACAGCGACGACATCGCCCGCCTTCACGAGGATGGAGGGGATGGTTGCCTTCTTGCCGTTGAGCGTGAAGTGACCGTGGAGAACGAGCTGACGAGCCTCTTTACGGCTTGCCGCCATACCCATTCTGTACACCACGTTGTCGAGGCGTCTCTCGAGGAGGATCAGGAGGTTCGTACCGGTGATGCCTTCCTGTTGTTCAGCCATCTCGTAGTACATACGGAACTGTCTCTCGAGAACACCGTAGTAGCGGCGTGCCTTCTGCTTCTCGCGGAGCTGCATACCGTACTCACTGACCTTTTTACGAGCCGCCCCGTGCTGACCGGGAGCGGTGCTTCTGTGATTGAAAGAGCACTTATCGGAGGTGCAACGCTCGCCCTTCAGATACAGCTTGCAGCCTTCTCTGCGGCACTCTTTGCAGCTCGGTCCAGTATATCTTGCCATTGCTTTGAATCTCCTTCCTGATTATACGCGGCGACGCTTCGGAGGACGGCAGCCGTTGTGCGGCACGGGCGTCTTATCCTGAATCTTGGTCACTTCGAGACCGGCGGTCGCCAGTGCGCGGATAGCCGCTTCACGGCCGGTACCGGGGCCCAGCACATAGACCTCAACGGTCTTCATGCCGTGGTCCATAGCGGCTTTCGCCGCCTGCTCTGCTGCCGTCTGTGCGGCGAACGGAGTGGACTTTCTCGATCCCTTGAAGCTGGCACCTGCGGAAGCCCAGGAGATCACATTCCCTTGGAGGTCCGTAATGGACACGATGGTGTTGTTGAAGGTTGCGCGGATATGAGCAGCGCCCTTCTCCACGTTCTTCTTTTCACGACGCTTTTTGACAACCTTTTTGGTTGCGGAAACTTTCGTAGCCATGTTCTTCCTCCTTACTTCTTCTTGTTCGCGATGGTCTTGACCGGACCTTTACGCGTTCTTGCGTTGGTCTTGGTGCGCTGACCGCGAACGGGCAGGCTCCTCTTATGACGGGAGCCACGGTAGCTGTTGATGTCCACCAGCTTCTTGATGTTGGTGGCAACGGTGCGGCGGAGATCGCCTTCGACATGGTAGTTCGCCTCGAGCTCCTCACGCAGAGCCGCGATCTGGTCCTCGGTCAGGTCCTTCGCGCGGGTATCGGGATCGATCCCGGTCTTTGCGAGGATCTCTTTGGAACTGGTCAGACCGATGCCGTAAATATAGGTGAGAGCGATCTCAATGCGCTTGTTATTGGGGATATCGACACCTGCTAAACGAGCCATAGATATTTAACTCCTTTTGATTGTTGTTTGGGTTTCAGCCCTGTCTCTGCTTGTGCTTGGGATTTTCGCAGATCACCATCACACAGCCCCGGCGACGGATGATCTTGCACTTTTCGCAGATCTTTTTAACGGAAGGTTTCACTTTCATGGTTGCGTACCTGTCCTTTCAGATTATTTTTTTCTCCAGGTGATGCGACCCTTGGTCGGATCGTAGATGGACACCTCTACGGTCACCTTATCACCGGGAATGATTTTGATATAGTTTTGACGAAGTCTCCCGGAGATGTGCGCGAGCACCATGTGCCCGTTCGGGAGTTTCACCCTGAAGTTGGCGTTGGGCAGTGCTTCCAGCACCTCGCCGTCTTCAAATTCGATGACATCATCTTTCGGCATTACAATTCTCCTTACCGTAGAAGTTATTCTCCGACGTCGGTCAGGATGATGGGTCCGTCGTCCGTGATCGCCAGCGTGTGCTCGTAATGAGCCGAGAGGCGACCGTCTGCGGTCCTCACTGTCCAGCCGTCAGAGGATTCCTTAATAGCTGCTGTTCCTGCGTTAACCATGGGTTCGATGGCTATCGTCATGCCCGGATATAGGCGGCATCCACGCCCGGCAGTCCCGTAGTTCGGGACATCCGGCTCTTCATGTAGGTGGATTCCTACTCCGTGGCCCACGTATTTGCGTACAACACCGTATCCGTTCGACTCGGCGTGCGACTGAATCGCCGCACCGATGTCTCCCAGTCGGTTACCCACCACAGCGAGGCTGGCGCCCAGGTAGAAGCATTCTCTCGTGACGGAAATGAGCCTCTGCGCTTCCTCGCTCACACGGCCGACAGGAAAAGTCTTTGCACTGTCGCCGTGGTAGCCGCGATAGATGGCACCGACATCCACTTTCACGATATCGCCCTCTTTGAGGATCACGCGATGGGAGGGGATCCCGTGGATGATCTGGTCGTTGACGCTGATACATGCGCTTCCGGGGAAGCCGGCATATCCGAGGAAGGAAGGTTTCGCGCCGCATTTCAGAATGTAGGCGTGAATAATGGAATCGAGTTCCTTTGTGGAGATACCCGGGCGGATGGCATCGCGTGCAACAAGCAATGTCTCGCCCGTGATTCTCCCCGCTTCCTTCATCAGCAGAATCTGTTCAGGTTTTTTGAGTATGATCGGCATATCAAATCCCCAGAGCAGACAGGGTAAGTGCGGTAGTGTCCTCCACGCGCTCCTGCCCCTCGACGCACTTCAGAATGCCCTTTGCGGCATAGAAGTCCTTGAGCGGCTCGGTCGTGCTGTGGTAGGTCACGAGGCGGCTCTTCACCACCTCAGGGGCATCATCGCGACGGACGGAAAGCTCATTCCCGCACTTGTCGCAATGCGTACCGTCTTGCGACGGATTGTATTTCGTATGATAGGTCGCGCCACATTCGCAGGTGCGCCGCCCGCTCATACGCTCCACGATCTTGTCGTCGGATACTTCGATGGAAAGTACGGCATCGAGTGCGATGCCCATCGCGTCGAGCGCCTCTGCCTGAGGCACCGTCCGCGGGAACCCGTCCAGGATGAATCCGTTCTGACAGTCGGGTTTGGAAAGACGCTCCTTGATGATCCCGATGACGACATCGTCCGGGACAAGTGCGCCGGTCTCGGTGTACTTGCGTGCTTCCACGCCCATTTTCGTACCGGTCTTGATCGCTTCACGGATGATCGCACCCGTAGAGATTGTGGGGATCCCCAATCTCTCGGACACGATCTCCGCCTGCGTTCCTTTACCGGCACCGGGGGCTCCGAGGAAAATAATCTTCATGTGCGGTTTCTCCCGGCTAAACGCCTGTCTTAAAGGAATCCCTTGTAGTTGCGCATGGTGAGCTGTGCCTCCAGTTCACGGTAGGTCTCCTGCACGACGCCGATGACGATGAGCAGAGAGGTACCGCCGAACGCGAAGGTGCTCGCATAACTTGCCGCGGTCGTCGCGTTCGTTACACCTGCGTTGGACAAGAGCTTCGTAACAATGGGGGTGATCACCAGCGGGCTCCCGATCATGGGGAGGACGGCGATGATCGCGAGGAAGAACGCACCCATCAGGGTGACCTTGTTCAGGACCTTTCTGATACGGTCCGCGGTCGGTCTGCCCTCACGGATACCGGGGATACGGCCGCCGTTGGCTTTCAGGTTGTTCGCCACTTCCACAGGATTGAAGGAGATCGTGATGTAGAAGTAGGAGAACAGGATGATCAGGACCACGAACATCAGCGGGTAGAACCAGCCGTCTGCCGCCATGAAGTCATAGAACTTGTTCGAGAACTTCACGGTAGCGTTCGCATCTGCCTTGAGCAGTGCATCGGCACTCTTGACGCCGCAGAGCGTCATGATGGTCGCCGGCAGGGAGATGATCGAGGAAGCGAAGATGATCGGCATGACGCCTGCCATATTCAGCTTGATCGGCAGGGTGGTCGACTGACCGCCGTACATCTTTCTGCCCTTCACCTGCTTCGAATACTGGATCGGGATGCGGCGCTCGCTGCCCGTGACCCAGATAACGAAGACCGAAATCAGGATGAGCACGGCGATGTACCCGAGCACGAAGCCGAAGGAGCCGGAGATATAGCCTGCTTTCTTCCAGCCGGTCGCCTGCCCCTTGAAGCCGGCATAAATGATCAGCCAGACAAGGTTGTAGATCGTCGAGGGGAAGGACGCGATGATGTTGGCAAAGAGGATGAGAGAGATACCGTTGCCGAGACCCTTCTCATTGATCTTCTCGCCGAGCCACATCACGAGCGTCGCACCGGCGACGTAGCAGGTAACGATAACGATGGCGATCAGCACCTGGACGGGCTTGGAGGCATTCGTCGCGGTGGCGGTCAGCATCTTGTTGGATTTGAGCAGCGCGTAGTAACCGTAACCGGTCAGGATCGCGAGCGCAACGGTGCAATAGCGGTTGAGCTTTTCGCTGAACGCTTTGCCCGCCTCACCGTCCTGGATCTTTCTGCCGAGGGGCGGGATCGCCACCGACAGCAGCTGGATCACGATGGAAGCGGTGATGTACGGAGACACGCCGAGAGCGAACAGGGTCGCCGCACTGAGCGCGCCGCCGGAGAGAAGGTTGAGGTAAGCGAAGATGGTGTCTCCGAAGTTCTCGGAAAAGGTGGATGCATCAACGAAGGGAACCGGGATAACGGTCCCGATGCGATAGAGGAGCAGAATCAACAAAACATAAAGAAGTTTCTTTCGAATGTCGGGCGTTCTCCATGCATTTTTCAAAGTTTGAAGCATCTTAGATCACCTCGGTCTTTCCACCGACAGCCTCGATCTTCTCCTTTGCGGAAGCGGAAAAGACTTTCGCTTTCACTGTAAGATTTTTGACGGTAACGTTCCCGCCGCCGAGAACCTTGACCCCGTCACCGAGCACCTTGACGATGCCCGCGTTCACAAGTGCCTCCGTGTCAACGGTAGCACCCTCGGCAAAGCCGTTCAGGTCGCTGACGTTGATGACGGCATAGGTCTTGCCGAACTTGTTGTGGAAACCTCTCTTCGGAAGTTTTCTGTAAAGAGGCAGCTGACCACCTTCAAAGCCGGGGCGTACACCGCCGCCGGAACGGGCGTTCTGACCCTTGTGACCCTTGCCGGCGGTCTTGCCGTTGCCGGATCCGGTCCCTCTGCCTTTGCGGAACACGTCCTTCGTGGAGCCTTCCGCAGGAGAAAGTTCATGGAGTTTCATCTTTTATCCTCCTTCCGATTAAAGCGTTTCCACCTTGACCAGGTGCGCTAATACTTTGATTTTGCCCTGCACGGCAGCGTTGTCCGCGACGACGATGCTGTCGCCGGGCTTACGCAGACCGAGAGATGCGGCGGTCGCCTTCTGCTTCGGCAGACGCGCGATAAGGCTCTTGACGAGAGTAATCTTCAGATTCATGATCTACCCTCCTCAGCGCTTCACGCTGTCCGCGGCGATGCCACGGGCGGCAGCGACTTCTTCCACGGTACGAAGGGATTCGAGACCCGCGAAGGTCGCCTTGACGACATTGATGGGATTGTTGGAACGCAGGCACTTCGCACGGACGTTGGAAATACCGGCGAGCTCCAGGACGTAACGGACACCGCCGCCGGCGATGATACCGGTACCGGGGGCAGCGGGCTTCAGAAGCACCTTGCCGGAGCCGTAGATACCGAGCACTTCGTGCGGGATGGTCGAGCCGTTCATGGAGACCTCGATGAGGTTCTTCTTCGCATCCTCGATGGCCTTCTTCACTGCGTCCGGAACCTCCGCCGCCTTGCCGAGACCATAGCCTACATGACCGTTTCTGTCGCCGACGACAACGAGCGCGGCGAAGCGGGCGATACGACCGCCCTTAACGGTCTTGGATACACGGTTGAGCACAACGAGTTTGTCTTCAAGCTCATACTCGTTGGCATTCAGCATTTTTGCCATGTGATTCTCCTTAAATTTTCAATCAAAATTGCTTTTGATCGGTGTACAAACCGGAATCAGAATTCGAGCCCGCCTTCGCGCGCGCCCTCAGCCAGTTCCGATACACGACCGTGATAGACGTAGCCGCCGCGGTCAAACACAACAGCGGAAATCCCTTTTGCCTTTGCTCTCTCGGCAATCAGCTTGCCGATTGCGCGGGCGGCTTCCTTATTGGAGCCGAGCCCTTCAAAGGACTTCTCATAGGTGCTGGCGGCGGCGAGGGTCACCCCTGCGACATCGTCGATCACCTGTGCACTGATATGTGCGTTGGAGCGATAAACAGCGAGACGCGGTCTCTCGGCAGTACCCTGGATCTTGGATCTCACGCGGGTATGTCTTTTAAGACGCTGAGCGTTCTTATCACACTTATTAACCATTGCTGCTCTCTCCTTTCAATTACTTACCGGTCTTACCGGCTTTGCGGCGGATATGCTCGCCATCGTACTTGACACCCTTGCCGAGGTACGGTTCAGGCGGTCTCTTGGAGCGGACTTCCGCTGCGACCTGGCCGACAGCCTGCTTATCGATGCCCTTCACGATGATGGTGGTCAGATCCGGCGCCTCGAAGGTGATGCCGTTGCCGTCCTCAAACGTGATGGGGTGCGAATAGCCGAGGCTGAGTACCAGCTTGTTGCCCTTCTTCTCGGCTTTGTAGCCGACGCCGACGAGCAGGAGCTTCTTGGAGTAGCCCTCCGTGACACCGACCACCATGTTGTGGATCAGCGCGCGGGTCAGACCGTGCAGGGCACGATCCTCTTTCTCGTCGGTGGGACGCGTCACGGTCAGGACATCGCCGTCCACCGTGATGGTCATGCGGGGGGAGAAGGTCTCGGTCAGGGTCCCCTTGGGGCCCTTGACGGTCACGACGTTGCCCTCGGCAACATCGACCGTAACATTTTTCAGCGCGACAGGCGCTCTACCAATTCTCGACATCTGTTTCCCCTCCCTTACCAAACAAAGGCGAGTACTTCGCCGCCGATGCCTGCCTTGCGGGCCTGCTTATCGGTCATGATGCCTTTGGATGTGGAAATGATGGCAACGCCCAGACCGTTCATGACTCTGGGGAGCTTCTCCGCGTTTGCGTAGATACGCAGACCCGGCTTGGATACACGGCGCAGACCGCGGAGCACCTTGGTCTTGCCCTGACCGTACTTGAGGGTCACACGGATGATGCCCTGCTTGCCGTCTTCGATGCGCTGATACCCCTGGATATAGCCCTCGGTGAGCAGGATATCAACGATCGCCTTTTTCATATTGGATGCAGGAATGTCGACGGTCTCATGCTTCGCGTCGTTCGCGTTGCGGATGCGGGTCAACAGATCTGCGATCACATCGGAAATTTGCATTTTAAATTCCTCCTGTATGCAAGTTTATTTCGCTTGCTGCCGATGCGCGTGGCGTCGGCGGCGTACCGGCGGTTAAAGGTTGCCCTTTCCTGCCGATAGATGGGAAGTTTTGTGTGTTACCAGCTTGCCTTTCTGACGCCCGGGATCTCGCCCTTGTATGCGAGCTCACGGAAGCAGATACGGCAAATTCCGAATTTCCGGAGGTAAGCATGCGGTCTTCCGCAGATCTTGCAACGGTTGTATTCACGCGTCGAGAACTTCTGCTTCTTCTGCTGCTTCAGAATCATAGATTTCTTTGCCATGTTCGTCTCCTCCTTCTATTACTTCGCGAACGGAGCGCCCATCTTTTCGAGGAGCGACTTCGCTTCTGCGTCGGTCGTCGCGGTGGTCACGAACACGATGTCCATGCCGCGGATCTTCTCGACCTTATCGTACTCGATTTCAGGGAAGATCAGCTGCTCTTTGAGGCCGAGCGCGTAGTTGCCGCGACCGTCGAATGCGTTCGGGTTGATACCCTTGAAGTCACGCACACGGGGGAGGGCGAATGTAAAGAGCTTATCGATGAACTCATACATACGCTCGCCGCGCAGAGTGACCTTCACGCCGATCTTCATGCCCTGACGGAGCTTGAAGTTCGCGACGGACTTGCGTGCGTAGGTGGGGATGGCGCGCTGACCTGCGATCAGCGTGATCTCCTCGATGACGTTGTCGATGACCTTGCTGTTCTCCTTGGCATCGCCGCAGCCGACGTTGATGACGATCTTGTCGAGGCGCGGGATCTGCATGGGAGTCTTGTAAGCAAATTCCTTCATCAGAGCAGGGGCAACTTCATTTTTATACAGTTCAGACATTCTAGACATGATGTTTTCCCTCCTCCTTAAATCTTCTGACCGCACTTGACGCACAGACGCGTCTTGACGGTCTCACCGTTTTTGCCCGTTTCGGTGCCTGCCTTCGTGCGGACACCGCACTTGCAGTTCGGGCAGTAGAGCTGCACCTTGGATGCGTAGATCGCACCGGCAGCCTCAATAATCTGGCTGGCATCGCCCTGCTTGCGCGCCTTCATGTGTTTTTTCACCATGTGGACGCCTTCGACCATGACCTTGCCCTCCTCGGGGGAGACGCTGGTCACCTTACCGGTCTTGGGGACGAGATTGCCCTTATCGTCGCGGGTCTTCTTATCTGCGCCGGAAAGTACCACAACGGTGTCGCCGGTCTTGATATGCATTTTCTTCATTTCGACAACCTCCATTAAAGTACTTCGGGAGCAAGGGACAGGATCTTCGTGAAGTCCTTGTCTCTGAGCTCACGGGCGACAGGCCCAAAGATACGCGTGCCACGCGGGGTCTTGTCTTCCTTGATGATGACAGCGGCATTTTCATCGAACTTGATATAGGAGCCGTCCTGACGACGCGTCTCACGAACCGTTCTTACGATCACCGCTTTCACAACTTCGCCTTTTTTCACCATGCCGCCCGGGGTCACGCGCTTGACGCACGCTACCACGACGTCGCCGATGGCGGCGTACCGACGGCCGGAGCCGCCCAGTACGCGAATGCACATCAGCTGCTTCGCACCGGTGTTATCAGCGACATTGAGAAGTGTTTGTTGCTGAATCACTTTACTTTCCTCCTGATTTCGGTAAGCGTTTTGACCTACCTACTTGATGTGTGTGGATTCGGATTATTTCGCCTTTTCGATGATCTCGGTGAGGCGCCATCTCTTGGTTTTGGAGAGAGGTCTCGTCTCCATCACGGCGACGGTATCGCCGACGGAGCACTGGTTGTTCTCATCGTGCGCGTGAAGTTTCACGGTACGCTTCATGATCTTACCGTACTTGGGATGCGTCACGGAGTCGATGATGGCGACGACGATGGTCTTATCCATTTTCGTGCTGACCACTTTGCCGACTCTGACTTTTCTCAGATTTCTGGTTTCCGACATGATCTTTTACCTCCTTCAAGCGTTCTTCTCGTTGATGATGGTCATCACACGAGCGATGTCGTGCTTCACCTCGGTAATCTTGTGCGGATTATCAAGCTGATGCACAGCCAGTTGGAAGCGGAGGTTGAACAGTTCGCGCTTCAAATCGTTGAGTTTGGTGTTGAGCTCTTCCGGGCTCAACGCTCTGAGTTCTTGTGCTTTCACCGTTTTCTCCTCCTTACAGTTCTTCTTTCTTCACAAACTTGCACTTGATCGGCAGCTTGTGGCTCGCGAGACGCATAGCCTCTTTTGCGATGTCCTCGGAAACGCCGTCCATCTCGAACAGCACACGGCCGGGCTTCACGACGGCTACCCAGTACTCGGGCGTACCTTTACCGGAACCCATTCGGGCTTCGGCAGGATGCTTCGTAACCGGCTTATCCGGGAAGATCTTGATCCAGACCTGACCGCCACGCTTGATGTAACGCGTCATAGCGATACGGGCAGCCTCGATCTGGTTGCTCTTGATCCAGGCGGGCTCCAGGGCAACGAGGCCGTAGGAACCGTTCGACACCGTGTTGCCACGGGTCGCGACGCCCTTCATTCTACCGCGCTGTACGCGACGGTATTTGACTCTTTTCGGCATTAACATTATCGGTTGCCCCCCTCAGTCTTGGCGTTGTTGCGGCGGGGATATCCGCCATCGCGACGCGGACCGCGATCGTTTCTGCGACCGCCGCCCTCACCGCCGCGGCGCTGCCGTCTCTCGGGACGGTCGAACTTTCTGTCAGCGTTCGCATTCACTGCGAGCACTTCACCGCGATAGATCCACACTTTGATACCGATCTTGCCGTAGGTCGTGTTGGCTTCATAGAAACCGTACTCGATGTCGGCGCGGATGGTCTGCAGCGGAATCGTACCCTCATGGTAGTGCTCGGTGCGGGCGATCTCGGCACCGCCGAGACGGCCGCCGCAGGAGATCTTGATCCCCTTGGCGCCGAGGCGCATGGTTCTGCCGATCGCCTGCTTCATCGCACGGCGGAAGGAAGTTCTCTTTTCGAGCTGAGCCGCGATGCTCTCTGCCACGAGCTGGGCATTGAGGTCGGGGTTCTTGATCTCGATGACGTTGACAGCCACGGGCATACCGACCATCTTCTCGAGCTCAACCTTGAGCTTCTCGATCTCGGCACCGCCGCGACCGATAACGATACCCGGCTTTGCGCACTGGATGAACACTCTGACGCGGTTGGCATCGCGCTCGATCTCGATCTTCGGGACGCCTGCTGCCTGGAGCTTGTTCTTCAGATACTTGCGGATGTTGTAGTCGGAAACCAGAGTGTCACCGAGCTTTTCGTCCTCGACATACCATCTGGAATTCCAGTTTTTGATCACGCCGACGCGCAGACCGTTCGGATTTACCTTCTGACCCATCTCAGTGAACCTCCTTTTCCTTAACTGCCAGCGTCACATGGCTGGAACGTTTGTTGATACGGAACGCTCTGCCCTGCGCTCTCGGCATCACGCGCTTGAGCGTGGGGCCGGGGCAGACAAAGCACTCGGACACATAGAGGTTCGAGGCGTCCATACCGAAGTTGTTCTCCGCATTGGCGACGGCGCTCTTGAGGAGCTTCGTCAGTGCCTCGGCGGCGATACGGTTGGTATTCTTCAGAATTGCTGCCGCAGTCGCGGTGTCCTTACCGCGGATGAGGTCGAGAACAACCTGTACTTTGCGGGGAGAAATTCTGAGGTATTTAAGATGTGCTTTTGCTTCCATTGTTTCTCTCCTTATTTACCGTTGTTCGAGGTCTTGGAGCCCGCGTGGCCCTTGAAGGTGCGGGTAGGAGCGAACTCACCGAGCTTATGACCGACCATATCCTCGATGACATACACCGGGACGTGCTTTCTGCCGTCATACACCGAAATGGTGTGACCCACGAATTCCGGGAAGATGGTAGAGGCACGGGACCAGGTCTTGACGATTTCTTTCTTTGCCTTGCCGTCGTTCATCGCGCAGATGCGGTTGAACAGCTTTTCTTCGACATAAGGCATTTTCTTTAAGCTTCTGCTCATGTTGTGTCTCCTTCCAATTACTTACCGTTACGGCGCTTGACGATGAACTTGTTGGTTCTCGCCTTCTTGTTTCTCGTCTTATAGCCGAGAGCGGGCTTGCCCCACGGGGTCATAGGACCTGCGTGACCGACAGGGGACTTACCTTCACCACCACCGTGCGGGTGATCGCACGGGTTCATGACGGAACCGCGGACGGTAGGACGGACGCCGAGGTGACGGGTCTTACCGGCTTTGCCGAGCTTGACGGTGTCATGCTCGATGTTGCCGACCTGACCGATGGTCGCCTTGCAGTCGAGACGGACGATGCGAACCTCGCCGGAGGGCAGGCGGACCTGTGCGACGCCGTTCTCCTTCGCCATCAGCTGTGCCTGGGCACCGGCGGAGCGGACGAGCTGCGCACCCTTGCCGGGGTACAGTTCGATGTTGTGGATGATGGTACCGACGGGGATCGCGACGATCGGGAGCGTGTTGCCGGGCTTGATGTCGGCGGTCTCACCGGAGTACACCGTGGTGCCGGTCGTCAGACCTGCGGGAGCGATGATATAGCTCTTTTCGCCCGCTTCGTTCTGAAGCAGTGCGATGTACGCCGTGCGGTTCGGGTCGTACTCGACGCCGACCACCGTCGCCGGAGCGGCGCTCTGCCGCTTGAAGTCGATCAGACGGTACTTGATCTTGTTCCCGCCGCCGTGGTGACGGACGGTGATCTTACCGTAGCTGTTACGGCCTGCGTTCTTCTTCTTGGTGGCAATCAGAGACTTTTCGGGGCTCTTTTTGGTCACCTCATCAAAAGAAGGAGCGGACATATTTCTACGCGACGGAGTCGTCGGTTTGTATTTCATAACTGCCATTTGTTCATTCCTCCTTTATCAGTTCAGGCTGTCGAAGAAGGCGATGGTCTTGGAATCCTCGGTGAGGGTCACGATCGCTTTCTTCCATTCGCCGGTGAAGCCGGCGTGATAGCCGACTCTTTTCGGCTTTTTCTTCATAATGAGCGTGTTCACCTTCGCAACCTTGACACCGGCGAACATCTCCTCGATCGCCTTGGCGATCTCGGGCTTGGTCGCACTCTTCATGACTTCAAACGAATAGCACTTGGAGCCGACGGAGTCCATGCTCTTCTCGGTGATCAGAGGTCTGACGATAATGTCTGCTGCGTTTTTCATTATGCATATACCTCCTCAATCTTCTCGATGGCGGCTTTCGCAACGATGAAGGTGTCGCAATTGAGGATGTCGTACACGTTGATCTCGTTGTAAAGCGCGGTCTTGACGCCGGCGATGTTGGCGCAGCTCTTGATGACCTTCTCATCCACCTCAGGCAGGATGATCAGCGTCTTCTTGGCGGCACCCACAGCGGTGAGCATCGCGACCATGTTCTTGGTCTTGTATTCTTCGGTAGCGATCTTGTCGATGACGACCATCTCGCCGCCGGCGACCTTGGAGGAGAGTGCGCTGAACAGCGCGGTTCTCTTCACTTTCTTATTGAGGGACACGCGATAGGAGCGCGGCTTCGGGCCGAGCGCTACGCCGCCGTGTACCCACTGGGGCGAACGGGTGCTGCCCTGTCTTGCGCGGCCGGTCCCCTTCTGCTTCCACGGCTTTTTGCCGCCGCCGGAAACCTCGGTTCTGGTCAGTGTGGACTGGGTACCCTGTCTCTGGTTGAGCAGATATGCTCTTACTGCGGTATGGAGGACGGCTTCGTTGATTTCCGCGCCGAACACGGTATCGGAGAGGGTGATCTCGCCGACCGCCTTGCCTGCCATATCTACAACTTTCATATTAGGCATTCGTGTTTCCTCCTTCCGTTATGCTTTCACCGAATCGCGGATGAAGACGATACCGCCGCGTGCACCGGGGATAGCGCCCTTGACTGCGATCAGGTTCTTTTCAGAATCGATTTTGACGACCGCGAGGTTCAGGATCGTGACCTGCTCGTTGCCGTACTGACCCGCCATCTTCTTGTTTTTGAACACGCGGGACGGGGTGGAGTTTGCACCCATGGAGCCGACCTGACGGTGAATAGGACCGGTACCGTGCGTCATACGCAGGATGTGGTGGCCCCATCTCTTGACCGCACCGGTGTAGCCGCGGCCCTTCGTGATCCCCGTGATGTCGACCTTTTCGCCAACGGCGAAGGTATCGGCAGAGATCACATCACCGACGTTCAGTGCGCTGCAATCGTCGAGACGAAATTCTTTCAGATACTTCTTGGCGCCGAGCCCAGCCGTTTTGAGGTGCCCGAGTTCGGACTTCGTGAGGTGCTTGTCTTTGCAGTCGCTGAATGCGAGCTGGACTGCTTCGTAGCCGTCGTTCTCGACGGTCTTCTTCTGTGCTACCACGCAGGGACCTGCTTCAATCAGGGTTACGGGCACCACGTTGCCGTTCTCATCAAAAACCTGGGTCATACCAAGCTTTTTGCCGATTACGCCATGTTTCATTTTTTCCTCCAATGCAGTTATTGGTTGCGCCGTTTGAATTGCGGACGAGCCGTCAGCGCAACTTGACCACGAGGTTCGTGGTTCACACGCGGATTGCGTGTGAGGGGCGGCACGCGCCGCCGGGGTTTACGGGTTGCTTGCTTACGCCTTGATGATTTCCATGCCCACACCGGACGGCAGCTCAATGTTCATGAGAGCCTTGACCGCGTCAGCCTGGGGATTGAGAATGTCAATGAGGCGCTTGTGGATGCGGCGCTCGAACTGTTCACGGGAATCCTTGTACTTGTGAACGGCACGGAGAATGGTGTACTTCTCGGTGTCGGTCGGCAGCGGGATCGGACCCGAAACGGCGCAGCCGCTTCTCTTGGCTACTTCCACGATCTTCGCGGCAGCCGCGTCGATGAGTGCATGATCGTAGCTCTTGAGCTTGACTCTGATTTTCTCGTTCTTTGCCATGTTTTCCTCCTTAAAGACTTCGGAGCGATTTATACACCGTACCGGGCGTTTCAAAATGACCCCAAAAGGAATCTCGGGTGGTTCCTCGCGACGAAACTCCCGAAAAACTAGCGGTGACGGCGCATTTCGCCCAATTTGAAATTGGACATACTCCACGAAAATTCCCCGCGAAAACCGCGGCAACCTTTCGCTTCATCGCACATCATGCCTGTGAATTATATCAAATTTGCGTACAAATTGCAAGAAAAACCTTTCCGAACGCCCAAAATTCCGCGTAGAGAAATTCGGAGAAATTTCGTATTATTTTTTGTGCACTTTGTACACAACCCTTGGAATACCCCTATTTTTACCCGTTTTTTCCGATTTATTCCTCCCCACGGCAAATTGTATACATTTTGTTAACAACTTTCCTTTATACTATCTCGTAGTGATTCTCTCACCTTGAAAGGAGCGTCGCCGCACGGCGACCGACAGTACACATGAAGTTTTATACCCGGGCTTATGATAGACCCCTCCGCCGCTTTGTCGGCTGGGTGGTCTCCATGATCATCCTGCTCGTCGCCTCGGCGTTCTTTGCCTCCGCCGTTGCCGCGGCGGACGCCCCCCTGCGCTATGTGCACGGCTGGGCTTTCCTTGTCTCCGTCGCGCTCTTTGCGCTCAACGCCGCTGTCCAGCTGCCCCTGGTCTTCTCCGACCGCGGGCTCGGAGACGCTTTTGAAGCCGCCTCGCCCCGCTTTGTCCCCCTTGCCGCGGCGGTTGCCGCCCTGCTCGGCGCGCTCCCGTTCTCCGTTGGCTGTGTCGTCCTTGCCCGCCGTGCGGCAAACGTACTCCGCACCGCGATCACCCCGGAGGTCATCCGCAGCTACCGCGGGATGCTCTTTACGGCGGTTCTCGCGGCGCTCCTTTTCCTCGCCGGTGCCGTCGGGCTGCTTCTCCACGCCTTTGTGCCGGAGCGTTTTCCCGCTGCCGGTATTATCCTGCATCTGCCGCTCCCGATCGGTTGCGCCGCGTTTTCCCTCTATCTGTACTTTGATAAAACCACCCCGCGCAACGCGACATTGAAACTGTGCGTTTCCCTCGCCTTCCTGCTCCTCGCGCTGCTCCTCCTGCTCCGCATCCGCATGATGGTGGGCTCGCCCCGCCCTCGCCTCACCGTCTGGCTGGCGCGCGCCGCCCTGCCCTACACGGTAGGCGTCGGGGTGACCCTGCTGTGCCTCTCCATCGCAAAACATCTGGTTTTCGTCTCCTATGTCATTCCGGCAGCCCTGCTGTTTCTTTCCTTTTATATACTTGTCACCATCATCCGCCCGACCGTCGGCGTCACGGAGACCGGTCCCCTGACCCCCGGCGCCCCCGATGCACAGGACGACTTTGGCGACCCCGGAGCCCCGACCGATGCACCAGACACCCCCGAACACCGGGATCAGGACGGCGAAAACGCCGGAGAGGAGTAAGCCATGAAGAATATTCTCGTCATTGACGGTAACAGCATCATCAACCGCGCCTACTACGGCGTGCGTCCGCTCTCCACGAAGGACGGCAGACCCACCAACGCCGTGTTCGGCACCCTCAACATCATCGGCCGCCAGCTGGAGGCGATCCGCCCGGACTATGCCGCCGTCGCCTTTGATGTAAAATCGCCAACCTTCCGTCATAAGATCTTCGACGCCTACAAGGCGGGCAGGCGCGAGACCCCGGAGGACCTCCTCACCCAGTTCGCCCCCGTCAAGGAGTGCCTCGCCGCCATGGGGCTGACCGTCCTCGAGCTCCCGGGCTATGAGGCAGACGACATCCAGGGCACCGTCTCGGCATGGGTCGAGGACCTGCCGGACGGGCACGCTTATATCCTCTCGGGTGACCGCGACCTGTTCCAGCTCATCGACGACCGCACGACGGTGCTCTACGCCGGACAGGAGACCAAGGCATTCGACCGCGCCGCCTTCCGCGAAAAATACCCCGGCATCGAGCCGGAGCAGTTCGTGGATCTCAAAGCCCTCATGGGTGACGCCTCGGACAACATCCCCGGTGTCGCCGGGGTCGGGGAAAAAACAGCGCTCAAGCTCATCGCCGCCTATGGCTCGATCGACGGCGTCTATGCGCACATCGACGATAAGGAGATTGCGAACGGCGTGCGCGAGAAGCTCAAAAACAGCCACGACAACGCCTATCTGTCCCTTGCCCTCGCCCGTATCCTGCGGGAAGCGCCTCTGCCCCTGACGCTTGGAGACATCGCTTATCACGGGATGCAGAGCGACCGCCTCTACCGCCTGCTCTCCGACCTGGAGCTGAACAGCATCATCAACCGGCTGCATCTCGCTCCGGGAGAGAGCGACGCACCCGCCGCCGCGGACGCCGCCGTCACCTACCGCGAAGTCACGCTCGAAGAAGTGCTCGCAGTGGACGGAAAGTTTGCTTTCCAGTACGACGAATCCGCCTGCTACCTGTCCGACGGCGCCACGCATCGGATGTTCCGGGGCACCCCCGCCGACCTTGCTCCGCTTTTCACAAGCCCCAACCAAATCCTTTGCTATGACGGCAAAAAGCTGTGGCATACCCTGCATGATGCAGGCATTCAGGTAAGCGCAAGTTTGCTTGACATTCCCTTATATGCCTATGTGACAGACGCCTCCCTCGGTACCAAAACGCCACAGCAGCTCGCCACAGACCTGCTGGGCAAAACGGTGGAACCCGACGCGCCGTTCGCACACCTTTTACCGGAGCTGGAAAGCGAGCTTTACAAAACAATATGTGAGCACGGCGCAGAAATGCTGTTAACGGACGTAGAGCTGCCGCTCCTGCCGATTCTTGCCGAGATGGAGACCGTCGGCTTCCGTATTGACACGGAGGGGCTGCGCGCCTACGGCGTAGAGCTCAACGCCATGGCGGAGAAGTATGCCGCGTCTGTTCAGGCGATGGCGGGGCACCCCTTCAACCTCAATTCCCCGAAGCAGCTCGGTGAAGTGCTGTTTGAGGAGATGAAGCTGCCGGCGCCGAAAAAGAAAAAGACGGGCTATTCCACCGATGCGGAGACGCTCGAAAAGCTGAAGGACGTTCACCCGATTGCCGAGGAAATCCTCCTTTACCGACAGCTCAACAAGCTCTACACCACCTATGCGGTGGGACTGCTCACGGCGGCTGACGCCACCGGGCGTCTGCACACCGACTTCAAGCAGGCGCTCACAGCGACCGGCAGGCTCTCCTCGGCGGAGCCGAATCTGCAGAACATCCCGATCCGCACCCCTGCGGGGCGCGAGTTCCGCCGTTATTTCATCCCGAGCGACGGGTATGTCCTGGTGGACGCCGACTATTCGCAGATCGAGCTGCGCCTGCTCGCCATCCTGTCAGGGGACGAAGCCATGATCCATGCTTTTACGAGCGGTGCGGACATTCATACCATGACGGCGGCGAGCGCCTTCCGCATCCCGCCGGAGGAAGTCACCCCGGCGCTCCGTAAGAGCGCAAAAGCCATCAACTTCGGCATCGTCTACGGTATCAGCGCTTTCTCGCTCTCGCAGGATCTGCACATCTCGGTCGCCGAGGCGAAAGAATATATAGAGCACTATATGCAGACCTATCCCGGCATCCGCGGCTATCTCGAATCCTCTGTCGAGCACGCCGCCGAGGTCGGCTATACCGAGACGCTCTACGGCAGGCGTCGGTATATCCCGGAGCTCAAGAGTTCGAACGGCGCCGTCCGCGCGCTCGGGCGCCGCATGGCGCTGAACGCGCCGCTCCAGGGCACGGCAGCCGACATCATGAAGATGGCGATGGTACGGGTCGCCCGCGCCCTCGCGGCAGAGCTGCCCACCGCCCGCCTCATCATGCAGGTGCACGACGAGCTGGTTCTCGAGTGCCCCCCCGAGGACGCCGGGCGCGCCGCCGCGATCCTCCGCCGCGAGATGGAGGGCGTCGGCTCTGCATTCCCCGTCCCGCTCACCGTGGACGTCGAGATCGGGCACAACTGGCTCAAATAACGCACAGCTGCCCCCTTTGCCATCGACACATAATAAAATCCACCCGCCGGACGGGTGGATTTTATTATGGCTTTATCCGGATGTATACCGTCAACGCCTGCGGCAGGTACCGGCGAAGCGCTCTTCTGCATGACGCGAACGGTCGTCTTTCCGCTCAATCGTATTCCAGCATGAGGTGACTCATACCGTCGAGGTGCTGGGGCAGGTCGGGCGATTCCATCGCCTCACGCGGGATGGAGTTGGCATCGACCAGCCCGGCGAGCGGCACATGATACCGCTTCCCGATGTTCCAGAGCGAGTCGCCCCCCTCGGGATATACCGCGATAATCTCCCCGCGCCTGTGGGCGAACGGATGCTCGCTGTCCGCCTCAATCTCCTCAACCGCCTCCATTTCATTCGTGGCGGTCGCGAGACACGAGACCTGCAGCTCGGCGTCTGCCGAGAGTTTCTGCCCGTCGGAGCGCAGATGGCACCCGACCGCGTGCACCTGCGGCATGAGCTGCGCGCCCGTCGGGAGCGGCTCCTTGGCGGTCATCCGCACCTTCCACGGGAAGCGGAAGGTGGTGCCGGTATAGCTCTCGTCCCCGGGGATCCCAATGAGACACAGCATCCGCATCTCGCCCTCCACCGTGATCTCTGCGCCGTCCGCCGTGCAGGAAGTCACGCTCGCCTGCCCGCGGCAGTCGAACGGTATCGCTTCTTCATCAAGTCCGAGCTCGGAGAGCGGCACCGACCCGTCCACCGTATAGTTCCCCTGCAGGCAAGCCGGATAATATCTGCCGACGATCGGCGCGAGTGAAACATTGACCGGATACTCCATGGCGTAGACGTCGCACATGGGGGTCACCACCTCGTTGTTCACGGCGACGCCGAATAGCGTCACGCGGGCGTCGAACACCAGGCGGTCGCTCCCCTCCTCGCTCGCAAAGGTCGCGTTACAGGCGGTACATCTGCCGAATGCCATCGCGCAGAAGGCGGGGGTCAGCCGCTCCTCGGTGATCGTCTCCTCCATCGGGATCTTGCCGCGCACGGTATAGGGCACGCCCGCACCGTCCGCACAGAGCGCCGTCATCCACAGATCTGCCCGGACGCGGACGGCGCCGACCTCCGCCTTCGCCTCGCGGACAAGTACCCGTCCGCACACGGAGAGGAGCCGGCTTTGCGGCTCCGCCTTGACGCTGTCGGAGAGCTCCGCCTCCTCGCCCTCGAAAAAGACCGTCTCGCCCACCGTCAGATTCCGCCGCAGGATCTCGCACGCCCCGATGTCGCCCGTCTCCGCCTCCGTGACCGTCTCGCGGCGGACCGCCATCGGGCGCAGGGTCATATTCGCCTTCATGGTCACGCGGCGAGGTCCGCCGAGGCGGCAGGTGACGCTGTCCACCGTCGGGACGACCTGCATCTCTACGCCCTCCCCGCCCGGGATCTGACAGGAGAAGGTGCCGTCCAGCGTCACAGACGCAACCGCCCCCTCGCCATCCAGATAGATCAGGCAGTAGGTGACCTCTCCGCCGACCTCCGTTTTGTCCTGCGTATCATACTGCCCCGTGACCGTCGCGTCACAGTCCACCCGCAGAACACGCCGCACCTCCGGCGTGTAGTCCGGCAGGGTGTATTCACCGCCCGTCTCGCAGGAATACGTCCCCGCGAGCGTGCGCTCCGTCTCATAGGTGTTTGCCATTGTCCATCCCCCATTCACGCGTTTTGTTCCATTCTATGAAGGAACGCTGCCCGCTAGAACGGAGAACGGAAAGCGCCCCCCGGACGGGGAGCGCTCCGGTGACGAAAGCCGACGGTCAGGGGACCCTACCCGCCGTGCGATCATCGCGCCGTATTTATGCTTTTTCTTCGGTATCGGCTGACGCTGCCGTCCCGCCGTTTGTTCCGTCGTTTTCCGCATCGCCCGCAGGGGTTTCGGCGCGGGTATCGGCGGGGGCGTCGCTCGCCGCACCGCTCGTCGGGTTGCCGGCGGAGGCGTCGTCTCCGTCGCGACCGCTGTCGTCGGTGCTCTCCCCCGTGCCGTCGGTATTTTCCCCGGGCGCTCCCGGCGTCAGGACCGCACGTTTCCACAGCCCCTTGGTCATTTTACCGAGCCCGTTCAGCATACGGTCGGCGGTCAGGCGTTTGCGGTCCTTTTTATGTGCGATGCGGTCTTCTTCAATGCGGGCGAGTACCGCCTCGGCATCGTCCCTCTCGCTCCCGATGATCGTTTCCAGCACCTCTGCGGCGTACTCCTCTCCGCTCGCAATCATGTTCATGACCGACGCATGGTCGATAAAGAGCGAATCGGCGAGGATGGAGTTGTTCGGGAAATTGATACGGATGATACGCCGGTTTATATCCTTGTTCACAAAGAAGTAATCATATTTGTCAAAATAGAGTGCAATGACATAATCCGGCTCGCAGAGCGGCAGGGGGAACAGCGGCATATTGTCCACCCATCCGCCGTCCGCGTATTTCACGCCGTCGATGGTGACGGCGGGATAAACGGCAGGCACCGCAACCGCAGCCGAGACGTAGGTATCCATCTGCTCCGGGGGAATTTTCGAAAGATCGGCGTAGTAGATGGTGCGCTCACGCGACTGCATGAGCGGTACATAAAAAGGCACCCGGCTCTGCCCGAGCGCGGCGACGCGGTGTATCGCGTCCGGGACGTAAGACCCGTGCAGAAACCGCACGATACTCTTACGCTTGGGGCTGTCCGCATTGGCACCCTCCCAGAACTCCCGCATCTCGTCGGTGTGCCCGGTCAGAAAGCTCTGCGCGTTCAGCGCACCGACCGAGCTCGCACTCACGCAAGCAAAGTCCTCCGGCGCGAAATACTTTTCGATCGCCCGGAGCGCCCCGATCTGGTACGCCCCTTTCGAAAGCCCGCCGGACAGCAGCAGTCCTACTTTTGCCATAATTTTTGCCTTTCGTCTGTGTTTTTGTGTGCCACCCGCCGCAATGGTTCATGGGGGAGCCGCCGGGCGGCTCCCCCATGGGTCGGTTGACAGTATCTCCGACCGGGTCGGATTACTTCAAAATGCCGGCGCGGGGCGTCACATGGAAGTGGTCGGCGAGCTCCAGCATCTGTGCATCGGTAATGGTGTTGATGCGCTTCAGACCGGCGGTCAGCATATAGATGGTCGCAGCCTTCTCGACCGTCTCGACAAGACCGAACGCCTCGTCCAGCGTCTTGCCTGCACCGTACAGCCCGTGCATCCCCCAGACCACGCTGCGCGCGCGGGTCATGCAGTCGGCAGTGGCTTCCCCGATCTCATTGGTGCCGCAGAGCATCCACGGCAGGACCTCTACCCCGTCCGGGAACACCACGACGCACTCGGTGCTCATCTGCCAGAGCGTGTGCGTGAACTCGTTGGTGTTCAGCGTGTGCACATAGGTCATGGCGAGCAGGTTGGTCGGGTGGCAGTGCATGACCACGCGGTTCTCGGGATCCACGGAGAGACGGGAAATATGGCTCATGAGGTGCGCGGGCAGCTCACTCGTGAACTTCCCGCCGTCGGCGTAGCCCCAGAGGAGCTCTGCCGTCGTACCGTCTTCGGCGATCCGGATGATACCGAGGTTGGTCTCGGGATCCCCTTTCACGTTCTTGAAATATTTGCCCGTGCCGGTCACGATGAAGTACTTGCCGATGAGCGGCTTCGCATCAAAACCGGTCGGGATGCGGCGGAGGACGTGGTCGGTGTCAAGGTAGGCGCTGACCTCCTCCCCGGTGAGCAGATAGCTGATATTGCCGCCGTTGCGCTCATCCCAGCCGAGGCGGTACATATTGGCGGTGATCTCGCTCATTTCCTTTACGAAGGGTGCTTCGGAAACATTGTTCTTTTTCATGGTAGTATCTCCTTATTTCGTTACGATATCCAGGGTTTCTTTGGCAATCATGTATTCCTCGTCGGTCGGGATGACGAGGACCCTGACGCGGCTGCCCTCTCCAGTGATGTCCCCGGCGGTACCGCGCTTCATCGCGCCGTTCACCGCTTCATCGATCCTGATCCCGAGGTAGTCGAGATCACGGCAGATGTTGGCGCGCACGACGGAGTCGTTCTCCCCGATGCCCGCGGTGAAAACAAGTGCGTCACAGCCGTTCATCTCCGCGATGAGCGAGCCGATGATCTTTTTCGCCTGGTGATAGAACACCTTCATCGCCAGCGCACAGCGGGCGTCGCCCTTCGCCTCGCCCTCCATGACCTTGCGGCAGTCCGCCATGCCGGTCATACCGAGGAAGCCGGACTTCTTCGTCAGAATGGTATCCATTTCTTCGGGCGTGTAGCCGTCTACCCGCATGAGATACGTGACGATGGTCGGGTCGATGGAGCCGGTACGCGTCCCCATCATGATGCCCTCCTGCGGGGTGAAGCCCATGGTCGTATCGACGCAGACGCCGTCACGGATGGCACTGAAGCTGGAGCCGCTGCCGAGGTGGCAGGTCACGAGCTTCAGCTCGCGCAGGTCGCGGCCGAGGTATTCTGCCGTCTTGCCGCTCACATAGCGGTGCGAGGTACCGTGGAAGCCGTAGCGGCGGATGTGGCGCTTTTCGACGATCTCATAGGGGAGCGCATAGGAATACGACTCCGGCGGGAGCGTGCGGTAGAAAGCGCTGTCCGCGACGACAACGTGCTTCACACCGGGGAGCAGCGCCTGGCACGCGGTGATTGCCGCGATGGCAGCGGGCGCGTGGAGCGGGTTAATCGGCGTGATTTCGTGGAGATAATCCAGCTCTGCCTGTCCGACGACGTTGACGGTCAGCTTCTCGCCGCCGTGGACGATACGGTGACCGACGGCGCCGATCTCGGAGAGGCTGTTCACCACCCCGCGCACGGGGTCGGTCAGGAGCCCCATCACGATGGACAGCGCCACCGAGTGGTCGGGCAGATCCACCTCGAACTCATACTTGTCCATACCGGGCTTTCTGTGGGTAACACGCCCCTTGCTGCTCGCGACATTGATGTTCTCGCAGCCGCCGCGGCAGAGCACGTCGCCCGTATCCATGTCGAAGAGCTGATACTTGAGAGAAGAACTGCCTGCATTGATCACAAGGATTTTCATGAAACTGACACCTCTGTTTTTATATTATCCATTTACAAAAAGACAGTATAGCACACGCGCCCCGCGAAATCAAGGGCGGGAGGATTTTTTCTCCTCATGCGTGCCGCCGCGGACGCGGCGCCCCCTCCGCCTCTCCGAGGTCAAGATACTCTCCGACCACGGCGGCGATTTTGTCACGCTCAAACGCCGCCCAGGCGTCCTCGACGCCGACGACGCGGAAGCCCATGGCGGCAGCCGTCCGGATGGAGTAATACGAATCCTCGAACAACAGACATTCCGTGGGGTCGGCACCTCCGAAGCGCCGGAGCGCCTCCTCAAAGATACCGGGCGCCTCCTTGCCGCCGCCACCCGTCATATCCTCGTGGGTCAGCACAAATTCGAAATAGGGTGCGAGCCCGGTTTTGGCAAGGCAGAGCGCAGCGCCCACGTGCGGCGTGAGCGTAATGATGCCCATGCGGCAACCTGCCGCCCGGAGGGTGTCGAGCAGCGCTACGGCACCTGGCTTGACGCGGACATCCTCGGCGTAATGCCGCGCCATGTGCACCTCGGTGAAGCGGATCATCTCGGGGAGCGTCGCGGTAATACCGACGGAGGCAAGGTACGAGAGCACCTCTCCGTAGCCGCGCGCCGTTTCAAGGCAGCGCAGCCCCGCCTCGTCCGGTCGGATGCCGACCTCGGCGAGGTATTCCAGCGGCATCTCGCGCCAGTAGCCCATCGAATCGACGAGCGTACCGTCCATGTCAAACAGCGCATAGGGCAGAATGGGCGTTTTCACAGTTCTTCCTCCTCGTGCGTCACGACGCCGCCCTGCAGCTTGAGCACATAGGTGCGGTCGTCGTGTAAGCGAATGACCTTCGTGCGGCCTCGCGTGAGGATTGCCCGAGCGTCCTCCTCCGTGAGCGCGTAGCCCGCGTAAACGAACGGGATGCGGAAGCGGCAGCCGTTTTTATAGCCCATGCAGCCCCAGTTCTGCCGCCCGCGTACCACCTGTCCCCCGCAGAGGGGGCAGACGCCGATGGCGACCGGCTCTGCCGCCTTCGGGGCGGTCGCGGTCTCCGTACCGCCGTCCCGGTTCCCGGCTGCGTCCTTGTCACCGGTCGTGTCGTCTTTACCCGCGGTGCCGCGTTTTCTGCCGGTCGCCGGAGCGCCCGCCGCGTCGGCTTTTTTACGGCGCGGAGCCGCAGTTTTCGGCTCCTCGTGGTTCGGGACAGGCAGCTCGGCATCCTGGAAGACGATTTTCGCCTCCCCGCCGCGCAGGGCGAGATACCCGCCGTGGCGCGTACCGTCCGTTTTGGAGACAAAGCCCTCGAGGTGCGGCGTGACCCCCGTCTTCGCGAGTGCGGCGAGCGCCTCCTCCGGAATCTTGCACCCGAGGACGGTCCGCCCGACGCGGAAGCCGCATTTCTTGGCACTGCACCGGTAGTCAAAGCGACCGTATTCCATCTTCTTGCCGCACACGGGGCACTTCACCCCGGGGATCGCCTCGCCGTCGCGGCTCTCCTCCATATCAAAGACGACCTTGCCGTCCTTCAGGATGAGTGCGGAGGAGAAACGGCGGTTGTTCTTTGAGACAAAGCCGTCGATGACCGGCGTACGCCCCCCGTCGAGGAGTGTCTTGACAATATCGGGCGAGATGGCGCGGCGGCAGATGTGCAGCCCGACGCGGAAGGTGCAGCCCTCCCGCTCGCAGGCATAGGCGCGTGCACCGCGGATGACCTGCCCGCCGCAGACGGGGCAGGTGCCGATGATCTCCCCCTCCGTGCCGGTGTCTCCGACGCGGGCGAGCGCCTCCTCCTTGTGGGAGAAGACCTCGCGGATCTCCTCCTCGGCGAGGCGGGTGCTGTCCTCCACCGTGATGGTGCCGCGGAACACCTTTTTGAGCGCCCGCCCCATCTCGGAGGTCTTGTATTTGTCCATCACGATGCCGAGGTCGGTCAGCGTCTCGATGAGATACTCCCCGTCCGGCAGGATGATGTATGTGTCCTTCTGTAACTCGATATATCTGGAGCTGCGCGCGTTGTCGATGATGCCGGTGCGGGTCGCCTCGGTCCCGAGCTCGAGCCCCTCGAAGATGGCGCGGTAATCCTCCTCGTCGCTCGCACCCTCCTCGCCGACGGCGCCGGACCGCTCCTCACTGCCCGCACCCGCTTTTTCTTCCTTAAACGGGTTCTTCAGGTAATTGTTCAGCGTCTCGATGGTATAGTGGCGCGGCGGGGTGGTCTCCTTTTCGACCGGGGCGAACGCAGTCTCCACCACGTCTCCGACCGCGAGGTTCGGCAGGAATTTGTCCTTCTTCGTGTAGTCGTCAAATTTCGTCCAGCCCGCGTCGAGGATCGCCGTCCCTTTGAGGACGAACTCCTCGTATTCCCCGCACATGAGGTGCAGCTCGCTCCGCTCCACCCGGCAGGGGTGGTCGCAGAATACGGCGACAAAACGACGAAAAACGGTGCTGTACACCTGCTTTTCCCGCGCGTTCAGATCCTCCTGTTTCGGGATCTTGTAGGTCGGGGTGAGCGCCGAGTGCGACTCGATCTTGCTGTCGTCGAAAATATATTTGGAGTCGCGGAAGGCGACGGGATATCCGAGCTTCGCGATCCCCGAGAGGATCTGGCGCACCTTGCCCTTCTCGGCGGTGGCGAGGTACTCCGAGTTGGTACGCGGATAGGTGAGGAAGCCGCGCTCGTACAGCCCCTGTACGGTGTCGAGCGACTCCTTCATCGACATCTTGTATTTCTTGCCGAGGACGTTCTGCAGGGTCGAGAGCGAATAGAGCTTACCCGGCGGCAGAATATCCTCTTTGGATTTTTTGTCGGTCACGACGGTGACGGCGGCATTGTACTTCTCCGAGAGAGCGCGCGCCGCCGCCTCGGCGGCGGTGAGATCCGCCCCGCGGAACTCCTCCCGTGAGGTGAGCAGCAGCTCCTCCCCGCCGACCTCGGTGCGGGAGGCGACCCCGTAATACTTCTCGGGGGTAAAGCCCCGGATGGCGAGGTCGCGGTCATAGATTGCCTTGACGATCGGGACGATCACGCGGCCGACGCGCAGCAGCCGCCCCGAGATGATGGAGGCGTAGCGCGTGAGGTTGACGCCCCACAGCCAGTCGATGTAGGTGCGGGCATACCCCTCCGCCGCGAGGTTGTCGTACGCGCTATCGGGCTGCATCTCGGCGAGCGCCGTGCGGATGGTCTCCGGGGTCTGGTCGGGGAGCCACAGGCGCAGGAGCGGCTTCTCGCTTTTCAGCGCCTTACGCACGCAGGTGCGCACGATGATCTCACCCTCGCGGTCCGCGTCCCCCGCGTTGACGATCGCCGTCACGTCGGAGCGGTTACAGAGCGACTCGATGAGCGCATACTGCCGCTTGACACCGTCGTCACCGGCGAGCTGGTAGTCAAAGGTCTTCGGGAAACAGGGCAGGTTGGCAAAGGTCCAGCCCCGCGTACCCGCCGGGGCGGGCGCGTAGTGCTCGATGTCCGCGAGGGAAAAGAGGTGTCCGAACACCCAGGTCACCAGGTATTCCCCACCCTCCATATAGCCGTTCTTTTTCTGCATCCCGCCGATGGCGCCCGCGATGTTGCGCCCCAGGCTCGGTTTTTCCGCAATGACTAAAACCATGCTCTGCCTCACTTATGAATTCTCTTTTTATTGTAGCATGAGATGCGCCCGGTGTCAAACATGATTGACAAAACCGGGGCGAGCCGATATACTGAAATCACCACACAAAAAAGGGAGGGCGGCAGGATGGGCGCGCTGACAGTCACAACATACGATATTCCGGGCACGGGCGCCGCGCTCACGCTCGCCGTCGTCGCCGACCTGCACAACCGCCGCGGGGAGGAAACGGCAGAGCGGGTGCTCTCCCTCGCACCGGACGCCTGCCTGCTGGTCGGCGACCTCTTTGAGTCCCCCCCGCGCCGCCGTTACTACGCGACGGAGGAGGCGGCGCGGTGCCTGGAGATCCTGGCTCCGCACTGTCAAGTGTTCTGGTCGCGCGGCAATCATGACCACACGCTCCCGGAGGATCTCGCCACCACGATGGCGAGGCTCGGCGTCCACCGCCTCGAGAATAGCTGGGAGCCCTTCGGCGGAGTGCTGCTCGGCGGGCTCTCCTCCGTCAGCTATCCGCCCGGGCGTACCCCCGACCTCGCGTTTCTCGACCGGTTCGCGGCGGCGCCGGGATATAAGATCCTGCTCTCCCACCACCCGGAATATTATGACCGTTATATCCGCACCCGCGGGATCGACCTGACGGTCTCGGGACACGCGCACGGCGGTCAGTGGCGCTTCTTCGGCCGCGGTCTGTATGCCCCGGGTCAGGGGCTCTTTCCCCGTTACACCTCGGGCTTTTACGACGATGGGCACCTGCTCGTCTCCCGCGGGGTGAAGCCCTCGCGCCTCCCGCGCATCGCCAACCCGCGCGAAATTCTCTGCCTGCGCCTCTCCGAATGATGGCAGGCACCCCTGCAGGACGGCGCACAAAAGCCCACGGGGCGCTGCGGCGCCCCGACTTTTTTGGTTATCGTTGACAAGTCTTAAAAAGAGAGTATAATATTGTATATATTTTGACGGCAGAGGATATCCGTATGAAAGAAAAAATCAAGGCACTCGAAGCCCGCGTGGACGAAGCGCTCGCGGAGGTAAGGTCCGGCGAGGGACTCAAGGACTTCTTCGCCCGGTACCTCGGCAGAGCGGGCAGCATCACCGCGCTCATGAAGGAGCTGGGCAACTATCCGAAGGAGGAGCGCCCGACGATCGGTAAGCTCATCAACGCCTTCAGGGACTCCGTGCAGGAGCGCTTCAAGGCGCTGGAGGAGCGCATCGCCGCCGAGGAGCTCGCGGCGAAGTACGCCAGTGAGCAGCTGGACATCACCATGCCGGCGAAGCGGGCGGCGGTCGGCGCCATCCATCCGACAAACCTGGTCAGGGCAAAGCTCTGCGAGGTTTTTATCGGCATGGGCTTCAGGGTCTATGAGGGGCGCGAGGTCGAGGATGACTATCACAACTTCACGGCACTGAACACCCCGAAGGATCACCCCGCGAGAGACAAGCAGGATACCTTCTACATCGCGGAGGACATCATGCTCCGCACCCACACCTCCCCGGGGCAGATCCACTGCCTCGAAACCATGAAGCCGCCGTTCAAGGTGGTCATGCCGGGGCGCGTCTTCCGCTGTGACGACGACGCGACCCATACCCCGATGTTCCACCAGATCGAGGGGCTCGTCATTGATAAGAACCTGTCGCTCTGCGACCTCCAAGGGCTGCTCGACACACTGGCGAAGGCCATGTTCACCCCCGAGGCCAGAACGCGCTTCCGCCCCTCCTACTTCCCGTTCACCGAGCCGTCCGTCGAGGTGGACGTCTCCTGCTGTGAGTGCGGGGGCGTCGGCTGCCGCCTGTGCAAGGGCACCGGCTGGATCGAGATCCTCGGCGGCGGAGTGGTCAATCGCCGCGTCATCGAGAACTGCGGGCTCAACCCGGACGAATGGTCGGGGCTCGCGTTCGGCGCGGGGCTGGACCGCATCGCCATGCTCAAGTACGGCATCAACAACATCCACATTCTCTACGACGGGGATCAGTCGATCCTGCGCCAGTTCCGTAAGTAAGGAGGGGACCGACTATGTTACTGCCGATCAGCTGGCTGCGCGATCTCGTCGATCTGCGCGGCATCGATAACGATACGATCGAGACGAGCCTGTTCTCCTGCGGGCTGGAGGTCGAGGAGCGGCGCGGCGCCGCGCCGGATATCTCCGGGGTGGTCGTCGGGCGGCTCATCTCGGTCGAGAAGATGGAGAACTCCGAGCACCTGCACATCTGCCATGTGGATTGCGGCGCCTACGGTGAGGACATCCAGATCGTCACCGGCGCCTCCAACATCAAGGCGGGCGACCACGTCCCCGTCGCGCTCCACGGCGCGACCGTCCTCGGGCGTGAGGGCAAGGTCGTCACCATCAAGAACGGTAAGCTCCTCGGCACGCCGTCGAACGGGATGCTCTGCTCCGGTGAGGAGCTCGGCATCGACGACGACTGGTTTGAGGGCGCCGGCGTGTACGGCATCCTGCTCCTGCCGGAGGACACCGCCCCCGGGGCGGACGTCAAGACCGTCCTCGGCCTCGACGACGAGGTGTGGGACGTCTCCATCACTGCCAACCTGCCGCACTGTCAGTCTGTCTTCGGCATCGCGCGCGAGCTCGCGGCGAAGCTGGACAGACCCCTGACCGAGCCCGACGGGCACTACACCGCCGCGGCGGAGGGCAAGGACGCGATCGACGTCACCGTCGAGGCACCCGATCTCTGCCCGCGCTACATCGGTCATTATGTAAAAAACGTCAAAATCGTGCGCTCCCCGCTGTGGATGCGGCGCCGCCTGCTCCTGACGGGGCACAAGCCGATCAACGCCATCGTCGATATCACGAACTATGTCCTGACCGAGCTCGGTCAGCCGATGCACGCCTTTGACCTCTCCGACCTCGCGGGTGAAAAGATCGTCGTGCGCCGCGCCGCGGCAGGCGAAAAGATCACCACCCTCGACGAAAAGGAATTTACGCTGAACCCCGAGGTGCTCGTCATCTGCGATACGGAAAAGCCGGTCGCTCTCGCGGGCGTCATGGGGGGGCTCAACAGCGAGATCAAGCCGACGACGGCAGAGGTGCTCTTTGAGTGCGCCAAGTTTGCGCGCGACAATATCCGGCACACCTCCCGCGCCCTCGGTCAGTCCTCCGACTCCTCGCACCGGTACGAAAAAGGCGTGGACGAATACACGACCGGCAAAGCCATGGCGCGTGCCCTCCACCTCGTCGAAGAGCTGGGCTGCGGCACCGTGACGGCGACCCACATCGACCGCCGTGCGTGTGAGCATCCGGAGCCCACGACCATCACCACCTCGTTTGAAAAACTCAACCGCGTGCTCGGGATCGAAGTGCCGCGCACGACGGTCGTCAATATCCTGACGCGTATGCAGTACACCGTCACGGTCAGCGGGGATGCCCTGACCGCCGTGGCGCCGCTCTACCGCGAGGACATCGAGGACTACCCCGACCTCGCCGAGGACATCATCAAGATGTACGGCTACGAGCATATCACCCCGCGCCTCCTGACCCCCGCGTCCATCACGGCGGGCGGCTACACCAAGGCACAGCAGCAGGCACTGAAGCTGAAGGACACGCTGGTCGAAGAAGGGTACTTTGAGCTCATCAACTACTCGTTCTACGCCCGCGCCGACCTCGACCTCCTGCGCCTCCCCGACGACGACCCGCGCCGGAACGTCGTCGCGCTGCAAAATCCTTTGAGCGAGAACTACGCCATCATGCGCACGACGCTCGCCCCCTCCATGCTCGCGATCCTCTCGCACAACCAGAAGCGCGGGCACGCGGGCGGCAGGTTCTTCGAGCTTGCGAACCGCTTTATCCCGGGCGAGGCAGGCGCGCTCCCGATCGAGAAGCAGACGCTCTGCTTCGGGCTGTACGGCGAGGAGGAGAGTTTCTTCACGGCGAAGGGCGCCCCCGAGGCGATCGCCGATGCCTTCGGCATCCGCCTGACCTATGAGCGCGGCAACCAGCCGTTCCTCCATCCCGGTGAGACGGCAAAGATCCTGCTCGCCGAGGAGGAGATTGGTTACTTCGGGCGCCTGTCCTATGAGGTCGCCGAAGCGGCAGAGCTCGCCGGTAACGTGTTTGTCGGGGAGATCGACTTTGAGAAGCTCTCCGCCGCTTTCCCGGAGCTCATCCGCTTTGTCCCCGTTCCGAAATTCCCCGCCGTCACGCGTGACCTCGCGCTCGTCGCCGACGAGGCGGTCACCTGCGGCGAGATCACCGATGCCATCCGCTCCGCCTGCAAACAGGTGAGCGGGGTCGAGCTGTTCGACGTTTACCGCTCCGAGCAGATCGGCGCCGGTAAGAAGTCGATGGCGTTCGGTCTTACCTTCCTCCCGACGGGTGACGAGCCGCTCGCCCCCGAGGCGGTCGATAAGTTCGTCGATAAGATTCTGAAGTCTCTCGCCTTCCGCCTGCACATCACCATCCGCTGACGCGGCGCTCCCCGCGGGTGTAGTCCCCGTTGACCCCCGCCCCACGGGACAAAAGCGAGAGGAATTCCCTCAAGACCGCCGCGCGGAGCCGTATTTTCCGGCTCCGCGCGGTTTTTCTTATTTCGCCCGGTGTCGCCCGGCTTTGCGTTTTTTCCGTTCTTTCGGCGCCCTCTCGCCGCGAGGGCGCCCCCCGGTTCTGCGCCGTCCCCCGCGCCCCCCGAAAAACCGCTTGACAAACGGGAGAGGCTCGGATATAATAATACACGGTAAAGCCATACTACAGATAAAAAGCCATGACGGAGAAAAGTAACCGTCGGGATCGCTCCAAGAGACGGGTGTGCGAGGCTGTGACGCACCCGGCGACGCCCACGATGAATTCCGCTCCCGAGCCGCCGGCGATGAGCCGCGCCGCACCCGCCACGTCAGCGCGAGAGAGTGAAACACCAAGGTGGTACCGTGCGTTTTCGCACCCTTGTCGCAGGGGTGCTTTTTATTTTTCCCAAATTGTCATTAAAATCGGAGGATTATACAATGCTCGACATGAAGTTCCTTCGGGAAAATCCCGAGATCGTCAAGGAGAACATCCGCAAGAAATTCCAGGACCAGAAGCTCCCGCTCGTCGATGAGGTCATCGCGCTCGACGCGGAGCTCCGCCGCTTCAAGACCGAAGCGGACACCCTACGCGCCAGCCGCAACAAGCTCTCGAAGCAGATCGGCGCACTGATGGGGCAGAAGAAGCTGGAGGAGGCTGAAGCCGTCAAGGCGCAGGTCGCCGCAGACGCACAGCGTCTCGCCGAGCTCGAAACGCTGGAGGGCGAATACGAGGAAAAGATCAGGAAGATCATGATGGTCATCCCGAACATCATCGACCCCTCCGTCCCCGTCGGCCGTGACGACAGCGAGAACGTGGAGATCGAGCGCTTCGGCGAGCCCGTCGTCCCCGACTTTGAGATCCCCTACCACACCGACATTATGGAGCGCTTTGACGGGATCGACCTGGACGCGGCGCGCCGCGTCGCCGGTAACGGTTTCTACTACCTCATGGGCGACATCGCCCGCCTGCATTCCGCCGTCATTTCCTACGCGCGTGACTTCATGATCGACCGCGGCTTCACCTACTGCGTGCCGCCGTTCATGATCCGTGCCGATGTGGTGACCGGGGTCATGTCCTTCGCCGAGATGGAGAACATGATGTACAAGATCGAGGGCGAGGACCTCTACCTCATCGGTACCTCCGAGCACTCTATGATCGGTAAGTTCATCGATACCATCACCCCCGAGGAAAAGCTCCCCTACACCCTGACCTCCTATTCTCCCTGTTTCCGCAAGGAGAAGGGCGCGCACGGCATCGAGGAGCGCGGCGTCTACCGCATCCACCAGTTCGAGAAGCAGGAGATGATCGTCGTCTGCAAGCCCGAGGACTCCAAGATGTGGTTCGACAAGCTGTGGCAGAACACCGTCGATCTGTTCCGCTCCATGGACATCCCCGTCCGCACGCTGGAGTGCTGCTCGGGTGACCTCGCGGACCTCAAGGTCAAATCGCTCGACGTCGAGGCATGGTCGCCGCGGCAGAAGAAATATTTTGAGGTCGGCTCCTGCTCCAACCTCGGCGACGCACAGGCGCGCCGCCTGCGCATCCGTGTCAGCGGCGAGAACGGCAAGTATTTCGCCCACACGCTGAACAACACGGTCGTCGCCCCGCCGCGTATGCTGATCGCCTTCCTCGAAAACAACCTGGAGGCAGACGGCTCGGTCCGCATCCCCGTGGTGCTCCGCCCCTACATGGGCGGTGCCGAGAAGCTCGTGCCGAAGCACTGAACGACTTTATTTCCCGGAAAATATAAAAAAGAGGAGCCGTATTTTACGGCTCCTCTTTGTCTTATATGCTTTGCTACGCACCCCGCGACAGCGGCGGTTTTCAGTGCCCCCCGTCTTTCGGGGCGTTCCCGCCCCCCTCCGCTGCCAGCATCGGCAGCAGCTTCTCCGCCGCCGCCATCTCCGCCTTGGGGCGGGAGCCGCCGGACGCCTCCTGCGGGGGGTACCCCGCGACCGTCAGGCGGACGTGAAATACCTTCGCGTGCTCGGGGCCCTCGGTACCGATGACCTCGTAAGTGTACGGGATGTGCCGCCGCTCGCACCACTCCTTGACGGCACTCTTGGGGTTCTTCTCCACCCGCCCGGCGCGGCGGTCGAGCAGGCGATCCACATCGTCGAGCCGGCGCACGACGTCCAGGATGACGGAAAAGTCCATCCCGCAGTCCAGCGCCACGGCGGCGATGATGCTCTCGAACAGGTCCTCGTTCGGCGAGTCCTTGTCGAGGACGTTCTGGTTGATGTCCCCCCGCGAGAGCCGCAGATACCGGTTGACCCCGAGGCGGCGCACCGCGTCCGCGAGGGCGCGCTTGTCGCTCATATTGCTCTTGATGATGGAGAAATCCTCCTCGGTGAAGCGGGTGACGAGCCCCCGCCTGCCGACCTCGCCGTAGCGGTCGAGGAGCAGGTAGGCGAGCGTCGCCGACAGCACGCTGTCCCCGAAGAATTCGAGCACCTCGTTCGACTGCGTGTCGGCGGCTTTTCCCCCCTGCGAGAGCTCGTTCACATACGACGACCGCGTGAACGCTTGGCGCAGAAGCGCCGGGTTATGGAAATGATAGCCGAGCGTGTCCTCCACGGACGCGATCATGTGTTCCGTCATGCGTTGCTCCCTCTTTTCCCTGTCTTCGGTGCCGGCTCGGGCAGCTCTGCCCACAGCGCGTCCATGATACGCCGGAGCCCCTCCCGGTCGTCCGTGTCCTCGACGAGGAGCATTTCCTTTGCCCCCTCGTACGGCACCTCCAGAGGTGCCCCCGGCAGGAGGCGGCAGACCCCCGCCACCGGTTTGACGAGCAGGCGGTTGTCATAGATCCCGCCGACATATTTGCTGAGATAGTAGAGCAGATACTCCCCCATCATCGCCCGTGCGGTCAGTCCCGGGCACTGCCCGAGGATATAGTCCCGGAATTCCTTGCTGCTTGCCATGTCCCTCTCCCGTTCTCTGTCAGATGTTCTTGTACTCCGTGCCCCACGCCGCCATCGCATCGAGGATGGGGCCCAGCGTCTCGCCGAGCGGGCTCAACGCATATTCGACCCGAGGCGGCACCTCGGGGTAAACGGTGCGCGTGATGATACCGTCCGCCTCCATCTCGCGCAGGCTGTCGGTCAGCACCTTCTGGCTGATGCCGTCGAGGTCCCGCCGCAGTTCATTGAAGCGCCACGGGCGCACGCGCAGGTTACGGATAATGAGCAGCTTCCATTTGCTGCCGATGAGTTGCACCGTCGTCGCCACCGGGCAAACGGGCAGTTCTTCTTTTGTCCGCATAAGACACACCTCTCCTCCGGCATCGGGCCGTTCCCGTCATTCGTGCTTTTATTATGACACGGCGGCGGCTTTTTTGCAAGCCCCCGCGCTATGGTTACTTTTTTGTGCGTGAGGCATAAAAAAGTGCGTACTTTACAAGGCACGGCTCCGGGTCTATCCTATATCTGCAAGCCGGAGAGCGCCCGTCGCCCCGGACGAAAAAACAAGGAGAACCACCATGAACAAAAACAGTTTCCGCAAAGTGACACTCGCAAAGGGCGAGGTCGCCGTCTACGACGCCGGTACGCTCCGGCTCCACGCCTACAAGACCAACGACCCGATGAGCGATGAGGTCTTCATCGTCGAAAAGGACGGGCAGGCGGTCGTTATTGAATCCCCCTGCTTCCGCGACAACATCGCCGAGCTGACCGCCTACCTTTCCGGTCTGCGCGTAGCCGGTGTCCTCGTCGCCTACCATGCCGCAGGCGCCACATTCCTGCCGGACGTACCGAAGTACGCAACGCAGAACGCCGTCGCCTACTCCGAGGACGGCGGCGGGAAGGCGCTCATCACGGGCTTTACCGCCGCGTTCGGAGACGCGTTTGACCATTCCGTCCACCGGGTCACCCATCTCCTCGACGCCGGGGAGACCACCATCGGCGGTATCACCTTTGTGATCCACCCGACGCACGAGGCGTTCGACGTCGAGATCCCCGAGCTCAACGCGGTCTACACGCACATGCTCGGGCATGACTGCCACTCCATCGTCGCCGGCGGGGCACACGCGGACGCGATGATTGCCGAGCTCCGCGGCTATATCGCCAAGGGGTATGACATGATCCTGACCTCCCACTACACCCCCGAGGATCTGAAGGACGCCGAGACGAAGATCGCCTACCTGCAGGATCTCCAGCGCATCGCTGCCGAAAGCCGGAGCAAGGAGGACTTCCGCGCGGCGGTCGCCGCCCGCTACCCGCAGTACAGCGGCGGAAATTATCTCGACATGACGGCAGGCTTCTTCTTTGCCTGACATGACGCAAGCCGAGCGCAGGCATTATCTGATCCGCGCTCTCGCCGAGGAGCGCGGTACGGCAGTGCCCCTGCCGACGGGGGCGGACGAGCAGCGGCGCCTGCTCCGCGCGCTACTCAACCTCCGCCCTCCCCTGCCCGCGGATGCGACGTTTCTCCGTGTGCAGGATGCGTATCTGCGAGAGGAAACGCGGCGGCACGGTGTCACGGATGTCGGAAGTCTTGCGCCCGTGCGCCCCGGTATCTGCCTTTGGCAGGGCGACATCACCACGCTCCGGTGCGACGCGATCGTCAACGCGGCGAACAGCGCGCTCCTCGGCTGCTTCTGCCCGAATCACAGCTGTATCGACAACGCCATCCACACCTATGCCGGGGTGCAGCTGCGCCTTGCCTGCGCGGACCTCATGCGGGCACAGGAGCATGACGAGCCGACCGGCGGCGCTAAAATCACACCGGCATACAACCTCCCGTGCCGGTACGTCCTCCACACCGTCGGGCCCATCGTGGCAGGGCGGCTGACGGGAGAGCACCGCCGGGCGCTCGAAGCCTGCTATCTCTCCTGCCTCACGCTGGCGCAGGAGCACGGCATCCGCCATATCACCTTCCCCTGCATCTCCACGGGTGAGTTTCACTTTCCCGGGGAGGCGGCGGCACAGATCGCCGTCCGCACGGTGGAGCGTTACCGGGCGGGGAATGAAAACGCACCCGAGGTGATCTTCAATGTCTTTAAAGAACAGGATCTCTTTCTTTACCGGCGGCTGCTCGGCTGTGACTGACCGGCTCCGCTCCGCGCTCGACCGTGCGGACGCGGTCGTCATCGGCGCGGGTGCCGGGCTCTCCGCGGCGGCGGGCTATACCTATGACGGCGAGCGGTTCCGCCGCCATTTCGCGGATTTTGAAGCCGCGTACGGCTTCCGCGATATGTACACCGGCGGATTCTACCCTTACGCCTCACCGGAAGAATACTGGGCGTACTGGAGCCGCTATATCTTCATCAACCGCTATGAGGACGCCCCGAAGCCTCTGTACCGGACGCTCCTGCACCTCGTCCGGGAGAAGGACTATTTCGCGCTCACCACCAACGTTGACCACTGTTTCCAGAAGGCAGGCTTTGACAAAAAGCGCCTGTTTTATACGCAGGGGGACTATGGGCTGTTCCAGTGCAGTGCACCCTGCTGCCAAAAGACGTGGGATAACGAAGCTGTGATCCGGCAGATGGTCGCAGAGCAGCGTGACCGCCGTATTCCGACAGACCTCCTCCCGCGCTGCCCCTATTGCGGGCGCCCTGCCACCGTGAACCTGCGCGCCGACGACCTCTTTGTCGAGGATGCCGGCTGGCACGCGGCGGCGGAGCGCTATGCGGATTTCCTGCGTACGCGCGGACGGCAGAGGGTGCTGTACCTGGAGCTCGGCGTCGGCTACAACACCCCAGGCATCATCAAGTACCCATTCTGGCAGATGACGGCGAGGAACCCCCGCGCCGTCTTTGCCTCGGTGAACCTCGGCGGCACCTTTGCTCCCCCGGAGATCGCCGACCGCTCCCTTTGCCTCACGGGTGATATCGGAGAGGTCCTGACCGCCCTCGACAAAGGCGGTCAGGACGGGCGTATCACCGTGGAGCCGTAAAACAATAGCCGCGGCAGATGCCGCGGCTGTCGTTTTGAAAGTTGAGCGGCGCGTCGGGCGCCCTCACTCACATAAGATTTTCTTTGCCCTCGCAACGGCGTCCGCGGTCGGCGCCGGTACGCCGGCGAGCCGGTAGGCGATGCCGAGTTTTTCATATTTCGGCACGCCGAGCGCATGATACGGCAGCACCTCCACGCGTTCCACCGCCGTCGGCGAGATTTCCCGCAGGCTGTCGATAAAGGCGCGGAGCGCGAGGAGATCCCCCTCGTCGTCCGTGTATCCCGGTACGAGCACGCGGCGGATCCACATCCGCCCGTCATGCGCGGCGATATACCGCGCGAAGTCCAGGATGTTCTCGTTCTCGACCCCCGTCAACTGACGGTGCTTTTCGGGGTCGATGAGCTTGATGTCCAGGAGAAACAGGTCGGTCAGATCAAAGAGCGGACGGAAACGCCCGAGCCACGCTTCCTCCCGCGTGAACGGGTGCCCTGCGGTGTCAATCGTGGTGTGGACGCCCTTGCCCTTTGCGAGCCGAAAGAGCTCCGTGACGAAGTCCATCTGCATCAAAGCCTCGCCGCCGCTGACCGTGATGCCCCCGCCGTTCTTCCAGTAATGATGATAGCGGTACGCGGCGGCGAACGCCTCCTCCGGCGTTGCCGTATAGCTCCCGGGCGCCTCCTTTGCCCAGGTCTCCGGGTTGTGGCAGTAGAGGCAGCGCATGGGGCAACCCTGCAGAAAGAGGATATAACGCACGCCGGGGCCGTCCACCGCCCCGAACGTTTCGATGCTGTTGATGACGCCTTTTGTACACATGGCGCAAGCCTCCTTTGGAGAAAGAAACCTTGCCGCTCGGGCAAGGTTTCTTTAAATTCTGACGGCAGATCAGATGCTGTCGTGGAAGGTTCTGCTGATGACGTCCAGCTGCTGCTCGCGCGTCAGCGAAATGAACTTGACGGCGTAGCCGGAGACGCGGATGGTGAAGTTGGCGTACTCGGGCTTCTCCGGGTGCTCCATCGCGTCGATCAGCTTCTCTTTACCGAAGACGTTGACGTTGAGGTGGTGCGCCCCCTGGTCGAAGTAACCGTCGAGGATGTTCACGAGGTTTGCCGCTCTCTCCTCATCCGTATGACCGAGCGCGCTCGGGTTCATCGCCTGGGTGTTGGAGATACCGTCGAGCGCCCAGTGATACGGGAGCTTGGTCAGCGAGTTGAGCGACGCGAGCAGACCGTGCTTTTCGGCACCGTAGGACGGGTTGGCACCCGGTGCGAAAGGCGTCCATGCCTCGCGCCCGTCGGGGAGCTCCCCGGTGAACTTACCGTACACCACGTTCGAGGTGATGGTCAGGATCGACGTCGTCGCCTCGGAGTTGCGGTAGGTGTGATGCTTCTTGATATCATCAAGGAAGGTCTTCAGGAGCCAGACACCGATTTCGTCGGCACGGTCATCGTCGTTACCGTACCGCGGGAAGTCCTCGCTGTCCCGCTCGAAGCCGCAGGCGAGCCCCTGCTCGTTGCGCTTGACCTTGACGCGCGTGTACTTGATGGCGCTGAGCGAGTCGATCACGTGCGAGAAGCCCGCAATCCCGGTCGCGAAGGTGCGGCGGACATCGGTGTCGATGAGCGCCATTTCAGCCGCCTCGTAGTAGTACTTGTCGTGCATATACTGAATGAGGTTCAGCGTATTGACGTACAGCCCGGCGAGCCAGTCCAGCATCATCTTATACTTGGTGATGACCTCGTCATAGTCCAGGTATTCGGAGGTAATGGGCGCATAGTTCGGACCGACCTGCTTGCCGCTCTTGAGGTCTACGCCGCCGTTGATGGCGTAGAGGAGCGCTTTCGCGAGGTTGGCTCTCGCACCGAAGAACTGCATCTCCTTCCCCGTCTGCGTCGCGGAGACACAGCAGCAGATGGAGTAGTCGTCGCCCCAGACCGGCTTCATCACGTCGTCGTTCTCATACTGGATGGAGGACGTCGCGACGGAGATCTTGGCGGCGTATTTCTTGAAGCCGTCCGGCAGATGGCTGCTGTAAAGGACGGTGAGGTTCGGCTCGGGCGAGGGGCCCATGTTTTCGAGCGTGTGCAGGAAACGGAAGTCGTTCTTCGTCACCATGGAGCGGCCGTCAACGCCGATGCCGCCCACCTCCAGCGTTGCCCACACCGGGTCACCGGAGAACAGCTCGTTATAGGACTTGATACGCGCGAACTTGACCATACGGAACTTCATGACCAGGTGATCGATGAGCTCCTGCGCCCCCTCCTCGGTCAGGGTGCCGTTATCGAGGTCTCTCTGGATGTAAATATCCAGGAAAGCGGAGATACGACCGACGGACATCGCGGCGCCGTTCTGCGTCTTGATGGCGGCGAGGTCGCCGAAGTACAGCCATTGCACCGCCTCGCTCGCATTCTTCGCCGGTGCGGAAATGTCGTAGCCATAGACCGCCGCCATTTCCTTCATGCCCTTGAGCGCCCGGATCTGGTCGCTGATCTCCTCGCGCAGACGGATGATGTCGTCCGTCATGGTGCCGTCGCCGCAGTTGTGCTTGTCCTCCTCTTTCCAGGCGATCAGCTGATCGATACCGTAGAGCGCCACGCGGCGGTAGTCACCGACGATGCGCCCGCGCCCGTAGGTGTCAGGGAGCCCGGTAATGATGTGGCTGCTGCGCGCGGCACGCATCTCGGGCGTGTAGGCGTCGAAAACGCCCTGGTTGTGTGTCTTGTGGTATTCGTTGAACACCTTGTGCAGCTCGGGGTCGACATGGTAGCCGTACATTTCGCAGGCTTCCTCTGCCATCTTGATGCCGCCGAACGGCATGAACGCGCGCTTGAGCGGCTTGTCGGTCTGGAGGCCGACGACGCGTTCAAGATCCTTCATGGATTCATCAATATACCCGGGACCGTAAGCGGTGAGCCCCGAGACGATCTTCGTCTCCTCATCGAGCACCCCGCCGCGTTCACGCTCGAGCTTCTGCAGCTCCTGCAGTTTTCCCCACAGTTTGTCCGTTGCCTCCGTCGGTCCCACGAGGAAGCTCTCGTCTCCGTTATACGGCTTGTAGTTCTTCTGGATAAAATCCCGGACGTTACATTCGAGCTTCCATTCCCGACCGGCAAAGCCGTTCCACGCACTATTTTCGAGCACGATGATTTCTCCTTTACTATGTTTTTCCTGAAATGCATCCGTCTGCGTCAAACGCCACTTCCGCATTTTCCTTTTAGTATTACTTATCATATCATGCTTTTTCAAATAATTCAATCCCTACCGTGCAGGCAATGAGCCCAAAATGCACAATCGGCGCCAGATTTTTTGGGGAAATTGGTGGCTTCCGGAGAAACCGTGCACAAAAACCGCCGAGGTACGGGACGCGTACGCCGGATCGCCTGTCTGCCCGTTCTGCCAAAACGAGCCGGACGCCCAACCCATCGGGCGTCCGGCTATCGTTGCCTATGACAGCGCGGTGTCTTTCTTCGGGACAAACATCCGGCGCATATCGGCGCGCTCCAGTGTCAGCAGCCCGACTTTCTTGTCGATGCCGCCCGCATATCCCGTCAGGCTTCCGTTTGACCCGACGACACGGTGGCAGGGGATGATGATCGAGATCCCGTTGTGCCCGACGGCGCCGCCGACCGCCTGTGCGGACATTGTTTCGAGCCCCCCCTCTGCCGCGAGCTGCCTGGCAATGTCGCCGTATGTGACGGTTTTTCCGTAAGGAATCTGCAAAAGTATTTTCCAGACCTCCTGCCGGAAAGGAGAGCCGACGGGATGCAGAGGCGGTAGAAAATCCGGCTCCGCCCCGTCAAAATAAATATCAAGCCAACGCCTGGCTTCGGAGAGGACCGGCGTTTCCCTCTCCGTGCGTTCGTCCGACAGACCGCGCGCAAAGTATTTTTGCCCATCGAACCAAAGCCCCCTCATGCCGACCTCATCTGCCGCGAGCAGGATACCGCCGAGAGGAGAGCTGTACCGGGATGTGTAGATCATTTCTGTTTCCTTCTGCTTTTCGTTTTTTCGCCATCCTGCATCTCCGGGGTCGCGCCGCCCGCCTGCCCGTGCCGCATGCCGTCCTCAAACGCTTTTACGGCAAGAAGTATGAGCGCCGCGTGCAGGATCATCCCCTGACAAAAATCGCTTTATCAGTAAACACGTTTATTATATCATGGCGAATATGTCCCTGCAAGCTCCCTTTGCCGTTCGGCTGTGGGTATTCCGTTTCCGTTTCAGACGACCTGCCCCTCCCCGGAGGCGGGGCGAAGCCGGCGATAGGTCTTCCGGATGATGACCGCCGACACGAGGGCCGTCAGTATATCTGCCGCGGGCATGGAATAGAGCACCCCGTCCAGCCCGAAGAAGTGCGGCAGGAGCAGTGCCAGCCCGACACCGAAGACAATTTCACGGACCATGGAGAGCATGGTCGATTCTACGGCGTTGCCCATTGCCTGCAAAAAGATGAAGGTGGCTTTATTGACGCAGGCGAGGATCATCATGCAGAGATAGATACGGAACGCCCTGACCGCAAAATCCGTATAATACACGCTTTCGTTTTTTGCCCCGAAAATGCCGATGAGCATTTGCGGGAACAGCTCGACGATCACCAGCGCCACAGCGCCGAGGACGGCTTCCGAGATCAGGAGCGTGGTAAACAGTTTTTTGACCCGCCCGGGCTGATTTGCCCCCATATTGTACCCGACGATCGGGATACAGCCTGCCGCCATGCCGATGACGACGGAGATCACGATCTGAAAGAACTTCATCACGATGCCGACGACCGCCATCGGGATCTGTGCGTACTGCTCCTCTCCGAAGACGGGGTCCTGCGCTCCGTATTTGCGGAGCATATTGTTGATCGCCGCCATGGCAGCCACCAGCGAGATCTGCGCGAGAAAGCTGCATAGCCCGAGCGATACGATCCGTCCGATGACGCTCTTTTCCGGCACGAAGGAAGTCCTGTCGAGTCTGACGCTCTTTGTGTGGAACAGGTACCACACCGCCAGAGCCGCCGTCAGGATCTGACCGATTACGGTCGCGACTGCGGCGCCCATCATGCCCCATTTGCAGACGAAAATGAAAATGGGGTCCAGTATGATATTCGTGACGGCGCCAGCCAGTGTGGAGACCATCGCGAATTTGGGACTCCCGTCGGCACGGATGACGGGATTCATCGCCTGCCCGAACATATAGAACGGGAGCCCGATGGTGATATAAAAGAAATATTCTTTCGACAGGTCGAACGTTTCCGCATTGACCCGCCCGCCGAAGACGGTGATCAGGGCATCATCAAAGACGATGTACAACACCGTCAGAAGACACCCTGCTCCGACAGTCAGCAGGACAGCGTTCCCGACGGAATGTCGCGCTTCCTCTTTCTTCCCGCCCCCCAGCAGACCGCTGACCATGGCACAGCATCCGTCACCGAAGCAGACCGCGATGCCGAGCGTGATCACGGTCAGCGGGAACACGACGGTATTTGCCGCGTTGCCGTGGGAGCCGAGGTAGCTTGCATTGGCGATAAAGATCTGATCGACAATGTTATACAGTGCCCCGACCAAAAGGGAGATGACGCAGGGGACGGCGTATTTCCGCATGAGCCTCCTCACCTTTTCGGTAGCGAGAAAATCCTGTGCTTTTTCCATGGAAAGTGTTTCCTCCGTAAAAAAATAATGCGTAAGTCCAATCGTTCGGACTTACGCATTTCTGCTACGCAACTGCTCTTTATGATAACACTTTCGGCGACAGAAAGCAAAGGACATTTTTCATAAAACCAAGGGAGGTTTCCCCGGCGCCTATCCGCATTTTTCCACAAAGTGGGGGCACCCCGCGGAAGCCCTTGCTCCTGCGCGCGCCCGTACAAATCGGGCTGTTTTTTAGATACCGATCCATGTAAACACCTGCGTTTTTCAGCCCCGATATTTTACGCAAGCTCCATTTCGAAAAATACCTTTTTGGGAACCATGAACTTCAGCGATATCCAGTCGAATCCAATGGATTTGGCATCTTCCCAGTCCATGAAGCCATACGTCAACTTTACTTTATTGCCCACAAGATTGTAGTCCTCTTTCTCTTCCTCGTAGTCAATAGAGTAACCCAGTTGAATCTGGACTTCACCGCTGTATTTTTCATATCTTACCAGACCGCGATCCGCCGTTTTGTCATCTTCGTTACAAAACATGGCGTCATATCCGTGCTTTGCTCCGTCAAAAACTGTAAACGTCTCACCGGAAATCGGGTCTTTTGCCACAATAAGGCAAGGGGATTCTCCGTCGGTGATAAAAGGAGTTCCCTTCATTTTGATAAGGTCTCCGTAATACAATATGTCCAGATTCCTATTGCCGACAGAGGAAGAAAGGATCGCCGTCGTGCGATCTTTCTTTTCTCTGATTTCTTGCAGATTGTTTTTCAGATAATACGGAACCATCCTATTTCCCTTTCAGTAACTCCGATTTGTTAATATCGTGATACCATATATTTGTTTGTCTGTCAATCATTTTCATTTAAACAACAGTCGTTTTTAGGAAAAGGGGCTGCGGAGATAAAACAGCCCCCGGACGAGCCGGGGCTGTTTTATGTCTGCAGTCAAATCAGATGCCGGATTTCTGTTAGCCAATTCAGATGCGCCGTGATGGTGCACCTCTCCCTTGGTGAAACAGGGGCTTGCAAGTGACCGCTATCTTCCGGGCTTGCAGAGCCATGCTTGTAAACGAGCTTATGTAGCTTTTATTTTTCCTTTGTCCTTACTACTATCAACGCCTTTACTCTCTCACAAAGCTTTTCAAAATCCGGATGATTACGGATAAGGTCAAACGATTTTTCTTTGAGCATATCATAATAATTGCCGGGAAACAGGCAATAACAAGTCTCCACGCCATTCATACAAGTAGCCATATAGATAAATCTTTCTTCCGGACCGTCGGGATTATTATTGCGGCTCGTCCAATCCTCTTTTGCCCGCCATTCCATTCCGTCAAGGAAACGGCATGAAGTCGGTAGCAGAATCTCATCCGTAATCGTCATTGTATCTTCTAACAGTTTTACCACAGCATCTATTTGTGAAAGAGCTTCAGCCTGATTACCGACAGAGATTGATCGAGCCGCTGATTTCAACCCAAGTTCAATACGATCCGATGTCCACATATCAGGGCAATCGTCCTCGGCATCACAACGAATTAACGAAAGCATAGCTTCCATAAATCTGTCTGCCGCTTGTTTGTATTCGTTGCTTTCTCCCCACTTTAGCAAGTAGCGTGAGCAAAGTAATGTATTGAACGCTTGATACAATTGATATCTCCGCTCCGGCTCAAATTTTTCCTTATCACCGCGTCGGAAATACCTATTAAACAACAGTGCACGCGAGGAGCAATCAAATGATGTCGTATATTTAGCCAAAAAGTCATCCAAATGTTCTTCATCTTCAATTTCAGCCATTGTTTTGATTGTGTGCGGATACATGGGGTGGCGTTCAAGGTAGGCTTCTGCCAGTGAGCGTGCCTCCGGAAGTATTTTGGGGTCTCTGAACGCGCTGTCATTTCCCTCACACCATGGACGCCATGCGGAACCGCTGTCAAGATAATTTCTCCGTATGTCGCGAAGAAGATCAATGATTTTATCGGCATCATAATCCTGTTTTATACATTCGCGGCGAAGTTCGTCAAATGTTTGCACTGCTCGTTTTTCTTTTTCAATTTGCGGCATCCCGAGCAGCTCATCGACAGTCACGGCAAGCACTTCAGCAATGGCAGGAATCAGCTCAAGATCGGGATAAGTATTGCCGTTTTCCCAACGGCTGATTGATTGATAAGTTACACCCAAGCGATCGGCAAGCGTTTCTTGCGTCAAATCGTTTTTCTTTCGGAAATTCCGGATGTTTTCACCGATTGTAAGTTTCATATTTGCCTCCTTTATGCTATTACCTTGCAAGGTTATTCTCCTGTCGACGTCTACATTATACCACAGGAAAGTTGAGAAATTAATAACGCATTTGGAGAGAAAAATTATTGTTTTATGTTATATTAATCAGTACAAATCTATCCGAAATTCAGTTGCATCTACAGCATTGTAATTTTTTTCGAATTACTTAACTCCGCCAAACCTCCCGCAAGTAAGTGATAAGCAGGTAAAGAAATAAAAAATAAACCTCCCGTACACCGTGCGGGAGGTTCGGCAGAGATGGCTGGACTCGAACCAGCGTGCAGGAAGTCAAAGCAATACTGCAGAATTGCTTCGCAAATCTGCCTAGGAGAACGCTGAGCGTTCTCTTGGAATTGCTTCGCAAATCTGCCTAGGAGAACGCAGAGCGTTCTCTTGGAATTGCTTCGCAATTCCGCCTACGGGAACGTGGGGCGTTCCCGCGCAGGACTTTGCTCCTGCACGCGCCCGTACAAATCGGGCTGCCCTGCCAAAACAGCCCCCGGACGAGCTTGGGGCGAAATCGATAAGGACGACTTCGCGTGCAGGAAGTCAAAGTCTCAATGCTGCGGAATCGCTACGCGAATCCGCCTACGGGAACGCCCCGCGTTCCCGCGCAGGACTTTGCTCCTGCACGCGCCCGTACAAATCGGGCTGCCCTGCCAAAACAGCCCCCGGACGAG
>CAKRNO010000003.1 GCA_934371135.1 uncultured Eubacteriales bacterium
CTGATTGAAACAGAGAGCAAAACGTTGGCGTTGGGCTGTAAAAATAGCGTCATTCCGTCAGACGGCTCTGTGACGAGTATCGGGTATACGGCATTCAGCGGTTGCACGGGTCTGACCTCTATTATCATCCCGGACAGCGTGTGGATCATCAGGGAGCATGCGTTTTCCCGTTGCACGGGTCTGACCTCTGTTACCATTCCGAACAGTGTGACGAGCATCGAGAATATGGCGTTCGCCGGATGTACGGGTCTGACCTCCGTTACCATTCCGAACAGTGTGACGAGCATCGAGTATGGTGCGTTCGGCCTTTGCACGGGTCTGACCTCCATCACCATTCCGAACAGCGTGACGAGCATTGAGCGTCAGATGTTTTACGGTTGCACGGGTCTGACGAGTATTACATACTCCGGGACGAAGGAGCAATGGCAAAGCATTGAAAAGAGCTCCGACTGGGCTGGCTGTACCGGTGACTTTGTCATCCGCTGCACTGACGGGGACATTGCGAAATTCTGATCCACATAAAACGGGACCGACACCCAGGTGTCGGTCCTTTTCCTTTGGAGTGACGGCGTAGGTAGCCTGTTGCCCGGACGCGCAAAAAGATTTGCAATGCGGGGGCAGATGTGTTATACTATACACTGACGCATCTCGGAGTTTTGCGGGTTACGCCAAAAGGCGCGAAAAAACGGCAAGCCGCGCGACGCCCCAAGACGCCCGGTGCAATGCCTGAAAAAGGGCGCACGGCGTGGCAAGACCCTCGCGGGCGAGGGCGTGTGCCGACCGGCGGCGGATGCTTTGTCCGGTAAATGATGATTACGGCGCGTGCGCGGCACGCGGTTTCGGTTATCCAAACGATATAAAAGGAGTGCCGGGTTCCGGCATACAGTATGGATCTCATACATGTGATGTCTCTTTTCGGGGGAGTTGCCCTGTTCCTGTTCGGTATGTCTGCCATGGGGGACGGGCTCAAGAACCTCGCGGGGAATAAAATGGAGACTTATCTGTGGAAGCTGTCTTCCACGCCGGGGAAGGCGTTCCTGCTCGGCATCCTCGTCACCGCGGTCATCCAGTCGTCGTCGGCGACCTCCGTCATGGCGGTCAGCTTCGTCAACGCGGGGATGATGGGCTTTTCCCAATCGGTCTGCGTCGTGCTCGGCGCGAACATCGGTACCACGATGACCTCGTGGCTCCTGTCGCTCTCCGGGGCAAAGGGGAGCGCCGTCGGGAGCCTGTTCTCGACCGAGGTGCTGTTCTCCGTACTGATCATCATCGGCGTCTGTCTGCGGCTCATCGGCCGTAAGCGCACCAACAAGGAGATCGGCATGGTCCTCGTCGGGCTAGGTACGCTCCTGCTCGCCATGAACATGATCAGCTCCTCGGTCGAGCCGCTCACCGAGGATGCGGGCTTCCAGAGCATCCTCCTCCGCTTTGACCACAATCCGGCGCTCAGTATGCTCGCCGGCGTCCTCGTCGCGGCGGTGGTACAGAGCTGCTCTGCCGGCGTTGGTATTCTGCAGGCGGTGAGCCTCACCTGCGGCATCACCTACAACGCCTGCCTGCCGATGATCCTCGGGATGAACATCGGGGCGAGCGTCCCCGTGCTGTTCTCCATGATCGGTTCCTCCAAGAACGGCAAGCGCTCCGCGCTCACCTATCTCTATTCCAACCTCATCGGTATGGTCATCATCTGTGCCATCTACTATCCGCTCAATGCGGCGTTCCGGTTCTCGTTCATGGCGCTGCCCGCCAACACGATGGCGATCGGCATCCCTGTCCTCAATACTGCCATGCGTATCGTGATCGCGGCGGTGCTCCTGCCGTGTCACAAGCTGCTCGAAAAACTCATTCTCCTGACCGTCCGCTACAACCCTGCAGAGAACGCGGACGAGGAGGAGATCGACAACCTGAACGACAAGCTCCTCAATGACCCGATCATCGCACTCGAGGGCAGCCGCGCGGCGGTCGATAAAATGGCGAGCCTCGCGCACGCCAACGTACTGCGCGCGATGGCGCTCATACGCCACTTCGACCGGGCGGAATACAACCTCGTCGGGGAGAAGGAATCGCTCGTCGACCGCTACGAGGACAAGCTCGGTAACTACGTCGTCAAGATCGGGAAAAACGCTCTCTCCGAGGAGCAGCAGGCGCAGGTCTCGTGTCTGCTCAGCGCCATCGGGGATTTTGAACGGCTCTCTGACCACGCCGTCAACCTCTCGGAGACGGGACTCGAAATGCACGAAAAGAAGATCGAGTTCTCCGGTGACGCCAAGCACGAGATCCATCTTTTGCTCGAAGCCGTGACCGAGATCCTCGAAATGGCGTCCCGCGCCTTTATCGACGGGGACGTCGCCGAGGCGATGAAAATCGACCCGCTCGAGGAGGTCATCGACGAGATGTGCAAGCGCTTCCGCGCCAACCACATCGCAAGACTCCAGGACAGTGACTGCACCATCCTCATGGGCTTTATCTTCAACGACCTGCTCACCAACCTGGAGCGCGTCTCCGACCACTGCTCCAACATTGCGTTCAGCGTCCTCCATAACTACAACGTGGACGCCGAGGAGCACGGCTACGCCGAGCAGACCTCAGCAACCCCCGCGTTCCAGCGCGGCACCGAGCACTATCGGGAAAAGTACATCGGGCGCATCGGCAAGCCGGGCACGCACGAGGAGGCATCCGAGGGGAGCGGGGAGCTCTCCTGACAGACATACAGGCGGCGCGCCACGATGCGCCGCCGTCCGTTTTTCATCATACAATAAGACCGGTACTGCCACCCTTTGTACCGGGAGGAGGGCGGGCGACAGCGCCCGCGGGCAAACATGAAACGAATTGTGACCATTCAGGATATTTCCTGCATCGGGAAGTGCAGCCTGACCGCCGCGCTCCCGATCATCTCTGCCTGCGGCGTGGAGTGCGCCGTGGTGCCGACCGCCGTGCTCTCGACGCACACCGCCTTTTCCGGCTACACCTTCCACGACCTGACGGACGAGATGGCGCCCATCGCCGCGCACTGGCGGCAGGAGGGCTTCCGCTTCGACGCCATCTACACGGGGTACCTCGGCTCACGCGAGCAGATCGACCTCGTGCTGCAGTATTTTCACGATTTCGGGCACCGGGACAATCTCATCGTCGTGGACCCCGTTATGGCGGACAACGGCAGGCTGTATGCCGGGTTCACCCCTGATTTCCCGCGCGAGATGGCGCGGCTGGTCGCGGAGGCGGACGTCATCGTCCCCAACCTGACCGAGGCATCCTTCCTGCTCGGCATCCCGTACCGCACCGACCGCACCGAGGAGGAGCTGCACGGGCTGCTCCGTGACCTCGCGGGGCTCGGGGCGAAAAACGTAGTGCTGACCGGGGTGTCGCTGCGCCCCGGGGAGCTCGGCGCCATGGGGTATGAGAGCGGGAGCGGCAGGTTTTTCTACCATGCGTCCGAACATCTGCCCGTCGCCTTTCACGGTACGGGAGACGTCTTCGCCTCGGCGCTCGTCGGCGCCCTCACCCGGGGGCTGGACCTCCCGGCGTCGGTCGGGGTCGCGGTGGACTACACCGTCGAGTGCCTGCGCGCGACGCTGCGCGACCAGCAGCACGTCACCTACGGCGTGAACTTTGAAGAAGCGATCCCTTATCTCATCGGGCGGCTCGACGCCGCCGGGCACTGACCGCGGCGGCACACGGCGCGGCAGGCAGGGGGCGCCCCCTGCCGGTATGATAAAAATAAAAGAGGAGAAGCGCATGGCTTCTCCTCTTTTTACCGCCCGCCCGCTGTCATAGGGCGGACAGGTCCGGCATAGGATACATCAAAGGTCGGCGAGTGCCCGGCGGCAATCCGCGCAAACCTGTCTGTCATCAAATGTCACAAGACCGTTTCTGCCGCCGCAGAACGTGCAGCTGTCCTCTTTCTTCAAGATGACAACGCGCTTGCCGTCCAGACGGATCTCCAGAGCGTCACCCGCCTGGATGTGCAACGTGCGGCACATCTCCTTCGGAATGACGATACGGCCCAGATTATCGAGCTGCCTTACAATACCGGTAGTTTTCATGTTGGTCTCCTCCTGTTCATCTATGAGAAAAAATGCGAAATGTTCACGAATTTGTCACATTATTTACCAATGACAACCTAATGGTAGCAGAAACGTAGAAATATGTCAAGCGGTTTTGTCGAAAACAACAATACATCCTATCCGGGTGCAGAATTTGCAATAATGGGGCTGCCGGGCGCATGGCTGCGCCATGTACCGGCGGAGGCGGAGGAGGTACATCTGCGGTGCGGGCGCCCCTCCTCCTTTACGCGCGGCGGCAGGAATTTCCCCCTCCCGTTTTCGCTCCGCGCCGAGGAGCTCGAGGAGGTGTTCCTCACCCTCTGCGCGGGGTCGGTCTATGCCCATCGCGAGACGCTCCGGCACGGGTATATCGCGCTCCCCGGCGGGGTGCGCGTCGGGGTCGCCGGGCGATATGTGACGGAGGCGGGGGTCATCACTGGGGTGACGGACATCTCGGGGCTGTGTCTGCGGATGCCGCACCGCTGCAAGGGGCTCGCGGACGCGGTGCTGGACGCGTGGGCGCGGTGCGCCGCCCCGCACGGGGGGGAGAAAATGCCGACAGGGGAGGAGACCATGGTCAAAACGGCGGGGTGTGCGGGTCAGGGGCAGGAGAGCCGTGACGTGGGGGTCGCCCCCGGGGCGCCCGGCGAGCCCTCCTTATATCCTCCCGGCGGGGTGCTGGTTATCGGCGCCCCCGGGGCAGGCAAGACCACGCTCCTGCGGGAGCTCGCCGCCCGGCTCTCGGAGACACGGCGGGTCACGGTGGTGGACACCCGCGGGGAAATCTGCCTCCCCGGCGTGGGGCGCTACCTGACCGCCCTCACCGACTGCCCCGCCGCCGAGGGTATGGAAATCGCCGTCCGCACCCTCTCACCGGAGGCAATCGTCACGGATGAGATCGGGCGGGAGGAGGTCGCCGGGGTCCTGCGCTGTCTTAAATGCGGGGTGCCGCTCTTTGCCTCGGCGCACGGCGGGAGTCTCTCCGACCTGCGCGGGCGCGCGGGGCTCGGGGAAATCCTGTCCCTCGGCGTTTTTTCGCTCGCCGCCGTCATCGAACGGGCGCCCGGGGGCGGGCGCCGCATCCGTACGGAGGTGCCGGTATGATCCGCCTCGTCGGCGGGGTGCTGCTCGTCCTTTTCGGGCTGTGGCTCGCGCGGCAGCTCACCGAGCGGGAGCGGCGGCGGGTGCTGTATGCCGAGGCGTATCTGGATTTTCTGCGGTATGTGCGCGGGGAGCTGCACGCCTATGCCCGCCCGCTCGGCGAGATATACCGCCGGTGCGACAGTCCCGTGCTTGAGGAGAACGGGTTTCTCCCCGCGCTCCGCGCGGGGGTCAGCCCCGGGGATGCCGCCCGGGGCACTGCGCCCGCGACCGATCCGTGTGCGGCGAAAATCCTCTCCGACTTCGGCGCCGCCGTGGGACGCGGGTATCTCGCGGAGACGCTCGCCTGCTGCGACGTCTATATCGGGCGCATGGATACCTACGCCGCCGGTGTGCGCGAGGCGGCGCCCGCGCGCATCCGTGTGCGCCGGACGGTGGCGCTCGCCGGGACGGCACTGGTGCTTTTATTGCTTTTGTAGGAGGTCCCTTCAATGGATATATCCCTTGTGCTGAAGGTGGCGGGCGTCGGCATCCTCGTCACGGTCGCCTGTCAGATCCTCACGCGCGCCGGGCGGGATGAGCAGGCGACGCTGGTTTCGCTCGCCGGCATCGTCATCGTGCTCCTCATGCTCGTCGGGCAGATCGGGGAGCTTTTCCGTACCGTGCGGGAGGTGTTCGGGCTTTGACACTCTGGCAGCTCACCGGGGCGGCGCTCCTCCTCGCCGTCATCATCGCCGCCATGCGGGATGCCGGTGGGAAACATACTCCTTATATTCTCGCCGCCGGGGGGAGCCTTTTCCTCGTGGCGGTGCTCTCCCGTCTTGCGACGCCCCTGCAGGCGCTCTCGGAGATGCTCCGGGAGAGCCCGCTCTCCTCCTATACCTCGGTGCTGCTCCGCGGACTGGGGATCGTCTGGGTGGTGAAGATCGGTGGGGGGATCTGCCGCGACCTCGGTGCGGAGAGCATCGCCGGGCGGCTGGAGCTCTGCGGGCAGGCGGAGCTCCTGCTCCTCACGCTCCCTTATGTGACGGAGCTGGTGCGGCTCGCGGTGCGGCTCGTGGAGGAGGGGCTATGAAAGGGAAGCGGCGCGCACGGCGGAGGCATGGACTGCTCTCCCGGCAGGGATGGCTCTCCCCGGGGCGATATGTCTGTCTCCTCGGGGGAAGGCGCGCCGGGCTCCCGGCGCGGCACCCGGGGGAGGGACGCGTATGGATGCCCCGGCACAGATGCGGTCGGGGCGGTAAAGCCGTAGCGCTCGTGTGTCTCCTTTTGTGTCTTGCGGGGGTGCTCCTCCTGCCTGCGGCGGCAAAGCTGCCGTCTGCGGCGGCGCCCTCCGGGGGGACGGGGGAACTCTTCGGGCACGCGGAGGGGGAGGGGCGCGACTACCTCGCGGAGCTCGGGGAGGCGGTGCCGGAGGAATACCGCGCGGTGCTGGAGGAGCGGGGGGCATCCGGGCTCGTCGGTGCGGAATACCTGTTTTCCTATCTGCTCTCGGGGCTGAAAAACGAGAGCGGCGCGGCGCTCCGTCTCTTTGCCGCCCTCCTCGGCATGGTGCTGCTCGGTCGGGTCATCACCGAAATGGGGGAGGGGGAAAAGCCGCTCTCCCGCGTGTCGGGGGTGCTCATCAGCGCGGTGTGCGCGTTGGCGTTCTTCACGGCGGTCTCCGGCAGCGTGCACCGCGTCGGGGCGTACCTCGGCGACCTCAAGACGTTCCTGAACGCCTCGACCCCGATCCTGACCGCGCTCCTCGTTGCCGGTGGCAACACCGCCGCCGGTGGCAGCGCCGCCGCCTCGTTCTCGCTCGGGCTGGTGCTGCTCGAAAACCTGCTCACGGGTGTGCTGTACCCGCTGACCGGGGTGTGCTTTGCCATGGGGCTGCTCGACACCGTCTCGCCCGACCTGCACCTCGGCGGGGTATCAAAGCAACTTAAGTGGCTGTATATGACCATCCTCGGCGTGGCATCCGCCGTCTCGACGGCGGCGCTCTCCTTTCAGACCACGCTCGCGGCGAGCGCCGACAGCGTCGCCATGCGGAGCGCCAGATACGCGGTCGGGAGCATGATCCCGCTCGTGGGGGGGAGCATCGGCGCGGCGCTCGGGACGCTCGGCTCCTCGCTCTCGCTCGTCCGGAGCACGGCGGGGGTGTCCTCGGTGGCGGTCGTCCTGCTCCTCACGCTTCCGGAGCTCATTTATCTGTTTCTGGCGCGGCTCGCGGTCAGCGCCGCGGGGACCGCGGCGGAGGCAGTCGGCTTCACCGCCGGGGAGAAGCTGCTCGGCTCCTTTCTCAAAATCTATGATATGCTGCTGGCGACCGTGGCGGCGGCGGGGGTGACATGGATCTTATATTTTTCGGTGGTGCTGAAGGTCGCCTGCCCGACCGGGGCGTGACATGAAGGCGTATCTCATCGGGGCGGTGCTGACGATCGGGGTCGCCGCCATCCTCTCGCTCCTGACCCCCGAGGGGCGGTCGCGGCGCACCTATCATCTGCTCCTGTCGCTCGCCGTGCTCCTCGTCCTCACGGCGCCGCTCGCCGTGCGCGGGGGGTGCGAGATCACCACCCTCCCCGGGGGAGAGGGAGGGGGCACTGCCGACGTGCCGGAGGGCGGGCAGCTCCTGCTCGATGCCACCGCCGCGGCGCTCCGCCGCGAGCTCGCCGGTGCGTTCTCCCTCCCGGAGGCGGAGCTCGGCGTGACGGTCAGCGGGCAGGTGGGAGATGGGGGGGCGGTCACGCTCCGCCGCGTGACGGTGGTGCTGCACGGGGACAGCCGCGCCCGGCGGCTCGCCGTCAAAGAATACCTGGAAGAACATATCGACGCGTGCGAGGTAACGGTTTATGTGGAATAAGCAGAGGTGCCGGGAGGCGCTCCGGACGCTCATGAAAAAGCCCTGGATGCTCCTCGCCGGGGTACTCGGGGTGGTGCTGCTGCTCGCGGGGGCACTGGGGGCAGGGAAAAAGAGCAGCGGGGAGGTGACCGCCGCCGGGAGCGAGAGCGACGCCTACCGCCACGCGCTGGAGGGGCAGATCGCCGATGCTCTCGCGACCGTGGACGGGGTGGGGCGCGCCCGCGTCGTGCTGACGCTTGAGACGGGGGAACAGTTGCTGTACGAGGGCGGCAAGAAAGTGGGCTCCGTCCCGCCGCGCGTGCTTGGCGCTGTGGTCATCTGCGAGGGGGGCGGCGCCGACCGCGTGAAGCGCGAGGTGACGGATATCGTCTCGGCGCTCTGCCATCTGCCCGCCAACCGCATCCACGTCGCCCGCATGGACTGACGGGGCAGGGGCGCGGAGCCGGTCGGGGGAACCTGTGCCCGGAGCCACGCAAAGCGGGGGATGGAAAACGGGCACCGGTGCCGAGGGGAGCGGGGCACGGGAGAGCACGGGCGCCGGAGCGCCTGACGCCGGGCGGCACCGTGCCGCCCGGACACATTTTTGCGGGTGCCCGCATATCATGAACGCCGCCCGCATAGAGTGTACTACTCAAAAACTTCAACGGCGCAAGGAGGCACACGTATGGAACAGGCAAAGCCCGCTCGGGGCAAAAAATTCTGGAGGCACATCGGCAAGAGAAATCTGATCATTCTCTCCGTGATGCTGCTCATCGGTCTCGCGGTCTATCTCAACTATCTGTGGTTTTATCATCCCGCCGATGACGCGGTCGGCGCGGGCAACACCACGGCAGGCACGGACAACGGCACCGCCGCCGGCACCCAGGAGGAAGACTACTTCGCCGCGACCGCCCTCGCCCGCGAAACCACACGGCGCGAATCCATGGAGGTGCTCCAGAAGGTGGTGGACAGCGGTGAGGGCGAGGAGCGCGAAGCAGCGCTGACGCAGATCTCCGCGATCGCCGCCGCGATGGAGAAGGAAGCGAACATCGAGACACTCGTCAAGGCGGGCGGGTACGAACAGTGCGTCGCGGTCATCAGCGGGGACAGCGCATCCGTCGTCGTCTCGGGCGAGGTGCCGCTGGACGCCGCACGCGTCGCGACCATCACCGGGATTGTCTACGAGCAGGCGGGGATCCTGCCCGCGAACCTCACGGTCAAGCAGAAATAACCGAAAACGCCTCCCGCGGGAGGCGTTTTTTCGGGGCAGGGGGCACCCCCGGCGGATGGGACGGCGGGCGCCGCCCGCCGCAGGCTGTGGTTGACAACGCCCCCGAGGCGTGCTACAATAACCCTAAAACCGTAAAGGAATCTGCTGCTATGGAAAAACTGCGTGTCGGCATCGTCGGCGCGACCGGGATGGTCGGTCAGCGCTTCGTGACCCTGCTCGAAAATCATCCGTATTTTGAGATCAGCGCCCTGCTCGCCTCCGGACGGAGCGCGGGCAAGCCCTACCGCGAGGCGGTGGAGGGGCGATGGAAAATGCAGACGCCCCTGCCCGGGGCAATCGGCGAAATGCCGGTATGGGACGCGGCGGACATCGGGGCGGTGAAGCCGCTCGTGGACTTCGTGTTCTGCGCCGTCAATATGAAAAAGGAAGACATCCGCGCCCTTGAGGAGGCATACGCCGCGGCAGAAATCCCGGTTGTGTCGAACAATTCCGCCAATCGCTGGACGCCGGACGTACCGATGGTGATCCCCGAGATCAATGACGCACACCTCGCCGTCATCGAAGCACAGAAAAAGCGCCTGGGCACCCGCCGCGGCTTCATCGCCGTCAAGCCGAACTGCTCCATCCAGTCCTATGTACCGGCGCTCACGCCTCTGCTCCCGTTCGGGCTCACCGAGGTCGTCGCCACGACCTACCAGGCGATCTCCGGGGCGGGCAAGACCTTCCGCGAATGGCCGGAGATGGTCGATAACGTCATCCCCTACATCGGCGGGGAAGAAGAAAAGAGCGAGCAGGAGCCGCTCCGCATCTGGGGGACGGTGGAGAACGGGGCGATCGCCCCGGCGAAGGCACCCGTCATCTCCACGCAGTGCATCCGCGTCCCCGTGACGGACGGACATACGGCGGCGGTGTTCATGCGCTTCCGTGAGAAGCCCGCGCGTGAGGACATCCTCGCGGCGTGGCGCAGCTACCGCGGCAAGCCGCAGGAGCTGGGGCTGCCGTCCGCGCCCGCACAGTTCATCACCTATTTTGACGAGCCGGACCGCCCGCAGGCGCGCCCCGACCGCGACCTCTACGGGGGGATGGGCATCTCGGTCGGCAGACTGCGCGAGGATTCTATCTTCGACTATAAGTTCGTCGGGCTCTCCCACAATACCCTGCGGGGCGCCGCAGGCGGTGCCGTCCTCATCGCGGAGCTGCTCATGCGGGAGGGGTATCTCACCAAGTCCTGACGGGAGACAAGTGAAAAAGCGTTGTACCGGAGTCCGGTACAACGCTTTTTTGTAAAACGAAAACCACGCGATAGCCGCGTGGTTGAAAAGAGGTTCACCGGTGAAAGGAGCGGGGAGCGGCGCAGAGCATAAAAAAGCTCCCTTGTGCAAAGGGAGCTGTCGCCGAAGGCGACGAGGGATTGTTAAAGGGAAGAAAGACAGAGGGGATGGGACGACAGAGGAAACGATAATCCCTCCGTCTCGTCGAGACGGAGGGACTGTCGTTATGCAAACAGGCGGGAGGCGGCGCAAACGCCGACGGGCGGCGTCAGAGCAGCCCGGCGAGCGCGGGCACCGTAGCGATATACGCACGGACCCGGCTGACGGGGATCGCCATGCCGGCGAGGAAGGTCTTATCCTCCCGGTAGGCGCCCGCGTAGTTGACGGAGACGAGCTCACCCGCGACGTTCACGACCGCGCCGCCGCTCGACCCGTTGGTGATGGGCGCGGAGTGGTACAGGACGGGGAAGGTGACGGCAGAGCCGGCGGCGGTGCCCGCCGCCGCGTTCGGGGCATGGTATTCCAGCGCTTCACCATAGGTCAGGGCGTTGCGCTGCCCCTCCGGCTGACCGAGGGCGGCGAGCTTTTCTCCCGTCTGTGCATCTGCCGCGGCAACGGAAATCGGGGGGAGGGTGTAGGAGACGCCCGGGTCCCCGTACATTTTCAGGACGGCGAGATCGTAATCGGCACTGCCCGCCACGAGCGAAATATCCCGGTACGCCGCCCCGCCGCGGTAGTCCTCGACCGAGAAGGCAGAGGAGAGCAGCGGCGCATACGCATCCGACACGACATGGTGGTTGGTCAGGAGATAGTAGAAGGTGCCGGTGCTGTCCTCACCGCGAGAGAGCACGATCCCGCTCCCCGTCTTGATGCCCACGTTCCCGTCCGACCGCGTTTTCGTGCGGATCAGCACGAGCGAGGGCACCGTCTCCTCAGTCAGGCGGTTCGTCCAGTCTTCGTAATCGGGCAGGTAGGACGCGTAGAGCGTGAGGTCCCGCGTGACGGCGAGGGAAAAGTCATACGGCAGCGTACCCGCCGCATCGGTGCACCAGGCGCGGAACAGCCAGCCCGCCCGCGAGGGCGCCTCGGGTGTCGTCATCCGCCCCCCGACGGGCAGACGCACGCTGCTGTCGGCGGCACCGTTCTCCGGCTTCAGCGTCACGGTCACCATCGTCGAGAGCGGGGACGAGCCGTCCTCGGTAAAGGAAAAACTGCATCCGGCGAGCCCCAGGGCGAGCACCAGCAGGAGCCAGGCGGCAATCAGACGTCTTTTCATCATATACCTCTTTCCCAACCAGTGTAGCATGGGGGCGGGGAAAATGCAAGAGGGGCGCGGTGCTGCCGCGGGTTTTCCTTGACAAGCGGGCACTTACACGGTAGAATAAACTCGTGCAATTATAACTTTTTACTTCTGACAGGGGGCATCTTTGATGAAATATCGTTATCTGCGTTTTCCCGGGGGTCGGTGCAAGGCGCTGACACTCAGCTACGACGACGGGAATGTGAACGACATCCGCCTCGTGGAGATCATGAACCGCTACGGGCTGAAGGGCACCTTCAACATCCCGGGCACCGACTTCCCGGAGACGATGGAGGGCGGGCACCGCATCTCGCGGGAGGTGGCGCGCACGCTCTATTTCCCGGCGGGGCACGACGTCGCCGTCCATGGCGCGACGCACATGGCGCCTGCGCTCGCAGCGCCGAAGGACGCTATCCGCGACATCCTGGACTGCCGCTCCTTCCTCGAGAAATTCTACGGCCGCATCATCCGCGGCGTGGCATACCCCGACCTCGGGACGATTACGCCCGAGATGAAGATGTATGTGAAGCTCATCGGCATGACCTACGCGCGGGGTCTGGCGCTCACGCACTCGTTCGCGCTCCCGACCGACTGGTTCGAGTGGAGCCCGACGACCCGCAACCGCGACCCGAAGCTCATGGAGACGCTCGAGCGCTTCCTCGCCGCGAAGCCGCGTGAGGAATACATATCGCACCGCGACCCGCTCCTGTTCTATATGTGGGGACATTCCTTCGAGTTCCCGCCGGACGGGTGGCACATCATGGAGGAATTCGGCGAGCGCGCCGGGGGGCATGACGACATCTGGTACGCGAACAATACCGAGATCTACGAATACTGCCACGCCTATGAGCAGCTGGTGTTCTCCTGCGACAACACCATGGTGTACAACCCGACGCAGACGCACCTGTGGTTCGACGCGGACGGCGTGAGCTACGACATCGCGCCCGGCGCGACCATCACCCTGCCGTAAGCGGGGAGGGGAGTGACGCGGGCGGCGCGTGACCGGCGGGAGCCGGCGCACAAACCAACCCCGTACTCCCAAACAGCCGGCACCGCCGGCAAAGGAAAGGAGCACCCATGACCGAAATCGAAAAGGCACGCGAGACTATCGACCGGTGCGACAGGGACCTGGCGGAGCTGTTCGCCCGCCGCATGGAGGCGGTGGATAAAATCGCCGATTATAAGCGGGCAGAAGGTCTCCCCGTGCTGGACGCCGCACGGGAGGCGGAGGTCATAGAGCGCGGATGCGCCGCCATCGGCGAGAGCCCCTACCGGTGGGAGTACCGCGCGCTGCTCACTGCCATGATGGCGATCTCACGCTCTTATCAGGCGCGGAAAAACGGCACGCTGTATGTGGACCTCGGGGCACGCGGCTACGAGGTCACGGTAGAAAACGGGGGGCTCGCCCGTATCGGGGAGCGCTTTGACCTCGCGCGCCGGTGCCTCGTGGTCACGGACAGCGGCGTCCCTGCCGCCTATGCCGAACGCGTCCTCGCCGCTTGCGGCGAGCCGACGCTCGTCTGCCTGCCGATGGGGGAGGCGACCAAGAACCTCCGCTCCTACGAAAAGCTCCTGCGCATCCTCTCGGAGCGCGGCTTTACGCGCACCGACTGCGTGGTGGCGGTCGGGGGCGGCGTTGTCGGCGATCTCGCCGGATTTGCTGCCGCGACTTATCTGCGCGGAATCGACTTTTACAACGTCCCGACCACACTGCTCGCCGAGGTGGACTCCTCGGTCGGGGGTAAAACGGGCATCGACCTCGACGGCGTGAAGAACCAGATCGGCGCTTTCCACCAGCCGCGCGGGGTGCTCATCGACCCCGAGGTGTTGGGTACGCTCCCGAAGCGGCAGTTCGCCGCCGGGATGGCGGAGGTCATCAAGATGGCGGCGACCTTTGACGCCGATCTCTTTGCCCTCTGTGAGGAGGCGCACACCACGGACGCCGCCGAGATCATCCGCCGCGCCGTCGGCATCAAACGCGACGTCGTCGTGCGTGACGAGTACGAGGGCGGGCTCCGCCGGGTGCTGAACTTCGGGCACACCATCGGGCACGCGGTGGAGACGCTCGCCGCCGGACGGCTGCTGCACGGGGAATGTGTCGCCATCGGGATGCTCCCGATGACCGCCCCCGGGGTGCGCCCGCGGCTCCGGGCAGTGCTGGAGCGTTGGGGTCTGCCGACCGGGTGCCCGTTTGCGCCCGAGGCGCTCCTGCCCCTCCTTTCCCACGACAAAAAGATGCTGGGACGCGAAATTGCCTATATATATGTGGGCAGCATCGGTTCCTACGAAATACGCCGCGCGACGCCGGAGGCGCTCTGCCGTCTGCTCGCCGGGGAGGAATGATATGAAAAACGCTTTCGGAAATGCCCTGATCGTTACACTGTTCGGTGAAAGCCACGGGGAGGAGATCGGCGCCGTCGCAGACGGCTTCGCCCCCGGGATCCCGATCGACGAAGAATACATCGCGTCGCGCCTCGCGCAGAGGCGCCCGACGGATATGCTCTCCACGGCTCGCCGCGAGACGGACGAATACCGCATCGTTTCGGGCGTGAAGGACGGTTATACCACCGGGGCGCCGCTGACGGTCCTCATCCCGAATACGGACACGAACGCCGCGGATTATACGGCGACGGACGGCATCGCCCGCCCGAGCCATGCGGATTATACGGCGTACTGCAAGTACCACGGGTATGAGGACCGCCGCGGCGGCGGGCATTTCTCCGGCCGTCTGACGGCGCCGCTCGTCGTGCTCGGTGCCATCGCCTCGACGGCGCTCATGACACGCGGGGTAACGATCGGGACGCATATCGCCCGCCTCGCGGGGATCTGCGACCGTCCGTTCGGGGACGATCTGCAGGAGGACATCGATTTTCTCGCGGATTGCCCGTTCCCGGTGCTGGATACCGCGGCAGGAGGCGCCATGCGGGATGCGATCCTCACGGCGCGCGCCCAGGGAGACAGCGTCGGCGGCGTGCTCGAAACGGCGGTGACCGGGCTCGTCGCCGGGGTGGGGGAGCCGTGGTTCGACGGCGTGGAGAGCGTGCTGGCACGCGCCATTTTCGGCATCCCTGCCGTAAAAGGGATCGAATTCGGCGGGGGCTTCGCCATGTGCGACCGCCGCGGGAGCGAGGTCAACGACGCTTTCATTATGGGGCCGGATGCCCCCGAGACCCGCACCAACTTCAGCGGCGGGATCCAGGGGGGCATCACAAACGGGATGCCGCTCTGCTTCCGCGTCGGGATCAAGCCGACCCCGACCATCGCAAAGGAGCAGGACACGGTGAACTTCCTCACCGAACGGGAGACCCGCACCGCCTTCGTCGGGCGGCATGACCCCGCCATCGTGCACCGGGCGCGTGCCGTCGTCGATGCCGTGACGGCGCTCGTGCTCTGCGACCTGCTCGCCGGACGGTACGGCACCGACTACCTCGTGGAGGGCTGACCCGGTACTGACCGGGGGCGGCGGACCGCAGCAGGGACGCCAAAAACGGGGCACGAAAAGCAAAATCTATGAAAACAGGCAATAAAACAAGGCATCAACGCAAAATGCGTGCTATAATGTGCGGAGGGACCGCCAAAGACGGTTTATGACGCGCGTCTGCCGCGCTGACGCCGCGGAAAACCACGCACAAAAAGCGGCACAGCCGCAGAGAGGAGGGGCACATCCATGGAATACGGTCTTGTCGGAGCGAAGCTGGGGCACAGCTTTTCCCCCGAGCTGCACCGCGCCATCGGCGGGTATGACTACGGGCTCATGGAGCTTTCGGAGCGTGAGCTCGCGCCGTTCTTCCGTGCGCGGGATTTCCGCGGCGTGAATGTGACCATCCCCTACAAGAGCGCGGTCATCCCGCTCCTCGACGAGGTATCCCCCGAGGCGCGCCGCATCGGCGCGGTCAATACGGTGGTCAACCGCGGAGGGCGCCTCATTGGGTACAACACCGATTACGACGGGATGCGGTATCTCCTCGCGCGGACAGGCATTCCGCTCGCCGGGAGGCGGGTGCTGATCCTCGGCTCGGGCGGGACGTCTTTCACCGCTCTTACCCTCGCACAAGATCTCGGCGCCGCTTCGGTCGCCCGCGTCAGCCGCCGCCCGCAGGGCGAGGGGATGCTCTCCTACGGGGAGGCAGAGGCGGCAGGGGGCGACACGGACGTCATCATCGACACCACCTCGGTCGGAATGTACCCCGACTGCCTCGGGGAGCCGATCGACCCCGGCGCCTTCCCGCACCTCACAGGGGTGATCGGCGCGGTCTACCGCCCGCTCCGCTCGACGCTCGTCGAACACGCGCGGGAGCGCGGTATCCCTGCCGCCGGGGGGCTCGCCATGCTGGTGGCGCAGGGGGTGCGCGCGTCGGAGCTGTTCCGGGGCGTCCGTTATCCCCGGGAGCTGACCGGGCGGCTGTGCCGCGAGATGGAGCTGCAAAAGGGGCATATCACCCTCATCGGGATGCCCGGGGCGGGGAAATCCACCGTCGGCGCACGGCTCGCGCGGCGGCTCGGGCGCCCGTTCTTCGACACCGACGAGGAGATTAAAAAACGCGCGGGTTGTGACATCCCGACGCTGTTCGAAACGCGGGGGGAAGCCTATTTCCGTGACCTGGAGAGTGAGGTCGTGCGCGACATCGCCTACGGAAACGTCGGCGCGGTCATCGCGACGGGGGGAGGCGCCCCGCTCCGGGAGGAGAACCGCCTGGCTCTCCGCCGCTCGGGGAGAGTGCTGTGGCTCTCCCGCCCTCTCTCCACCATCCGCCCGACCGCGAGCCGACCGCTCGCCCGCGACCGTGAGGCGCTGGCGCGGCGATACGCAGAGCGGGAGCCCGTCTACCGTCTCACGGCGGACGACATCGTCCCCGTCGGGCGGACGCCGGACATCACCGTCCAAACCATCTGTGAGGTGCTGACATGAAGCTGCTTATTCTGAACGGCCCCAACCTGAACCTGCTCGGCTCCCGCGAGCCTGAGCAGTACGGTACAGGGAGCTATGAGGACCTCTGTACGCTCATCCGCCGCCACGCCGACGCGCTCGGGGTGGAGGTCGATATCGTGCAGTCCAATCACGAGGGGGTGCTGGTCGATACGATCCAGGCGGCGCGCGGGGTCTATGACGGCATCGTCTTCAATCCCGCCGCCTATACCCACACGAGCATCGCACTCCTGGATGCGCTGAAAGCCGTACATATCCCGACGGTGGAGGTGCACATTTCGGATCTGACCCGGCGCGAGGCGTACCGGCAGGTCAGCTATGTGCGCGAGGCGTGCATCGCGACGGTCACGGGGCACGGCTTCCGCGGCTATATCGAGGCCATGGATCTGCTCCTTGCTGCGGGGAACCTGCGATGACGGTCCGGATTTTTTGCGGCACGGCGCGGGGGCAGGTCAACGCCCCCGCCTCCAAGAGTGTCGCGCACCGGTATCTCATCGCCGCCGCACTGGCACGGGGGGAGAGCCGCCTGACCGGCATCACGACCTCCGAGGATATTCTCGCGACGTCGGACGGCCTGCGGGCGCTCGGGTGCGACGTTCGCTTCGGGGCAGGGACGGCAACCGTGCGGGGGACCGACGACCTGACACCGCGCGGAGTGATTCCCTGCCGGGAGTGCGGGACGACCCTGCGCCTTCTGCTCCCGCTCTGCCTGCTTGGCGGGGCGACGGCGACGCTGACCGGCAGCGAAAAGCTGCTTTCCCGCCCGCTCGGCGTTTACCGGAGCCTGGCGCGGGAGCGCGGTTTTTCTTTTCGGGAGGTGCCCGGCGGGGTGCGCGTTGCGGGGCGTCTCACCCCCGGCGCCTACAGCATCCCGGGTGACGTCTCCAGCCAGTTCGCGAGCGGGCTCTGCTATGCGCTCGCCTGCCTCGACGGCGGGAGCACGCTGACGCTGACCGGGGCGGTCGGGAGCCGCTCCTATATTGATCTCACGCTGGACGCGCTTTGCGCGTTCGGGGTTCCAGCGGCATGGGCGGACGAACGCACCGTCCGCATCCCCGGCGGTCGCACCTTCCGCGCCGGGACACACACCGTGGAGGGGGACGAATCGAATGCGGCGTTTTTCCTGGCGCTCGCTGCCCTCGGCGATCCCGTGGAGGTCCTCGGGCGCAACCCGGGGACGCGGCAGGGGGACCGCGTGGCGTCCTCGTATTTCCGGGAGCTGCGCGCGGGGGCGGCGACGCTGTCCGTCGCAGACTGCCCCGACCTCGCCCCCATCCTCATGACGGTGGCGGCTCTCTCACACGGCGGGGTGCTGACCGATACCGCGCGCCTGCGCCTGAAAGAGAGCGACCGCGGGGCGGCGATGGCAGAGGAGCTCGCGAAGTGCGGCGTGCGCGTGACGGTGGAGGACGACCGCCTGACGGTGGACCCCCGGGGGCTGACCCCGCCGCGCTGTCCGCTCTCGGGGCACAACGACCACCGCATCGTCATGGCGCTCGCCATCCTGCTCACCCGCCTCGGAGGGAGCATCACGGGGGCGGAGGCGGTCGCCAAAAGCTATCCCGACTTTTTTGACCGGCTCGCCGACCTCGGCATCCGTGTGGAGGGAGGGGCGGACGATGCTCGATAAAAATACCGATATCCTCATTGTGGGGCTGGGGCTCATGGGCGGGTCCTACGCCCGCGCGCTGACCGCCGGGGGTTACCGCGTCAGTGCCATCGACCGCGACCCGGATGCCATCCGCTACGCGCTCCGCGAGGGCATTATCGCGGCAGGCGCTGCGGACGCCGACCCCGCGCTCATCGGGCGCGCCGACCTCGTGGTCTTTGCCCTTTACCCGCACACGCTGTTGCCGTGGATCGACGCCCATCGGGGGCTCCTGAAGCCCGGTGCGCTCCTGACCGACGTGACGGGGGTGAAGGGGGCGATCGTCCCCGGGGTGCAGGCGTTGCTCGGAAAGACGCGACCGGACGTGGAGTTCATTGCGGCGCACCCCATGGCGGGGCGCGAGGTCAGCGGGGTACAGAACAGCACGGCGGACATTTTCCGCTCTGCCAACTACATCGTGGTGCCGACGGAGAAAAACACCGCAGGTGCCGTCAGCACCTGCCGGGCACTCGGCGAGGCGCTGGGCTTTGCCCGCGTGACCGAGCTCACCCCCGCGGAGCACGACGAGATCATCGGGTTCGTGTCCCAGCTGACGCACTGCATCGCCGTGGCGCTCATGACCTGCAACGACGATGAGCACCTGGAGGATTACACGGGCGACTCCTTCCGTGACCTGACCCGTATCGCCCGTATCAACGACGAGATGTGGAGTGAGCTGTTTCTGCTCAACCGCAAGGCGCTCCTCTCCCAGCTCGACGCCTTTACGGCACAGCTCGCGCGTCTGCGCGAGACCATTGCGACGGGGCAGCGGGAGGAAATGCGCGCCCTCATGCGCCGCTCCTCCGAGCGGCGTGCCAAATTCGACAAAAAGTAAGCGAGGATGATTTTATGAATATGCTGTTCAAGAGAAAACTGCCGATCCCGATGGACATCAAGCGGGATTATCCGGTGCCGCCCGCCGCCGCGGCGGCGAAGGCGGAACGCGACCGGGAAATCGCCGGGGTGTTCCGCGGTGAGGACGACAGGCTCCTGCTCGTAATAGGGCCCTGCTCGGCGGACAGCGAGGAGCCGGTGATGGAGTACATCCATCGCCTGCGCGTTCTGCAGGACCGGGTGCGGGACAGGATCCTCATCATCCCGCGCATCTATACCAACAAGCCGCGCACGACGGGCGACGGCTACAAGGGGATGCTCCACCAGCCAGACCCGGAGAGCCAGCCGGATATGCTCGCGGGGCTGCTCTCCATCCGGCAGCTGCACATCCGGGCGCTGTCCGAAACGGGCTTCGGCTGTGCGGACGAGATGCTGTACCCCGAAAACCACCGGCTACTCTGCGATCTGCTGTCCTATGTGGCGGTCGGGGCACGGTCGGTCGAGGACCAGCAGCATCGCCTGACGGCGAGCGGGCTGAATATCCCGGTGGGGATGAAGAACCCGACCGGGGGCGACCTCTCGGTGATGATGAACGCCATCCATGCCGCACAGCACGCGCACACTTTCATCTATCGCGGGTGGGAGGTTGAGAGCGCGGGGAACCCCCTCACGCACGCCATCCTGCGCGGGTACGTTGACCGGCGGGGGAAGTCGCACCCGAACTATCACTACGAGGACCTGAAGGAGCTCACGGGGCTGTACGGGGCGAGCGGGTTCGCCCATCCTGCCGTCCTCATCGACACCAACCATGCCAATTCCGGCAAGCAGTATGACGAGCAGCCGCGCATCGCGCGCGAGGTGCTGGAAAGCTGCCGGTACGATCCGGAGATCCGGCGGCTTGTCAAGGGGCTCATGATCGAGAGCTATCTGGAGGACGGCTGTCAGAAGATCGGGGAGGGCGTGTTCGGGCGTTCCATCACCGACCCCTGCCTCGGGTGGGAGAAGACGGAGCGGCTGGTGCTCGAGCTCGCTGATCGGTGGTGAGAATCGGAAAAGAGGAGCCGGGCGCGGCTCCTCTTTTTATTTTTATGTGCATAAAACGGGGCGGTCGCGGCAAAACTCTCATCATTCAAACCGAAAGGGAGGGATTAATCCATGAATCTGCAACTGACTTCCAAAGAGGTGGGACTGCTCAAGGACATGAAGGACCAGGAGCAGCTCTGCATCCAGAAGTACGAGATGTACGCCGGGCGGGCGAAGAAGGAGGAGCTGAAGCAGCTGTTCCTCGACATGGCGGACACCGAGAGGGAACATCTGAAGACCGTGACCGAGATGATGGGCGGCACGGTGACACCGCTGACGAACGCGGGGCTGAACGCCGACAACAAGCACTGCGGCGCGGTCGGGTACACAAACGAGGAGGAGCGCACGCAGGACGCGTTCCTTTTGCGGGATATGCTCGCGACCGAGAAGCACGCGTCGTCGCTCTATGACGTGAGCGTGTTTGAGTTCGGAGACCCGGTGGCACGGCGGGTGCTGAATCATATCCAGTCGGAGGAGCAGCAGCACGGGGAACAGCTGTACGCCTATATGAAGTCCAACAATATGTATTGAGACAAGAGATAACGGCGGAGACCGAGCCCCCGAAATGATTTTTATGGGCAACCGATATTGACTTTTCAAATGGAAACGAAAAGCCGTATCGGTTGCCTTTGCTTTAAGAGACGCGGGGGCTTTAACCGCGTTCGCACGCTGTCGTACACAAGAGCAATCCTTATGTGAGAGTACACGCGTTTCCGCGGCGCGGCGTCAGGCGATCCATGCAAAAATGCGCTGCGGGGCGGCGCCGGAGCGGATATCAACAAACGGAATAGCCGACAGCGGAGAGCTGCCACCCCCGTGCGGGGCGGCTCTCCGCTTTGCGCGCGCCGGGCGGGGGCGGCTCTCCGCTTTGTGTTTTCCGGGCGCCCGGGCGCGAAAAAGGTCGGTTTTCACCCCGGCGGGGGGTTGTAAGTCGGGCACGAATGTGTTAAAATATACGGAAAGACGGTCCCGGGCGCCGAGGGCGGCGCCGGGGACTGCAGATGAGCGGGAGGCATACATGGACGGGCAATCGACACGCGAAAAGTATATTTCGCCCTTCTCGACGCGGTACGCGAGCGAGGAGATGCAATACCTGTTTTCGGACACGCACAAGTTCCGCACCTGGCGGCGGCTCTGGATTGCGCTGGCGCGGGCGGAGCACGAGCTGGGGCTCCCCGTGACGGAGGAGCAGGTCCGGGAGCTCGAAGCGCACCGGGACGACATCAATTTTGAGGTGGCGGAGGCGCGTGAGCGCGAGGTGCGCCACGACGTCATGAGCCACGTCTATGCCTACGGGGTGCAGTGCCCGACGGCAGAGCCCATCATCCACCTCGGCGCCACCTCCTGCTACGTCGGGGACAACACCGATGTGATCGTCCTGCGCGACGCGTCCCGCCTCATCCTCAAAAAGGCGGCGCAGGTCGTGCGGCAGCTCGGCGACTTTGCGCGGGAGTGGCGCGATTTGCCGTGCCTCGCCTATACCCACCTCCAGCCGGCGCAGCTCACGACGGTCGGCAAGCGCGCGACGCTCTGGATCTATGAGCTCGTGCAGGACATGGAGGCGCTGGAGGACAGGCTCTCGAAGCTCCTGCTCCTCGGCTCCAAGGGGACGACCGGCACGCAGGCGTCGTTCATGGAGCTGTTCGAGGGAGACGAGGGCAAGGTGAAGGCGCTCGAGGACAAGATCGCCCGCGAGATGGATTTCCCGGGGTGCGTACCCGTTTCGGGGCAGACCTACTCGCGCAAGGTGGACGCCTACTTCCTCGCCTGCCTCTCCGGATTCGCGCAGTCGGCGTACAAGTTTGCGAACGACCTGCGCCTGCTCCAGTCCTTTGAGGAGGTGGAAGAACCGTTTGAGAAAAAGCAGATTGGCTCCTCCGCGATGCCGTACAAGCGCAACCCCATGCGCTGCGAGCGCATCTGCGCCCTCGCGCGCTACGTCATCTCCGACGCCGCCAACCCGGCGCACACCGCGGCGACCCAGTGGTTCGAGCGCACGCTCGACGACTCTGCCAACCGCCGCATCGCCGTCGCCGAGGCGTTCCTCGGGGTGGACGCCATCCTTAATATCTATATCAACGTCACCGGGGCGCTTGTGGTGTACCCGAAGGTTATCCGCCGCCGCGTGATGGAAAAGCTGCCGTTCATGGCGACCGAGAACATCATGATGCGGTGCGTCAAGGCGGGCGGTGACCGCCAGGCGCTCCATGAGGCGCTCCGCGTCCACTCACAGGCCGCCGCCTCCCGCGTCAAGCTGGAGGGAGCGGAGAACGACCTCGTGCAGCGCATCGCCGCCGACCCGATTTTCGGCATCACCGAGGAGGAGATCCTCGCCGTGCTCGACCCCGCGCTCTATACCGGCCGCGCCGCGTCGCAGACGGACGAATTCCTCGCGGGGGTGGTCGCGCCCCTGCTCGCGCGGTACCCGGACACCGTGACGTCCGAGCTCAAAGTGTAAACCCATCCGTTTAAGGATATACCTCATAACGAAAGGAGCCTATCATGGCACAGATTTTACCCGGTGAATCCCATACCTTCGGGGAATACCTCTTTATCCCCGGCTATACCTCCGAGGAGTGCACACCTGCCAATGTCAATTTGCAGACGCCGCTCGTGAAATACCGCCGCGGGGCGGAGCCGTGCCCGATCACGCTGAATATCCCGCTCGTCTCCGCCATCATGCAGTCCGTCTCGGACGATAAGATGGCGATTGCCCTCGCAAAGGAGGGCGGCATCTCCTTTATCTACGGCTCGCAGTCCGTGGAGTCCGAGGCGGCGATGGTCGCCCGCGTCAAGAACTATAAGGCGGGTTTTGTCGTCAGCGACTCGAACGTGACGCCCGACGCGACCCTTGCCGACGTGCTCGACCTCGTGGAGGAGAAGGGGCACAACACCATCGCCGTCACGGAGGACGGCACCGCGAGAGGCCGGCTCCTCGGCATCGTCACCAGCCGTGACTACCGCGTCAGCCGTATGCCTGCGGACCTGCCCGTGCGGGAATTCATGACGCCGCTTGAGAAGCTCGTGACGGCGCCCGCCGAGACGACGCTCAAGGAAGCCAACGATATCATCTGGGACCACAAGCTCAATTCTCTCCCCATCGTGGACGGGGAGGGGCGGCTCCTCTATCTCGTGTTCCGCAAGGACTACTCCCAGCACAAGGAAAACCCGCAGGAGCTGCTCGACGCGGAAAAGCGTTACATGGTCGGCGCCGGCATCAACACCCTCGACTATGAGACGCGCGTGCCCGCTCTGATCGAGGCGGGGGCAGACGTACTCTGCATCGACTCCTCCGAGGGGTACACCGTCTGGCAGAAAAAGACGCTCGAATATATCCGGAAGAATTACGGCGACCGCGTCAAGGTCGGCGCCGGGAACGTCGTCGATGCGGACGGCTTCCGTTTCCTCGCAGAGGCGGGGGCAGACTTTATCAAGATCGGTATCGGCGGGGGCTCCATCTGCATCACGCGTGAGCAGAAGGGGATCGGCCGCGGGCAGGCGTCCGCCGTCATCGCCGTCGCCGAGGAGCGCGACCGCTACTACAAGGAGACGGGTATTTATATCCCGCTCTGCTCCGACGGCGGTATCGTGTATGATTATCACATGACGATGGCGCTTGCCATGGGGGCGGATTTCCTCATGCTCGGGCGGTACTTCGCCCGGTTCGACGAGTCGCCGACGCCCAAGACCATGGTCAACGGCACTTACGTCAAGGAGTACTGGGGCGAGGGCTCCAACCGCGCGCGCAACTGGCAGCGGTATGACCTCGGCGGCAAGGCGAAGCTGACCTTCGAGGAGGGCGTGGACTCCTATGTGACCTATGCCGGGTCGCTCCGCGACAATGTGGCGAAGTCGCTCTACAAGGTCAAGTCGACCATGTGCAACGTCGGGGTGACGAACATTCCGGATCTGCAAAAGAACGCGCGGCTGACGCTGGTGTCCGCGACGTCGATCGTGGAGGGGGGGTACCATGATGTGACTCTCCGTTCCACCTCGAACAAGTAACGCGAGCGGGAGAAGCGCAGACCAAGCGCCCTGAAAAGGGCTTAATGGCAACCGATTTTGTTGTACGAAATACAATGTACAGCATCGTCGGTTGCCTTTTCTTTAAGAGCGACGGGCGCTTTACCCCCATTCACACGCTCTGCCGTACAAAGTACGTCGACGTTCGTGCGAATGGGGGTTCTGCATCTCCTCGCGCTTGCGTTAGGTACACAAGTGGAGCACTAGCTGGCGCGGGACGCGGAGAACGCGGGTGTAAATAGGAAAATGGGGGCACAAAGTAGTTGCCCCCATTTTTTCATATAGGTTGCCCATTCCTCGTTTTGCACCCTGAATGGGGGGCGACTTCGTAAAGACCTCACCTTGAAAAAACGAGAATATTTCCGCACCTGCGGAAAGGCATCAGGCAAACCAACGGTTTTTCCAACCAATTAAAAAGGTTTGCCGGGACGCACCTACAGCAACGTGCACGGGGGTTCTGCATCTCCTCGCGCTTGCGTTAGGTACACAAGTGGAGCACTAGCTGGCGCGGGACGCGGTTTCTCCATCGTTCCGAGCTTGTAGGGTACACAAGTGGAGCACTAGCCGGCGCGGGTGTCAACGAATGTGAACGGATGGGGTCGTACGGATGGATGTGTACGGTGCGGAGCGCAATCAACGGTGAGGAGCAGAAAAAAGTGGCATGGCAAAAGTAACAAATTCAGAGGCTCAATTTGTACACCTTGTAAGTGATTAACACATGAACGAAATGTGAATTGTACAAAAATGCCAAAAGAAAATTTAAAAACGTGGAAAAACCTGTAATTCATGATTGCTTTTTCCAACGGGCGAAAATATACTGTATTTGCCAGTGCGGCAACAAATGCCACTACATAAGAAGGAGAACATCATGAAAAACAAACGGTTTTTAGCGGTGCTTTGTCTGATCCTGTGCATGGTTCTTGTGCTCGGTCTCGCAGCGTGCGGGAACGACAGGGACGATGGCAACGGTAAGACCAACGGGGGCAATGACACGCCGACCGTCGAAAAGGTTACGGTGACCTTCAAGAACGGTGAGACGGTGGTGGATACCATCAAAATCAACAAGGGGACTGCCGTCGCGGCGACGACCAAGACGGTCACCGCTCCCGAGGGCAAGCAGTTCAAGTCCTGGCAGAAGGACGGCGCGGATTACGACTTCACCGCCAAGGTGAACGAGAACATCACGCTGGTCGCGACCTTTGAGGACATTCCTGCGCCCGCTCCGACGACCTTCACGATCACCTTCAAGGGCACCGACGACAAGGTGCTGAAGACCCTCCAGGTGGAGAAGAAGGGTTACATCAATCCGGACGACGTGCCGACGGCGCCCGACAGGACCGCGGATCACATGACCTTTGTGCGGTGGGTCCGCGCAGACGATGACACGTTGGCGCTCGACTTTGACTGGGAGGTTAACGAAAGCGTTACCTACATTCCCGTGTATGAGTCCGTCCGATACACCGTGACAATCAGGAACGGTGCCGACGACAGCATTATCGATACGCGGACGATCGAACACGGCAAGACCGTGGGTGACATCAAGGTTGACGGTTACCGTGTGGTGTCGGTCAAGAACGGCGCCGCAGACTATGATATGGCGGCTCCCGTGACCTCCGACCTCACGCTGACCGTGACGCTGGAGGAGATGAAACGCAAGGTCATCTTCCAGGATGAAGAAGGTCTCAAGCTGGGTGAGGCGGAAGTCCTCGACGGCGGGAATGCCGTTATGCCGGCACCGGCAGACGGTACCTACTGGACTGCGACTGCGGCAGAGTACGCGAAGATGTTCAACGTCAAGGCGGACGTGACCGTCACCCTCGGTACGACCGACGCAACGGTGTACCGCAACCAGGAGACCTGGCTGACGTGGGACGGCGGCGTCAGGGACACCCTCGAAAAGTTCGGCGCGAATTATGAGCACTGGACGAAGAACGCGAACGGCACCTACAACTGCCCGCAGGCTGACGGCAACTACTTTACGCTGACCGGCGACTTCGCACGGCTGACGTTCAATCTGTTTGCCGGCGCGGGCGACAGCGGTTACTATGATATTTATGTGGATGATATTCTCGTCCGCAAGCTCGAATTCGACAACAGCAACGGTACGGGCAACAAGCAGCAATGGGTCGTCGCGCTTGAGAAGACCATGATCCCCGCGGGTCAGCATACCATCAAGGTCGTCGCGCACAGCAAGACGCAGATCACGGCGGTCAACCCCTGGTACGCCGTCCGGAAAGACAACTATGACGTCATCTTCAAGAGCGGTGACGAGGAGATCGGCAAGGTGTCCGTGCCCGCAGGGACTGCCGTTGCAAAGCCGGCAGACCCGACCCCGGGCGCCAATCAGGAGTTTCTCTACTGGTCGCTGGACGAAAAGACCGAATACGACTTTACGCAGCCGGTCAACAGTGATATCACCCTGAAGGCCGTCTTCCGTTTCCTCGAGACCTATGAGGTAACCTTCAAGAGAGCAGACGGCACCGAAATCACCAAGGTGACGGTCGGTAAGGGATTGAATGCGGCGATGCCCGCACTCCCCGACGCGAACAACTACTGGACCGCCACCGCGGCAGAGTACGCGAAGATGTTCAACGTGACCGAGAACAGAGAGGTGACACTTGATGTCATCGCCAAGAGCAACTATAAAAACCTCGGCGCGGGCACCTTCTCCATCGCGAACGAAGCCAATATCAATACCGTCGAGGGCTGGGGCTTTGATTTCACGAACTGGAAGATCCGGGACACGGACGGCAACTACGGCGTATATGAGCAGGAAAGCGGCGCGAAGATTACAATCACCGCGAACCTCTGCAAGGTCGCGTTTGCCACGCAGGTGGAGGCGGGCAAGACCTGCATCTACAGAATTTATATCGACGGTCAGCTGCACTCCGCCGTGACGGTGGACAACAGCGCCGGGACCGAGGTGAAGAAGTCGGGCAGCTACGACGTCTTCTGCCAGCCGGAGTCTTTCCCCGCCGGCGAGCGTACGGTCGTGATTGAGATCGAGGGCGCCGGGACCATTCACGCGGCAACCATTGTGCAATACGTGGCACCCGCCACCTGATACCGAAATACGCATCCGTTAAGGGCCCCCGGGCGATGACCCGGGGGCTTTTTGATGTAAAACGCGGGGCGGAACGCCTTGTTTTTTTGTCAGAATTGTTATGATTGCTATGATAACTTGCGCGAATTTGGGCAATATGTTCGGAAATTTTGCAAAACAACAAGCAAAATGCTTTTTTCAAATTGCATTCAGAAAAGGCGGGTGCTATATTGGGGTTGCGTGGAGGGGATCGCCCTCACAACAAAACTTTGCAAAAGGAGAATATCATGAAAAGAACATGGCTCGTTATGCTGCTGTGCATGGCTCTCTGCCTTGCGATGGTGTTCAGCTTTGCCGCTTGCGGTAAGGATGACACGCCGTCCGGTGGCAATGGCGACAACAAGGACAACAATAACAACAAAGACAATCCGACCGTCGAAAAGGTTACGGTGACCTTTAAGAACGGCGAGACGGTGGTGGATACCATCGAAATCAACAAGGGGACTGCCGTCGCAGCGACGACCAAGACGGTCACCGCCCCCGAGGGCAAGCAGTTCAAGTCCTGGCAGAAGGACGGCGCGGATTACGACTTCACCGCCAAGGTGAACGAGAACATCACGCTGGTCGCGACCTTTGAGGACATTCCTGCGCCCGCTCCGACGACCTTCACGATCACCTTCAAGGAAGCTGACGGCAAGGTGCTGAAGACCCTCCAGGTAGAGAAGAAAAACTATATCAATCGGGACGACGTGCCGACGGCACCCGACAAGACCGCGGATCACATGACCTTTGTCCGTTGGGGGCTGGAAGGTGAGACGACGATCGGCATCGACTATGATATGGAAATCATTGAAGATGTCACCTATGTCGCCGTTTATGAGACCTCCAAATACACGGTAACCATCAAGGATGCCGACACCAGCGAAGTGCTCGACACGCAGACCATCCCCTACGGCGGGAAGGTAACGCCTTTCCAGGCGCCGGTCGGCAAAGAGGTCGTTTCCGTGAAACTCGGCGACGCTGATTTCAACTATGATACTTACACGGTCGAGGGCAACATTGAGATCCTCGTCAAGCTGGCGGTCGCAACCCGCACCGTGAAGATCACCGGCGAGGGCATGGACTATACGTTCACTGTTCCGAAGGGCGGCACGCTCTCCGAGGAGGACTATACCACCCTCTTCACGAAGCTGGCAACCGCACCGGCAGAGGGCTACCTCTGGTCGCTGGATCTCGCCAAGCTCGTTGACGTGCAGGAAAATGTAACGGTCAACGTCACCAAGGTGGCGGCAACGGACTACCGCACCGCTCAGGGCTGGCTCGGTCTGACGACGAAGACCACCGACGCGGAGAAGGAGCAGTATGGCGTCGGTCTCGGCCATGAAGGCGATGCAACGAAGAACCCTGCCTTCAAAAACTGGGGCACGCTCTTCTGGCAGCAGGGGCAGTACATCGACGTAACGATGAATATTGCCGGCACGCTCCAGATTTCGTACAACACCGATAAACCCGGTCAGCATTTCACGATCCATGTGTATATTGACGGTGTGCTCTTCAAGGTCGAAACGATCGATTCCAAGAAGGGCGGCAACATTCAGGTCGCAAACGTTCCCGCAGGGCAGCACGACATCCGCATGCTGATCGCCAGCGCAACGTTTGACGCAGAGGGCGGTGAGCCGCTCGGCGAATGGGCAGGCTTCACGATCTCCGGGTTCCGTTTCTTTGAGAAAAAGCCCGATACCTGCAATGTGACGTTCAAGAATGGTGATGAGGTATTCACGACTCTGACCACTACCCGCGGCGGTACCGTCACGGCACCGACCGATCTCCCGACCTTGCAGTATTTCCTCTTCGACAAGTGGCTGCTGAACAACAAGGAATTCGACTTCTCGACCCCGATTGAAGACAATATCACGCTGACGGCATCGTTCAAGCGTGACCCCGCGTACGTCAAGGTTTCGTTCGTGGCAGACGGCAAGGCCTATGCGAACGACGTGTACGTCGCCGTCAACGGGACCGTAACGGCACCCGAGGGCACGCCCACCAAGGAAGGTTATCTGTTCCAGTTCTGGGCAAAGAAGGGTGAGAGCACCGCGTATGATTTCAACGCCGCCATCGCAGAAGATCTGACGCTGGAAGCCAACTTCAAGCTCGACGCCAACGAATACACGCTGACGTTCATGAACGGCACCGATAAGGTCGGTGAAATCAAGGTCATCGAAGGAAAGAACGGCAAACTGCCGGCAACTCCCGACGATACGGTTTACTGGACAGTGACCGCTGCGGAATATGCAAAACTCTTCAACGTGACCGAGAACAGGACCATCGCGGTTACCACCGTTGAGAAAACCAAGTATGAGACCGTACAGCAGTACATCAACTATGATGGGGCTGCCGCAGATGCTGCCAAGAAGTTCACCGTTGACTTCACCACCGGCGGATGGAAATTCGCAAAGCCGCCGTTCCAGGACAAGGGCGCATACTTCACCATGACCGGCGACTTCGCACAGCTCGATCTCAGATTCTGGGTCGACAAGGGCTCTGTCGGTAAATACAACATCTATGTAGATGATATTCTCGTGAAAGAGTATACCATCGACGCCACGGAGGCCGCAGTGCAGAATAAACCGTTCACGGTCCTCGACAAGACGGAACTTGCCACCGGCACGCACACCATCAAGATTGAGGTGGTGGAGAACGGCGCACAACTGCTGGCCATCAGCGTTGTCAAAGCCAAAGCCGTAGCCACAACCTGACGGTAAAGAGTACCTGCTTTCTGCACGGCTCCGAGAGCCGTTGACGAAAGCGTGACATCGGCATCGCCCCGATTGGGAGCGAATACCGAGTAACAAACATCAAGCAAGCACCCGGCGCTTTCGCGCCGGGTGTTTTGCCGTTCCGGGTGAAACCGGTGCAACCATTCCGAAGGACGGCGGTTACGGTCTGCCGGGCGACGGGGGACAGAATGGACTGCCGGGCGGGAACGCCGGGCATTATGGCTTTGCCGGATTTCCGCGCGCCCCGCATGAGACGGCGCGCGTGGGGTAAACTCTTGACAAGCGGGAGAAATCCTGCTACAATGGGGGCAAATAAATGCCATGAGGGAGAGAAGTACTCCGAAAATCGGCTCCAAGAGAGCGCGGGCAGGTGAGAGCCGCGCAGTACGGGTCGGGGGAATAACACTCCGGAGCAGCAAACCGAACGGCGTGGGGGCGCGTGTCCCTGCGGTCAGTAGGGGCGCCGTATGCCGCACGTCACGCGGGTGAGAGGTCGCGGCGACTGCCGCGGCGAAGATAGGTGGTACCACGGCACACAGTGCTCGTCCTATTGCGGCGAGGCTGTGTTTTTTGTTTTAGAAAAGGAAAAGGAGCCATATTATGCAACACACGGATATTCGCGACATAGCCCGCGGGGTCACGCCCCTCGGCTCGACGGTCACGGTCTGCGGCTGGGTCCGCACGGCGCGCGACTCCAAGAACATGGCGTTTATCGAACTCAACGACGGCACCACGCTGAAGCACATGCAGATCGTGGTGGATAAGGCGACGCTGACGCCCCCTGCGGCGGCGACGCACCTCGGCGCCGCTCTCCGCGTCGTCGGGACGGTGGTCGAGGCGCAGAACGGGCGCGGCGCGGAGATCAACGCGAGCGCCATCGACGTCCTCGGTGACTGCCCGGCAGACTACCCCCTGCAGAAGAAATTCCAGAAGCTCGAGACGCTCCGCGAGACGCCGCACCTGCGCGTCCGTACCAACACCTTCAACGCGGTGTTCCGCGTGCGGTCGGTGATGGCGGCGGCGATCCACCGCTTCTTCCAGGAGCGCGGCTATGTGTACGTCAACACGCCGCTCATCACGGGGAGCGACTGCGAGGGTGCGGGCGAGATGTTCCAGGTCACGACCATCGGTTACTCCGATAAATACCACTCCCGCGAGGAATATTACGCGAACGACTTCTTCGGCCGCCGGGCGGGGCTCTCCGTCTCCGGGCAGCTCGAGGGGGAGGTCGCGGCGACCGCCTTCGGGAAGATCTACACGTTCGGCCCGAGCTTCCGCGCCGAGAACAGCAACACCCCCCGCCATGTGGCGGAATTCTGGCACATCGAGCCCGAGGTGGCGTTTGCGGAGCTGCCGGACATTATCAAAATCGCCGAGGAGATGATCAAGTATATCATCTCGGACGTCATGGCGCACTGCCCCTCGGAGCTCGCGTTCTTTGAAGAACGGTTCGAGGCGGGGCTCCTCGACAAGCTGCATCACGTGGTGGAAAACGATTTTGCCATCGTGGAATACACGGACGCTATCGAACAGCTGAAGGCATCCGGGCGGCAGTTTGAATATCCTGTGGAATGGGGCTGTGATCTCCAGACCGAGCACGAGCGGTACATCACCGAGGTGCTCTACAAAAAGCCCGTGTTCCTCATCAATTATCCGAAAGAAATCAAGTCCTTCTATATGAAGCAGAACCCGGACGGGAAAACGGTCGCCGCGACCGACCTGCTCGTCCCCGGCGTCGGGGAGATCATCGGGTGCAGTGAGCGCGAGGCGGACTACGACAAGCTCGTCGCCGCGATGGAAGCGCGCCACATGGACCTCTCCGCTTACCGCGACTACCTCGACCTGCGCAAGTACGGATCGGTGCCGCACAGCGGCTTCGGGCTCGGTTTCGAGCGCATCCTCATGTATGTCACCGGGATGCAGAACATCCGCGACGTCATCCTTTATCCCCGTACGGTAGGATCCATCCGCTGACCGCCGAAAGGAGGCTCTATGCCATCGTACCACACCGTCGCCCCTTACGCGTCACTGCTCTCCGTCCGTGAGACGCAGCGCGCCATCAAGTACGTCAAGGACCTTTTTCAGGTGCGGCTCGCCGCCGCGCTGTGTCTTGACCGGGTGACCGCGCCCATCATCGTGGAGGCGGGGAGGGGGATCAACGACGATCTGAACGGTACGGAGCGCAAGGTTTCCTTTACGATCGGTGCCACGGGGCAGGAGGTCGAGATCGTGCAGTCGCTCGCCAAGTGGAAGCGGATGCAGCTCGGCTTTTTCGGCTACGCGCCGGGCGAGGGCATTTACACCGACATGAACGCCATCCGGCGGGACGACGCCACCGACCATCTCCACTCCGTCTTCGTTGACCAGTGGGACTGGGAAAAGGTCATCACGGAAAAGGACCGCACCCTTGCTTATCTCGAGGGTGTCGCGCGGGTGATCGTCTCGACGCTCGCCGACGTCAAGGAGGCGATTGCGGAGCGCTATCCGGTGCTCGCACGGCGGGTGACGCGGGAGGTGTACTGCCTGACGACGACAGAGCTCGAGCGGCGCTATCCGGCGCTCTCTCCGAAGGAGCGTGAGGACGCCGTCACGCGGGAGTACGGCACGGTGCTGCTCGAGCAGATCGGCGCGCCGCTCTCCTCGGGGGCGCCGCACGACGGGCGCGCCCCCGACTATGACGACTGGGCGCTCAACGGCGATCTTTTGGTGTGGGACGATATCCTCGGCTGTGCCCTGGAGCTCTCCTCCATGGGCATCCGCGTCGATGCGGCATCGCTCGCGCGGCAGCTGGCGGCGGCGGGGGCAGAGGATCGCCGCACGCTCGAATACCACCGCGGCGTGCTCTCCGGAACGTATCCTCTGACGGTCGGCGGCGGCATCGGACAGTCGCGCCTCTGTATGTTCCTGCTCGAAAAGGCGCATATCGGCGAGGTGCAGTCCTCCGTCTGGCCCCCGGAAGCTAGGGAAGAACTCGCACGGGAAAATATTTACTTGTTGTAATGTTGTTTTTGCGGGGGAGTGCCTTTTTAAGGAAAAGGCACTCCCCCGCGTTCCGCGCCGGCAACCAAGCCCTCCGTGCATCGGCTGAAGCCTCCTCCCGGAGGACAAGGTTTTCCGGCTTGTCGCTCACCGACGTCCGTTCACCGAAAGGATCTCGGCGGCTCCCCACTCCAAAACCTTTTTGTGAATTTTTATATGGCTCGCGCAAAGGAAAAAGACAGCATCGCACACGATGCTGTCGGCTTTATATGGTTGGTTCTTTTACACGGTCATCCTCGTTGCTGCCGTTTCCCACCTTGCGTCAGCCGATAAAAACCCGAAAAGTTTTGAGGGTAGGGTGCGGGGAGGGGACTTTTCTCCAAAAGTCCCCTCCCCGCAATCATCGTTCCTTATCGTTCTCTATCGTTCTTATCAGCAGAAGGTGTCGCGGTAGTGGGCGATGCAGGCGCGGATGACGTCGATCGCCTCCTCGCGCCCCTGCGCCTCGTCGACGACGGTCTCCTTGTTCTCGAGCGTTTTATAGACCGAGAAGAAGTGCTGCATCTCCTGGAAGACGTGGGCGGGCAGGTCGGTGATGTCGCGGTAGGTGTTATAGTTCGGGTCGCCCGCGGGGATGGCGATGATCTTTTCATCCAGCTTGCCGTTATCCTTCATGCGGATGACCCCGATCGGGTAGCAGCGCACGAGCGAGAGCGGCTCAATCTCCTCACTGCACAGGACAAGCACGTCCAGCGGGTCGCCGTCGTCGCCGTAGGTGCGCGGGATGAAGCCGTAGTTACAGGGGTAGTGGGTGGAGGTATAGAGGATGCGGTCGAGGATGATGAGCCCCGTCTCCTTATCCAACTCATACTTTTTCTTGGAGCCCTTCGGAATTTCGATGACCGCGATGAAGTCCTCGGGGGTGATACGGTGCGGATCAATATCGTGCCAGATGTTACTCATTTGTTCTCCTTTGCCGACTGCCGTTTTTCTTTATTGTAGCAAGTTTTCCCACTTTTTGCAAGAGCAAACCGTCGTCGCCGAAATTTTGCGGGAAAAGGGGCAGGGGCGGTTGACGCACCGCCGCCCGCGGTGCTAGAATAGAAAAAAACAAACCTGCGCACGCCGGAAAACGGAAACCGGGCGCGGGGGAGAGCGTAGCAGGCACGCGCGGCGACAGAAGCGGCAAGCCCGGCGGGTACGGAGACGGAAGCGGCAAAGCGCGCGGGCAGAAAGAGAGGCAGAACATGGACGAGCGGGAAAAGGCACTTGCGGAGGTGACGGAGCACACGGACACGGTGTTTGAGGGTCCCATCTTCCGCGTGGAGGTATCGGAGGTGCGCCTGCCGAACGGCAAAACGGCGCGGCGGGACGTGGTACGGCACCCGGGCGCGGTGTGCGTCCTGCCCATCGATCGGGACGGGCGGGTGTACCTTGTGCGGCAGTGGCGCGCGGGGTTCCGCGGCATGACGCTCGAAATCCCGGCGGGGAAGCTCGACCACGGTGAGACGGACGCCGAGAAGGCGGCGGAGCGGGAGCTGCGCGAGGAGACGGGCGCGCTCGCCGCGCGCATGACCCCCCTCGGGGATTACTATGGCTCGCCCGCCATCCTCGATGAGCGCATCGCTATGTATCTCGCGGAGGATCTCACGTTCGGCGAGACGGATTTCGACGAGGACGAATTCCTGGCACCGGTGACGATGCCGCTCGACGACCTTGTGCGCGAGGTGCTCGCCGGGCGCATCCCGGACGGCAAGACGCAGGTCGCCGCCCTCCGGGCATACTGTATGCGCCGGGGACTGCCGGGCGAAAACGGGAAATAATCCCTTCCGTTTCGCCGGAGACCCTCCAAAGAAAAAGAGCGGCGACCGCTATGTCGGTCGCCGCTGTTCTTTATTTTCGGGTGCCGCCCGCCGTTTGGGGCTCCCCCACGGGTCAGTCGGTCGGGGTCTCTTTTTTGCGCCGTTTCTTCGGGGGTTTCGGCGGGTGCGCCGCCATGTAGGCGGCAAAGAGGTCGGGGCGGCGGGCTTCCGTCAGGGCGAACGACTGGCAGAGCCGCCAGGCGTCCACCTTCTTATGGTCGCCGGAGAGCAGCACCTCGGGGATGGCTCTGTCGTGCCAGACGGCGGGCTTCGTGTACTGCGGGTATTCCAGGAGCCCCGAGGCGATGGACTCGTCCTCGTAGCAGGAGGGGTCGGCGAGGACCCCGGGGAGCAGGCGGGACACCGCATCGACGAGGATGCAGGCGGGGAGCTCGCCCCCGGTCAGGATGTAATCGCCGATCGATATCTCCTCGGCGCCCATTTCGTCCAGCACCCGCTGATCCACCCCCTCGTAGTGTCCGCAGAGCAGAACAAGGCGGTCGCACGCCGAGAGCTCCGCGGCGAGCGCGTGGGTGAGGTGCTGCCCGCGCGGGGAGAGATAGATGACGCGGCGGCGCTCCCCCTCGGGGGCGTCCGCGACGGCGTGGCGGTAGCAGTCATAGATGGGCTGTGCCGCCATGACCATGCCCATACCGCCGCCCGCAGGCGTGTCATCCACGTTGCGGTGCTTATCCTCGGTGAAGTCGCGGATCTGGTGGCAGTTGACGGAGAGGAGCCCGGCTTTCCGGGCGCGCCCGATGATGGAGATGCCGAGCATCGCCTCCACTGCCTCAGGGAACAGCGTCAGAATATCAAAGGTCATGCTTTCGCCTCCGGGAACATCCCCGCGGGGGGCGTGAGGACAATGCCGTCGTCGGAGACCGAGCGCAGGAAAGGCGGGATCAGGGGCACGAGCACCTCGCCCGCATCCGTCCCCACTACGAGAAGATCGGCGGCGGGGGAGGGGTCGATCCGCAGGAGCGTGCCGAGGGGGCGTCCGGTGCCCGCCTCAAGGACGGGGAGCCCGATCATATCCTCCTGGAGCATGGCACCCTCCGGGACGGGGACCTGGTCACGGTGCGCATACAGCACACGGCCGCGGAGCCCCTCGGCGGCGCTCATATCCGGGACGCCCTCGAGCGTCAGCACGACCTGCCGCCCCGAGACAAACGCGCCCCTGACGGCGTGGGGGGTGTAGGTGTCGCCCTCGCGGAAATACACGCGGTCAAAGCCCGCGAGCACGGCGGGGCTGTCGCACCACGCCTCCGCCTTGACGGCGCCGCGGACGCCGTGCGTTGAGACAATTTTGCCGCAGGTGAGATAGGTATGCTTCATGACGTCTCCTTTTTGCGCTTTGCCCGGAAGTAGGAGGTGAGCACCTCGCGACATTCGGGCTCGAGGCAACCGCCCGTGACGGCGGGATGATGATTGAGGGGCAGGGCGTTGAGATCGAACAGCGACCCGTAGGCGCCCGCCTTGGGGTCGTAGGCACCGAACACGACGCGCGCCACGCGTGCGTTCGCGATCGCCCCGGCGCACATGGGGCAGGGCTCCAGCGTCACATACAGCGTCGCTCCGGGCAGGCGCCAGCCGCCGAGCGCGCGGCACGCCGCTTCGATCGCCAGGATCTCGGCGTGGTGGGTGGCACACCGGGAGGTCTCCCGCGTGTTGGCGGCGCGGGCGATGACCTCACCGCCCCGCACGATGACGGCGCCGACGGGGACCTCGTCCAGCGCGGCGGCGCGCTGCGCCTCTGCGAGCGCCTGCCGCATGAAGCCTATATCCTCCGGGGAGATTTCCGGGGTACGGTCAAGGGGCGCCGCCGCACCGGGCGTTCCGTTTATTTCCGGCACAGCACGATCACCGCCTCTCCGATAAAGAGTATGAGGAAAATAATGAGCGGCGAGGTGAAAAGCCCGCCGAGGACACGCCCGCATCCGGCGGGCGAGAGGGCAACGCGGAGCCGCGGGAGCAGGCGCCGCGCTGTCACGGCGATACCGACGGCGCCGAGCACGAGCGCGCCGACGAGTACCCACAGGAGCACCTGCGGGAGGGCGGTTTCCCTGTAAAAGTACAGGAGGGCGGAGGCAATGTTATTCACGAGGTGGAAAAGCATCCCGGGCAGGACCGACCCCGTCGCCGCGGCGAGCGCGCCGAGAAACAGCCCCGCAAAGAGGGCATACGGGATCTGATAAAAGTTGCCGTGCAGGAGCGAGAAGAAAACGGCGGACGCCAGCACCGCCCCGAGGCGGGAATGGGGCAGGAGGTAGCGCAGGAAAAGATAGCGGCAGAAGATCTCCTCCGTGACGGCGGGGATCAGGGCGGTCGTGATCAGACACACCCAGAAGCGATCACCGTAGTCAAACGTGGTGTCGATGCCGAGACGGCTGCAGACGAGGGCGGTCAGAAAAGAGACGCCGACGACCCCGCCGATGAAAAACGGCAAAAAGGGGAGCGACCACAGCAGGGGGCGCGGGGAGAACCCGAGGTCATAGTCTGCCTCCGCCGCCCGGCAGGGCAGCAGGCGCCGCGAGACGACGAGGGCGAGCACGAGCGCCCCGAGCTCAATCACGACCGTGAGCCACAGGTGCTTTGAGAGCGACGTGAGGGAGAACACGGCGATATAGGCAAGACAGATCCAGAACAGTGCATGATACCCTTGCTTCACGGTGTATCTCCTTTCACGGCAGATTGCGGACTTTTGCCCGATACCTCTTTATTCTAGCACAGTCGCGCCCCGCTTGCAAGCAGGTGCTGCCGGCGGGGACGGAAAAGTGCGCGCCGCCGGTTTTTTGCCACAAAAAAAGAGTGATACCGAAGTATCACTCAGGTGCAGAGCCTCACAACCCTCCAATTTCGAAGAATCGGCATTTCGAGCCGCATAGTGACTCTGCTCGGTCAAGCGTTACCCACCTTGACTTTGGACTTATCTATCGGGCACGGTCACCGTTATGGTAACACAAAAGCAAAGAAAAGTCAGGCGTCAATTGCCGTTGGATGCGAAAAACGGGTCGGCGGCACCGGAAACGGTGCCGGGGGGCGGTCGCACCGATGCGGTGCGGTCAGCGGCGGCGTTTGCCGCCGCCCGGGTGCTTGCCCCCCGTGGTATTCCGCGGTTTTGCGCCGTCGGGCTTGCCGCTGTGCGCCTTGCCGCCCTGCGGCTGCGTTTTACCGGCTGTGCCGCCCTGTGGCTTGTTGTCGCGGGACGGGCGTTCGCCCGGCTTTCCGCTCGGTGGTGCGGCGCTCCCGGACCTGCCGCCCTGCGGTGCGGCGCCGTCCGCACGTTTGCCGCGCGGCTGTTTTCCGGCGCGGGGCATCGGTCGCGTAAAGAGGTCGGGAGCGGGGGCATCGGCGGTCGCCACAGGCGGGGGCGGGCATTTGGCGCCGTCCGGGAGAGAGACCAGCCCGAAGGTGACCTTGCCGCGCGTGATATCCGTTTCGTCCACCGAGACGGTGATCTTATCCCCGAGGCGGAGCGTGTCGCCCGAGGAGGAGCGGAGCATGAGGTTGCCCTCGTCGAACGTCCACATACCCGGCAGCGCCGTGAGGGGGATGAGCCCCTCGCAGGTGTTGTCGAGCGCGGCGAAGGCACCGAACCGCGTCACGGAGGACACCGTCGCGGGGTAGGTCTCGCCGATGCGTTTCGAGAGGTAAATGGTCTTATAGAGTGCGTCGATGCGGCGCTCGGCGGTCATGGCGCGGACCTCCGTCTCGCTCGCGGCGAGGGCGGCGCGGCGCACATAGCCGTAGTATTTCTGCGGCGCCTCCCCGTCCAAAAGCACCGCCTCAATGGCGCGGTGGGTGGCGAGGTCGGAGAGCCGACGGATCGGAGAGGTAAAGTGGCAGTATTTTTCGATGCCGAGCCCGAAATGCGGGTGGCAGATTTCGCTGTAATGCGCCTTTGCCATCGTGCGGAGCAGGGTGTAGGAGACGGCGTCCCCGATGCCGCGCTCCCGTGCACTGTCCAGCAGGGCGGAGAAGGCTCTGCCGTCCGGCTCCCGCACGGTGAGGGGGGCGGTGTCAAGGTCGAGGTTGTGCGCGAAGGTGATGAAGTCGGCGAGACGGTCGGGGTCGGGCGCCTCATGGACGCGATAGACGCAGGGCAGATGCCGCTCGGAGAGGAGCGTCGCGACCGCCTCGTTCGCCGCGAGCATGAACTGCTCGATGAGCTTCTCGGCATCGCCGCGCACGCGCGGCACGATGTCCGTCGGGCTACCGTTCTCGTCGAGGAGGATCTCCGCCTCGGTCTGCTCGAGGTCGAGCGCGCCGCGGCGGCGGCTCTTTTCCGCGAGGGTCAGGTACAGTCTGTGCATCAGGCGCAGGGTCGGGAGTGCGCGGCTGTATTTTTCGGCGAAGGGCGAATTCTTGCCCTTTTCAAACAGGTCGTTGACCTCGCTGTACACGCCGCGCACGCAGCTGCGGATGATGCTGCGCTCAATGGAAGTGTGCACGAATGCGCCGTCCGGCGTCAGCTCCATCAGGCACGAGAGGGCGTATTTATCCTCCCCGGCGTTCAGCGAGCAGGCACCGTTCGAGAGCGCCTCCGGGAGCATGGGGACGACCTTATCGGTGAAGTAGACGCTCGTGCCGCGCGAGAGCGAGCAGGCGTCGAGCGCCCCCTTCGGGCGCACATAGGTCGAAACATCGGCGATGTGCACGCCGAGCAGATAGTTGCCGTTCTTCTTTTTCCGGAGGGAAACGGCGTCGTCGAGGTCCTTTGCCCCCGCGCCGTCGATCGTGAAGATGATCTCGTCGCGGCGGTCGGTGCGCCCCTCGGACGAGAGCGGCATTTTTGCGACACGCTCCGCCTCGGCGAGCTCCTCCCCCGAAAACTCGGTCGGGATGGCGCACTCGGAGAGGATCGCGGCATAGTTCGCCTCCCGCGAGGCGGCGGCGCCGAACGACCGCAGGTACTGCCCGACGAGAAAGTACGAGCCCGGGCGGCGGGGCGGGAGCAACGCCTCTACCTTATCCCCGAGGCGGGCGTCACCGACGTCGTCGAGGTACAGAAGGACGGTGAGCTTCGTGTCGTCCGGCTCGACGAAGTAACGGACGGAGCGGTGCTTCCCGTGTCCGTAGAGCTCCTCGCAGAGCGTGCCGATCACGGTCTTACGCACCGCCTCGGTCACGCGGGTGACCTCCCCCTCCGTGCGCTCAATCCCGGCGCTCGTGTAGGTGTGGTAGCGGCAGAGCACGCGGTCGCCGTCGAGCGCCCCGCCCGTCTTCTCCCGCGGGATGAAGATGTCGCGCGCGGCTCCCTCGGCGGTCACAAAGCCGTAGCCGGTCTTCGTACCGGCAAAGATGCCCTCGGCGACCGTCTCGGGGGCTCTGACATGCGTGTCGTTCCTTGCCACTCTGCGCGGGGCGCGCGGTGGTGTCTTTTGCCCGCCGTGGGCACGGTGGCGGGGCGCCGGGCGCCCCGATTTGCTTTTTGATTTTTTCATAATTCTCCTTGTTGATAAAGCAAAGGGCGACCGTGTCGCCCGCAAAAAGAAAGGTGGGAGAGGATCTCCCACCCGTGATCACATATTTTTGAAGAAGGTCGAGCTGGAATGCCACTCGTTCCCCGCGTTCAGGGTGCCGTAATCGGGCTGGATCACATACGCGGCGAGGACAATCAGCACGAACGCGATACCGACCACAGTGGTCATGGTCGTGAGGATGCGGCTCGCACGGGCGCGACCCGACTCGCGTTCTTTCATATAACCGCTCTGGCGGTTACCGCCGGCGATGGTACCGGAGAGCTCCGACGACCCCTTCTGGAGCAGCATGGAGACCACCAGGAACACGCCAAAGACAAGCAAAACGATCATCATCGTGATTTCAAGAGCACTCATAGTAAAAATTAATCCTTTACGATAGTATAAACGCTTCTGTATCCAATCGATACATGTACGGAAAGTATTTTACCATACAGGGAGACAAAATGCAAGTATTTATCAAAAATATTTTACTCCGGCGGCGGGCAGGGCTGCCGCAGACGTGCGGCGCACTCCGGGCACGGCAAAACCATTACGGCGGCAGGCGTCAGGCGAGCCCCAGAATCTCATGCACGACCTTGTCGCAGTAATCCGGCTTGTAGGAGCGCATCGCCATCAGGCGCCCGCCGATCTGGCGCAGGTGCTCGGCGTCGGGGAGCGGCAGGTTCGCGAGCTCCCGCGCGTTGAGCTGCCCGGACTTGGAGGTCAGGCGGATATAGGCATCCACCGGCGCGGAGGAGAGATAGCCAAACAGCCCGAACAGGAACCCGGGGTCCATCTGCTCCCCGTTTTCCGTGTCGATGTAATTGAGCTTGTTCGAGGTGCTGAAATGCGCCGGGACGGTGTTCTTGAGCAGGACGGCGCAGGTGAGGCGCCGCTTATCCGATTTGGCGGGGACGCGCTTCATGAGCAGGATGTTCTTCCCCGGCTGCGCGAGCGAGGCGGGGCGGGGGATGATGTACTGGCGACGCACACCGGGGAGCGGGAACTGGACGATACCGTCCTTCAGGCACCGCGGATGCAGGAGCGGCACCGCACCGTCCGCGGGGGTATCGCGGAGCAGGTCGGGGTAGCGGGACTCCAGCACCAGCCCGGTGCGCACGCGCAGACCGAACGAGGCAAAGCGGCAGGGCAGCCCGCGCATACGGACGAGCGCCCCGAGCTCCTCGCCCGAGTGGACGAGGCAGAGCGACGCGTCACCCTCCGTGACCACCGCGTCATACGGCAGGGGGGGCAGGGTGCTCTCCGCCGGGGTATCCTCTCCGGGGAAGGTCAGGAGCTGTACCTCCGCGGGGGCGGCGCCCTCCCGGAGCTTCAGCGAGATGATGGGGCGCAGGGGAGAGGTCGTCTTTTCCCGCGCGTAGAGGAAGATCCGCTCGGGGGCGGCGGTGCGGAACAGCGAGCGGCGGAAGGCGGTGAGGGTGACGGCGGACGCCGCCTTGAGGGGCAGGGTGGCGATGAGCTGCCCGTCCGGGGCGAGGAGGGATGCCGCCATCGCCGTGAAATGGCAGGCGAGGGGGGCGCCGGCGGGCAGAATGTCCGGAAACAGGTCGGCATAGGCGTCGCCTGCCGGCTCCTGCGGGGGGTTCGTGATGATGTAGTCGTATCGCTCCTCCTCGGGGTGCGGGGCGGTCAGAAAGTCGTCCGTGCAGATGTTGACGCGGAGCTTCACCCGATAGTCGTGCCGCGCTTTTTTGCGCACGCGCTCAAGATTGTCCGTGAGGCGCGGGAGGTAGGCAGGGTCGTTCTCATAGCAGGTGAGGTAGATCTCCGTCACCCCGCCGCTTTTTGCAATCGCTTCCACGACGGCGGCGGAGAGAATCCCCGTCCCGGCACCTGCGTCGAGCAGGCGCACGGAGTACCGGCTGACGAATGTAAAGGCACCCGCGAGCGAACGCGCCACCTCGCGCTTGGTGAAAAACCTGCCGATGCGGATGTTCTCGCTCTTTGAGGTTTCGCGGATGAGTTTTTTTGTGTTACGGACGGCAAGATCCAGCATAAGGCGACCTCCCGGGACAAAAAGCCCCTTTTTCTTCTAACCGATTGTAACATATTTTCTGCCGCGGTACAAGCCCCGATTTTTGTTTTTTGGGGTTGTTTTTTGCCATTTCCGAACAAAAGACCTCTTGCACGGCGCCCGGAAATGTGCTATCATGGCAGAAGAAAGAAAAGGAAGGTGACATGACATGGCAGAGAAGACGTCGATTAAGGTCCTGCACCTGGGGGACATTTTCCTCGACTGCCCGTTTTCGGCGGCGACGGCGGAGGAGAGCGCCATCCGGCGGCGCGAGACCCGCGAGACGCTGACGCGCGCGGTAAAGTATGCCGTGGATCAGGAGGTCGATCTGGTGCTGCTCTCGGGCGACCTGACCGATCATCATTACGCCACCTTTGAGACGATGGAGCTGCTCTGCCGGCTGTTCCGTGCGGCGCCTGCCTGCCGCTTCTTCATCGCGCCGGGGCCGCACGACCCGATGACCGAAAACTGCCTCTACCGTCTCGCGGACCTGCCCGCAAACGTGACGGTGTTTTCCGGCGCCCATGTGTCTTCCGTGACCGTGGAGGAACTCGGGGTGACGGTGTACGGCTGGGCGTTCGAGGGAGACAGCTATGCGTCGTCTCCGCTCGCCTGCGACCGGGAGGAGCCTGAAAAACCGGGCATCACGCTGGTGATGGGCTACGCCGGTGCGGGCGACACGACGGGGAACGCCCCGCTCTCGCTCAACGAGATCGGCGATTTCGGCGGGGATTACCTCGCCCTCTCCGGCGGGCGGCTGTTCGACGGCTTCCACCGTGTGGGCACGGTGACCTACGCCTACAGCGGCGCCCTGGAGCACGCCTCGTATGAGGAGCCCGGCTTCGGCGGCGGGAACCTTGTCACCCTGACGCCCGTCCCCGGTGAGCGGACGCGCGTCGAGTGCGCCCGCGTGAACCTCGGCAGCCGCCGGTATGCGATGGAGGAATTCGACATCACGGGCATCGCAAACCCGAACGAGGTGCTGAACCGCATCACGGCGGTCATCAAGGAGCGCGGCTACGGGCGTGAGACCTCCCTCAAGGTGCTGCTCACCGGTCGCGTGCCGTTCGGCTTCGCCATCCCGCGCACCATGACGGGGGAGAACTTCGGGCTCGCCACCTTTGACCTCGACGACCGCACGCTCCCGTCCTTTGACGACAGCCGCGTCGCCCGCGATATGACGGTCCGCGGCGAGCTCTGCCGCACGCTCATCCCCGCGATGCGGGTGGGCACGGACGAGGAACAGCACGCCGCGGCGTACGCGCTGAAGCTCGGGCTCGGTGCGCTCGACGGGCGCGACGTGACCAAGCTCTGACCGGGACGGAACCGATCAACAGGAATAAAAGACGAAACCCCCCGGGGCAATACCGTTTGCCCCGGGGGTTTTTATGGTTCGGTGATTCGGCGCGGGGGTATCCGGCGTCAGGCACGGGGGGCAGTGTCCTCCGGGTGGTCAGCGGCGCCGTCGGTATCGGGCCCACCGGCACCGGCACCATCCGTGCCGGTCACGCCGGTGTCAGCCTCCCGCACGCCATCGCCCGTGGGGGCGGCAGGCAGGGGGCGGCGGCGCACCCGCGCGAGCCAGACGCCGACGGGCAGCTGCGAGAAAATGACGGCGAACAGAATGACGGCACAGCCGGCGATCTGGCGGGAGGTCGGGACATCCCCGAGGAAAATGACCCCGCCGAGCAGCCCGAACACGGATTCCAGCGACATGATGAGGGAGGCGACCGTCGGGGTGCCCGAGAGCTGCTGCCCGACGACCTGCGAGGTATAGCCGATGCCCGACGAGCAGATGCCGAGGTAGAGCAGGTGCGGCAGGGCGGTGAGGAGCGCCGCGGAGGTGATGTGCACACCGGTCACGGAGGTCTGGATCAGGGCGCCGGGGATCGCGAGGATGCCTGCGACGGCAAACTGGACAAAGGACAGGCGCACGCCGTCCGTCCCCGGGGAGAAGATGTCGATGAGCGTGATGTGCAGCCCGAACAGGGCGGCAGAGGCAAACAGGATCAGGTCCCCGCCGGAAAAGCCGCCGCCCGCGCCGTCACCCGTGAGCAGGTACGCACCGCCGAGAGCGATGGCGACGCTGACCCACACGTTGGGCGCCGCGACCTTACGGCGCGCGAGCCCCCAGAAGGGGACGAACACCATATACAGCGCCGTGAGGAAGGACGCCTTACCGGGCGAGGCGACCAGCAGACCGAACTGCTGGAAGATGGTCGCCGCGAGGAGGGCGGCGCCGCAGGCGAGCCCGCCGAGGAGCTCGCGCCGGGTGAGATCGATGAAACGGCGGTTCTTCACCGATAGGAAAACGCGCCCGTTGCCCCGCGTCTTATCCAGCACGAACAGGGCGGGGAGGAGCACCAGTGCCCCGAGGAGAAAGCGGATGCTGTTGAGGGCGAACGGTTGCAGGACCTCGCCCGCCACCTTCTGTGAGGAGAAGGCAAAGCCCCAGATCATGGCGGTGACAAATAAGAGGAGATTACCGATGGTTTTTTTGGTCTTCATAACATCCCTTTCGCGTTGACAACCCGGGCGGGTGCGTGGTACAATAGAAGGGTCCGCCGCGGAGCCGGCAGGGCTCGGGCGCGGCACGGAAAAATGCGTATCCGGCAGGACGGGTAAAACCCGCCGCTGCGGTGGCGGCAGGCACCGGAGTGTGTGCGGGCGGCTCGCTGTCAGCGGGCGCCGCGGAAAAAACAGAAAAAACACGCACTTGCACGGCAAATGCGTGTTATGGTGGAGACAACAGGACTCGGACCTGTGACCCCTTGCATGTCAAGCAAGTACTCTAACCAACTGAGCTATGCCTCCGAGAAGATAGCGTGAACATACATGGTGGAGACAATAGGACTCGAACCTATGACCCCTTGCATGTGAAGCAAGTGCTCTAACCGACTGAGCTATGCCTCCATACGTTCACACGATCAGTGACATACGGTATTATAACAACTCGCCGCAAAAAAAGCAACACTTTTTCAAAAAAATTTTTAAAGACACGAGGGAGCCACCCGCACGGAGGGCTCCGCGCCGGTGGGAAAACGCACCCGAGACAGGCCGGGACACGCATCGGAGGTTACCGGAAACGAACCGGAAACAGCGAAGAAACGGGACGCCCGCAAAACCGGCGACGGGCGGAAGTCTGCGCGGTCTGCCGTGCGGCGGTGGGCGGGAAAACACGCCCCGGAACGAATAAACGGGCGAACGAACAAACGGTTAAAAGAAAACGGAGAGGAGGGCACGGTTTTGTACTACGACAAACAGGAGAAAAAACTCATGCTCTCCGGGCGGGAGATGGTGTTCTATGCCCGCCGCCGGCTTGCCGCAATCTACCGGGAGGAGGAGAGCGAGGAGGGGGGCGACCCCGTGGAGGCGGCTTTCCGCCTGCGCCTTTTCGGGCGGGACGGTGGGGCGGTGCTCACCGGCGACTTCCGCCGTCTCGACTATGATTTCACCGTGACGGCGGGGGTGGACGATCTCTCGGAGGGCGTGCTCTCGCTCGTCCGCCGCGTCGCGGGGGACCCGGAGCGGGCAGACCCCGAGACACTGCGCACCGTGCGCGGGGAGGGGTATCTTGCCGCGTATCTCGCCGGTTACCGCGGCGGGGGCGACGTGCGGCTTCGGCTGTATCTCGTCAGCGACCTGTCGCCCCTGCCGCGCGTGCTGGAGGAGACGCCCGCCGCGGGGAGCCTCTCGCGCTTTTTCGAGAAGCTGTGCGACGCCGTGGCGGAGCACGCGGCACCCCTCGCGGAGCGGGTGGCGGTGCGCCTGCCGACGATGGCAAAGGCGGCGTTCCCGTACGCGGCGGCGCGCGAGGGGCAGACCGAGCTCATGGAGACGGTGTATGCCGTCATCGCGCGCGGGCGGCGGCTGTACGCCTGCGCCCCGACAGGGACGGGGAAGACCATGTCCGTCCTGTACCCCGCCGTGCGGGCGCTCGGCGCCGGGAAGACGGAAAAGGTGTTCTATCTTACTTCCAAAAATACGACCGCGGACGCGGCGGCATCGGCGCTCCGGCGCCTGTATGCGTGCGGTGCGGACGTGCGCGGGGTCGTACTGACGGCGCGGGAGGCGCTCTGCCCCCGCCGCCGGGTCTGCCGGAGCGGCGAGGTCTGCGACCTCTCGCCGATGGCGCCGACCCGAGAGGACGCCGCCGTGCGGGAGCTGCTCGATGCCCGTCTCCCCGTCGTCACGCGCGGGGAGGTGCTCGCTGCCGCCGAGCGGCATCACGTCTGCCCCACCGAGCTGATGCTCCGGTACAGTCTGTACTGTGACGTCATCATCGGGGACTACAACTATCTGTTTGACCCTGCCGTCGCCCTGCGCCGCTACTTTGACGAGGGGGGGAACTACACCTTCCTCATCGACGAGGCGCACAACCTCGTGGAGCGCGCGCGCGCCATCTGCCGCACGGAGATGAGCCTCGCGTACCTCGGGCGCCTCGCCGCCGCAGTGCGGGGGCAGAAGCCGCTCGAGGATGCGGTCGGCGCTTATCGCACCTTTTACGAGGGGATGATGAAGCGTGCCCTGCGGGGCGAGGTGCGCGAGGAAAAGGGGGGAGAAAAGACCGCCTTTACCGCTTTGCATGAGCTGCCGGAGGGGTACCTCGCGGAGATGACGGCGCTCGCCTACACCCTCCTCGCCGCTTACCGCACCGCGCGGGGCGAGGTGCGTACACGGCTGAAGCCGTTCGCATGGGAGCTCAAGCGCACGGCGGACAACCTCGCCGCTTACGACGAGCATCAGATCGCTTTTCTGCGCCTCGCCGGAGGGGATCTCACGCTGGAGACCATTCTGCTCGACCCCGCCGCGGTGATCGACCGGCGGCTCTCTCTCGGGCGGAGCGCGGTCCTGTTCTCGGCGACGCTCTCACCGCTCTCCTACTACCGCGCGGTGCTCGGCGGTCGCCCCGGCGACCGGGAGCTGGAGCTGCCCTCGCCGTTTGACGCGGGGCACCTCGCCGTCGCCGTCATGGACAGGATCTCGACACGGTACCTGGAACGGGAGACGACGGTGCGCGCCGTCGTGCGCGCCATCCTGACCGCCGTCAAGGCGAAGCCGGGCAACTATATGGTATTCTGTCCGTCATACGCCTATTTGATGCGTCTTTCCGAGGCGCTCCAAAAGGCGGTGCCCGCCCTCGAGGTGCTGACGCAGAAGCCGCACATGAGCGCGGGGGAGCGCGCGGCTTTCCTCGAACGTTTTGACGCGGATGCCAAACGGGCGCTCATCGGCTTCTGCGTGATGGGAGGCATCTACTCCGAGGGGATCGACCTCGTGGGGCGCCGGCTGGTCGGTGCCGTCATCGTCGGCGTGGGGCTGCCCGGCATCTCCGACGAGCGCGAGGCGATTGCCGCTTACTTTGACGAAAAGGAAGAAGAAGGGCGCGGGTATGCCTACGTCTATCCCGGAATGAACCGTGTATTGCAGGCGGCGGGGCGCGTCATCCGCTCCGAGGAAGACCGCGGTGCGGTGATCCTCATCGACGACCGCTTCGCTTCGCCGGAATACCGGCGTCTGCTCCCCGCAGAGTGGCACGGGCTGCATTTCGTCGGTGACACGGTGGGGCTCGCCCATCTGCTCGGGCAGTTTTGGCAAGGGGGAAAAGCGTGATATGATTAACAGCGCAAGCTTTCTGACGGATGTATTCTTCGCCTTTTTCGGGGCCGTCACGGGGCGGCATTTCGGGGAGTATCCCCCGGGATACCCCGTCATCGGCGGGGTGTTGCTCATCGGGGGGCTGCTCCTTCTGGCTGTCCTCGCCTCTCTCCTCGCACGGAAGATCAAAATGCCGCTCCCGCCCGAGGAACGCGAGGGGAGCGGGTCGTTTGACGACAAAGACCGCGAGCGCGGGGACGACGGCACGGCAGGGCGCGACGAAAATGAAGAAAACGGAGAAAGCAGCAGAACCGGCGAAAACAACGGGGGCGGCGAATGTGGCGGGAGCAAAGCTGCGACCGCCGCCCCGCACACACCTGAAAACCACGGAGATGCGCCGGAAGACGGGGCACCGCGCGGTGAAACAGACCTCCCGACAGGCGACCGCCCGGGCGGAGGGAGGACAAACGGAGCATAAGACGGGGGGGCGGCGAAACCGCACCCGCAAAAGGAGACGCCGACGGCGTCTCCTTTTTTGCGTTTCGGCGGGGGTGGGCAGAACGGTCGCGGAGTAGCGGGCGGCTCGCAGGAGCGAGCCGACACGGGTGTCGGGGCGCCGGGGGACGTGGTGGCGCCGGTCGCGTGGTCAGCCGGTGTAGGCGACCGTGGTCAGGAGCGGGTAACCGGCGGGGGAGAGCGAGAGCCCCGCGTAGATGCCTGCGCCCTCGGGCAGGCGGTGCGAAAGGGAGAGGTGCTCGCGTGCCGGTCCCGATGCATCGGTGCCCGCCGCGGCGCTCTCTGCCCGCCGGGGCGTATCTGCACCGGGGGCATGCGCATCCCCGCCGGGTGTGGTGCCGGTACCGGGATCCCCGTCTGCCGGGGCGACCGGGCGGATGGTGAGCAGGGAGCGGGCGAGGTTACAGAGCACCTCGTCGCCGTGGGGCAGGAGCGCCGAGAGGGAGACGCCGGGGGGCGCGTCCGGGTCCCGGTACACCGTGCGGCGGGTCAGGTAGCGGCAATCGAGCGCGCACACGCTGCCGCCGGCGGCAAAATAGAGGGTCTCGCCGTCGAGCGTCGCCGTCCTGCCCGCCGACTGCCACAGCCCGAGCCCGGCGAGGCTCCCGCCGTCGCACGCGTGCGGCGCCTCCCAGGTCGCGCCCTCCCACGCGGGGTCGTCGAGCACCCGACGCGCCGCGAGCTCACGGTCGGTCAGGAGAAAATAGGTGTGCGGCACCCTGCCGGGATAGGGCAGCTCCGTCTCGTCCCAGGTGAGGTCGAGGTGGTACCAGTCATCGCCGATGGCGACCTGGTTCCAGGCGTGCGAGCGCGCGAAGCAGGTGACCGTCTCTGCGGGGATGCCCGCCGCACGGCACAGCACCGTAAAGAGCAGGGCATACGCCTGGCAGACGCCGCGCCCGCCGAGGAGCAGGGTGTAGGGGTCGATGACCTCCTCCCGCTCGTCATAGGCGAAGTCGAGGATCATGCGGTCGTGCAGATCCGCGATGCGGGCGAGGGGAGCGGCGCCTTTCGGCAGATTGCCGATATAGGCACGGACGCGGGCGGCAAAATCCTCCCGCGCGGCGGTGAGCGCGTTGCCGCGGTACCGGTAGGTCGGCGTGAGCGAGACGGGGACGCCGCCCTCGCCGAGGGTGGAGACGGTATAGGCGGGGGTGACGAAAAAAAGCTCGGGCTCGGTCGCGAGCAGGCGGGCATAAACGCGCCCGAGCTGTTCCTCCGTGACTCCGGAGAGGGCGGTGAGGGACACTGTCTCCGCTTCGGCAAGAAACGCCCCGCGCAGGCAGGAGGAAAGCGCCGCATCATCCGCCGGGGCAGCGGTGACCGCCGCCGGCGCCGGGCGACAGGCGACAAACGCGGCGGGGGAAAGGCAGAGGGCGAGGAGCGGGAGGCAGGCGAAAAAACGCGTGAGGAGATGACGACGCATGGATACCTCCGGAGGTTGGCAATATCCCATAGTATGCCAAAGAGACGGCATTTTATCCGGGCGGGCGCGGAAAAGCGCGCGCCGCGCCGCCGCCTTGACGCGCGCGGGAGAATGTGCTACGATAGGACTATCAGAGACGGGGCACCTGCCCGGGATATCTGCCGCGGCGGGGAGCCACTGCCCCCGTCCGGTGGCATCCCGATGCTCCGAACAACTTTTACGCCCGCGTGTATCGCGCGGGCGTGCCATCGCTGACGCCTAGCGCGCAAAACCCGAGAAACTTTTGCGCCCGCGCATCGCCCGGGCGGGAGGAGACTGCTATGAAAACAACTGCCGTGCGTATTCTGTCCGTTATCATGCTCCTGGCACTGCTGTGTTCGCTGACCGCGTGCAGCGTCAGACTGCGCCCCTTCGGCCGGCCGCAGGAGGAGGTGTGCGAGCATGAATACACCTCGACCGAGAACTACCCCACCTGTACAGAGGACGGGGAGACCGTCTCCACCTGTACGAAATGCGGGAATGTCGTACGCGATACCATCCCGCGCCTCGGGCATGACGAGAGGGAAGTCCTGCCGCATCCGGCGACCTGCACTGAGCCCGGCGTTCTGCACGCTTATCTGGGCTGCTCCCGCTGTGACTACGGGCTGACCGACGAGAACACGATCGCCCCGCTCGGGCACGACCTGACCGCGATCGACGCGGTGGAGGCGACCTGCAAACGGGCAGGGCACACGGCGTACGAGGCGTGTCAGCGCGAGGGGTGCACCTACCGGGTGGGGTACGAGGAACTGCCGAGAACGGATCACGTCTATGAAAGCGGCGTCTGCAAATACTGCAAGGTGCCCGAGTATTCCGTATATGCCTCGGTGCAGGCGTACAGCTCCTTACAGAGCCTTGCGAACGGAGACCGTCTGCGGGCGCTCTATCGCAAGATCGACGACGAGCAGCTGAAATACCTCAGGTCGTACACGAACGCCGCGGCACGCGAGGAGGGCGGGAGGACTTACTACATCGTCGGCGAATACGCCGGGGGCGGGCTGACGGCGGCGGAGCTGCAGACGGTCTGGACCGCCTATCGCACCGACCATCCGCTCTATTTCTGGATCTCCGCGGAGTGCCTCACGACCACTGGGGGGGAGCCCTCGCTCCTCCTCACCACGACCGAGACATACGCGGCGGGCGCCGCCCGCACGGCGGTGCTGGAGACGGTCTACGCGGGGCTCCGCGACCTGCTCGCGGGTGTACCCACGACGGGGGACTACGAGATCGCCCTCGCCCTGCACGACCGCATCATTGCCCTCGTCAACTATGCGTACAAGACGGGCACCACCGTGCCGGAGGACACGCCGGAGGCACATTCCATCGTCGGCTGCTTCACCGACGGGCGGGTGGTCTGCGAGGGGTATGCCAAGCTGTACCACGCCTGTCTGAACGCCCGCGGGGTGGAGAATATGTACGTCGTCGGCGACGCCGGCGGTGACCACGCGTGGAACCTCGTGAAGATCGGCGGGGCGGGCTGGTACTGGTGCGACCTGACCTGGGACGACGCGCCCGAGCTGCCCGCCGGGCGACGGTACAACTATTTTCTGAAGACGGACGACGAGCAGACGGACAATGAGACGGACGGCGGCTATCTGCCCTCCGGCCGCACCTTTGCCGGTACGCACACCCCGGGCGACGCGACGCCCGGCATCGGGTACCAGTATCCGCTGCCCGACCGCGCCGAAACGCCCGTCGGTGACAGCGTGGCACTCGCGGGGGCGTTCCTGCTCCGCTCGACCGGGACGGAGAGCGGCGCGGTGTACGCGCGCGTCGGCGCCGATGAGGTGCAGCTGGTCGCCGTCACGGCGGAGGCGGATGTCGCCGGGGCGTTCACCGTCCCGGAGACTGTCGTTTTCCCGGATGACCGCACGGTGTACCGGGTGGTTGCCATCGGGGCGCAGGGGGAGGACGGCTGCTTCGGGAGCGGCGCCGTCGCCGCGCACATCACGTCCGTTACCATCCCGAAAAGCGTGCGCACGGTCTGGTACGGCGCGCTCGCCATCCCGACGCTGACAGAGATCGGGGTGGAGGCAGAGAGCCCGTACTTTACAGCCGGGGCGGACACGGACGGCGTACTCTATAACGGCGACGGGACGGTGCTGGTGCAGTATCCGCTCGGTGCCGCAGTCACCGCCTTTACCATCCCCGACGGGGTCACGTCGCTCGCGCTCGAGGCATTCGGAGACGGTACGGCACGGGCAGCGCACCTGACCGCGCTCGTCATCGGGCGGGACACGGAACGCATCGGCGTCCGCGAGCGCGGGCGCGGCTACGGCGCCGCGACGTGGAGCGACGCGGACCAGGAGCTGGGGCGCATCTTCCGCATAAACGGTGCGGCGCTCACCGTCACGGTTGCCGGGGGCTCATCGGCTTTTCGTATGGCAGGGGACGCGGTTATGACCGCCGGCGGCGCCCTGCTCCTCGCCGGGAACCGGCTCGACCGGGAGACGACCTCCTACACCATCGCGGCAGGGGTCACCGCCATCGGCGACTACGCCTTTGACGCTTACCAAAAGCTTGCGGAGATCCGGTATGAGGGGACGGTCGAGGCGCTCCGCGCGATCGTCGCGGCGAGCGGGCGCTACTGGGCGAGCGGACTCGCAGAGCGCGCGACACCCGTCACGGAGATCGTCTGCACGGACGGCAATTATACCATCGGCGGATAAGCGGCAGGGCGCGCGCCGACGGCGGACAAAACAGATGGGAAACACGGAGAGGTACCCGGTCTTTCGGGCTCCTCTCCGTATTTTTATCATGGGACGGACAGCGCCCCGTCGGGGTATGTTCGGACAACGCCGCGCATAGGATAAGAGAAGATAACAGAAAAGGGGGGCGCGGCATGAAGCGGGGGGAGCAGAGGGAGAAGACAAGGGAAAAGGGAAAAAGGAAACGGGCGGGAGCCGCCGGGAGAACCGAGGCGGGGAAGGCGGCACCGGCGACAGAGACGGCAGAAAAGGCAATGGCGGGAAAAGCGGCGGCGGAGAAACAGGAGACAGCACCCGTCGCAAAGGGAAAGGCAGAAGGGCAGCCGAAAGGAAAGGCAAAGGCGACGGAGACGGCACCGGCGGCGATCGCACTGCCGCTGCATGAGCTCTTTCGTGAGGGAGAGGTGCCGGTGCTCGAGGTCGGCATCACGCTGCCCGCAGGAGAGGAGCTGCCGCCCGGGGTCAGCGCCTACTACCGGTCGCTCGCCGCGGCATATCTGCGCGCCGCACAGGATCGGCTGCTGCCCGCCGCGCGGGAGGCGCTCCTCGCCCTGCCGCCGGAGCGGCGACGCTTCGGCTTCCGCCGTTACCGTCTCGCCGTGCAGAGCCGCACCGAGGCGTTCCGGGGCTACCTGCTCGTGACGCGCGCGGTGGCGCTCACCTGCGGCGCCGCGACCCGCCGACGGGAGGCGTGCGAGGTGTTCCGCTTGACGGATGGGCGGCTCACGCCGCCGCTCGTGTTCCTCCGGGAGGCGTGCGGAAAGCTGCCGCGGGGCACCCGCCGCTTCCGTCATGCGGAGATGACGGCTCCGGGCGGAGTGGCGATCTTCACAACCGCACGCGGCAGCACCCTGCATATCCCGCTCACGGACGGCGCGGAAACGGCGGCGGAGACAGACAAATGTTAACGGATTGTCCTTGATTTTTTGTAAAAGAATGAATATACTATATACGCACTGTTCATAATGACGGCTGCGCTGTCGCGCAGAAGATATCACGCAAGACATATAAAGGAGTATCGCCATGGCACAGCCGAGTCCGCGCTTCCGCGTGCTGTCCGGCATCCTCGCCGTAGGGCAGTTCGGCATCAGCCTCATTGTCCCTATCCTGCTGTTTACCTGGCTCGGGGTGTACCTGACCGAGCGGTTTTCCGTCGGTGCCTGGCTCACCGTCCTCTGCGTCATCGTCGGGGTCGTGACCGCCGGATGCACCTTTTACCGCGTCGCGCAGGAGTTCCTCGCGCGGATGCGGGCGGAGGACAAGCCCCGCTCCGGCACACCGACCGACGCGCCGGATAAAGCGGGGGCAGTACAGACCGAAAATCATGGCGCCGGCGCGGCACCGTCCGAGACACCGACGGGGGATGCCCAAACCGATCATCGTCATCCGGGAGGAGATCACACATGAAAACCCTTTCACCTTTGCAGCGCGCGACCGTTCAGATGTCCGTCGGCATCGCCATCCTGACCGCCGTGACCGAAGTCATCTACGTCATCCTGGCGCTCGCGGTGCCCTCCCTCTCCTATGAGTGGAAGTTCACCGTCGGCAACATCTTCATGGCGGCGATCATGGCGCTCAATTTTTACCTCATGGCGCGCGGCGTCTACCAGGCGGTGGACACGGGGGATCAGGACTACGCCAAGCGGCAGATTCATCTGAACCACACCGTGCGCACCATCGTCTTCGTCCTCGCGCTCGTCTCGTGCTTCCTTTTCGGGTACGGTCTGGACGGCGCGTTCCACTATGAGCCCGGCATCGCCGCGTGCATCACGGTGATCTACCCGCAGCTGACGGTCTTCCTGCTCCGTATGACCGGCAGGTTCAACACGGACAGTGCGGCGCCCGCCGCGGAGGAGACGCCCGAGGGGGCTGTACCGCTCCGCACCGATGCCGTGGGCGACGTGACCCCGGGCGGTACGCAGACGGGCGGCACCGATACCACAGAGGGAGCACCGGCGGGCGAGGCAGATGCCGCACCGACCGGGGGCGCCGCCGATGGCGGGGACCGCCCCCTGCCGCCGACCGACGCCGGCGGGGAGGAAGCATGACAAAGACCATCCGTTTCCGCATCGTGGATGCACTGCTCCTCGCGATGGCGATCCTGCCGTTCGTCGGGTGTATCGTACTCAAAGTGCTGTTCACGCCCCCGTCGGAGGGGGTCTCCGTCACGGGGCCGCTCGTGTACCTGCAACTGGATCTGAAGCCGCAACCGCTCTATATCACAGAGGCGACCGCCGTGTCCCTCGCGGTCATAATCGCGGTCCTTGCCCTGTGCCTTTATATGACGCACGGGCTCACGGTCGAGTGCCGCACCAAGCGCCAGCTGATCGCCGAGATGATCGTCGAAAAGGTCACGGACTTCGTGACCGGGAACATGGGGATGCGCTTCGTCGGTTTCGCGCCCTTTGTGGCGGCGATTCTCGCGCTCTCCGCGCTGTCGAGCCTGTCCTCACTCCTGGGGCTCTACCCCCCGACGTCGGATATCAACATCGTGGCGGGCTGGGCCATCCTCGTCTTCATTCTCATGACGCACTACAAGCTGAAGGGCGGCGTCGGGCACTATCTCAAGAGCTTCGGTGACCCGATCCCGATCTTCTATCCGTTCAACGTCTTCTCCGAGGTGGCAACGCCGGTCTCCATGACCTTCCGTCATTACGGCAACATCCTCTCGGGCGGCGTCATTACGGCGCTCATAGGCACCGCGCTCGCGGGGCTGTCTTCAAAGATCCTGGGGCTGTTTTCCGGCGCCGGGTGGTACACGAACTATATCGCGTCCATCCCCTTCCTGCGCGTCGGTCTGCCGGCTGTCCTCTCCATCTATTTCGACGTGTTCAGCGGCTGCCTGCAGGCATTCATCTTCGCCATGCTGACGATGCTGAACATCTCGGGCGGCTACCCCGAGGAGGAAGCCGCCGCACGGGCGGAAAAACGCCGCGCAAGGCACGACCGCCGGCTCGCGAAAAAGACGGCGAAGCGGGTCGCGAAAGGTGCGGGGGCGGACACCATCGGGGTGATTGTCCCGCCGGACACGCCGGGCGAAGACAAGTGACGCCCCGCCTCACCCGGTGGTGCCGCGAGGGCGCCGTTACCGGGAACCCCGAAAACAGATGACTTATAAAAACGAATTCAAATACAATTTCCGGAGGAAACAATTATGATCGCAATTGCCATTATTCTCGGGTGCTGTGCGCTGGGCGCCGGCGTCGCCATGATCGCGGGTATCGGCCCCGGTATCGGTGAAGGCTATGCCGTCGGTAAAGCCTGCGAGGCCATCGCCCGCCAGCCCGAGCAGAAGGGGTCCGTGACCTCGACGATGCTCATGGGCTGCGCCGTCGCGGAGACGACCGGTCTTTACGCACTCGTCATCGCCATCCTGCTCATCTTCGTCGCGCCGAACACGCTGCTCAAGGTGTGGCAGAAGTTCGTCGATGCCAACCCCGGTCGGTAATCCGCGGGACGGGAGATACTCATGATCACATTCATGTTGGCGAAAGAGTCGTTGGATGTCATTTATATCAACCTGTGGGCGATCCTCATCTCGCTTGTCAACCTGGTCCTTTTGTTCCTGATCCTGAAGAAGCTTCTCTTTAAGCCCGTGACGCGCGTCATGGCAGAGCGGCGGGCAAAGACGGACGCCATCCTCTCGGATGCGGAAGCGGCGCGCGCGGAGGCGGAGGCGGACAAGACCGCTTACGCTGCACGCATGGCAGAGGCGGACAAGGATGCCGCCGAGGTGATCCGCCGCGCGACGGCGACCGCCACGCGGGAGTCGGAGACCATCGTCGCCACGGCGCGCGAGCGCGCCGCCGCCATCAAAAAGCAGGCGGACGACGACATCGCGCAGGAGCGGAAAAAGGCAGTCAACGAGCTGAAGGGCGAGATCTCCGACATTTCCATGACGATCGCCGAGCAGGTGGTCGGGCGGGAAGTCACGCCCGAGGACCATCACGCGATGATCGACGCGTTTATCGCGGGGATGGATGAGGGAGGCAACCATGCGTAACGCGGCGGAGGAATACGGCCGCGCGTTGTTTGAGCTCGCAGAGGAGGCGGACGGCGCCGCCATCGAGCAGGATGCCGGGGCGCTCCTCGCCGCTTTCCGCGCGGCGCCGGAATACATCCGCCTGCTCGAAACGCCGGGGATCCCGACGGAGGAAAAGAGGTCGGCGCTGACACGCGTCGCCGAGGGGGCGCATCCCTATCTTCTGAACACCCTCTGTCTGCTCCTCGACCGCTCGCGCGCATCGCTCATCCCGGCGGTGCTCGAGGCGTTTCTCGCCGAGCGGCGGGAGGCGCGCGGCGAGGTCATCGCGACGGTGGAGACGGCGATGCCGCTCACCGGTAAAGAAAAAGCGGCGCTCACCGCCGCGCTCTCGCGCAAATACCACAAGACCGTGACCCTGCACGAGGTCGTGGACGCCCGCCTCATCGGCGGAGCCCGCGTCTATATCGGGGGGCAGCTCCTCGACGATACGCTCCGCCATCGGCTGGATGACATCGGTGTACGTCTTTCGGAGACGGTACTGTAAACGAGAAAGGACTTTTTCCATGAATCTTCGTCCGGAAGAAATCAGTCGGATCATCAAAGAACAGATCCGCACCTACCATGCCGCGACCGATCAGGCCGAGGTGGGGACGGTCGTCCTCGTCGGTGACGGTATCGCGCGGGTTTTCGGTCTCGACAACTGTATGGCAAACGAGCTCGTCAGCTTCGACGGCGGCGCGCTCGGCATGGCGCTCAACCTCGAGGAGAGCGCCGTCTCGGTCGTCCTGCTCTCCGGGGGCGATACGCTGAAGGAGGGGACGGTCGCGCGGCGCACCGGTAAGGTCGTCAGCGTCCCCGTCGGGGAAAAGCTGCTCGGCCGCGTCGTGGACGCGCTCGGTCAGCCCATCGACGGGCGGGGCCCCATCGATTACGAGGCGACGCGCCCGATCGAGAGCGAGGCGCCCGGGATCATCAAGCGTAAGAGCGTCAGCGTCCCGCTCCAGACCGGGATTAAAGCCATCGACTCAATGGTGCCGATCGGGCGCGGACAGCGCGAGCTCATCATCGGCGACCGCGGCACGGGTAAGACGACCATCGCCGTCGATACCATCCTCAACCAGCGCGACACGGGCGTGCTCTGCGTCTACGTCGCGATCGGGCAGAAGGAATCGACCGTCGCGGGGCTCGTCGAAACGCTGACGGCGGGCGGCGCCATGGCGTACACGACCGTCGTTTCCGCCTCCGCCTCCGACCCCGCCGCGCTTCAGTACATCGCGCCCTATGCGGGCTGTGCGATGGCGGAGCATCTGATGGCGAAGGGGCGGGATGTGCTCATCGTCTATGACGATCTCTCCAAGCACGCGGTGGCATACCGCGCACTCTCTCTGCTCATCCGCCGGCCGCCGGGGCGCGAGGCGTACCCGGGCGACGTCTTCTACCTCCATTCCCGTCTCCTTGAGCGCGCGGCGCGCGTCGGCGAGAAGTGGGGCGGCGGGAGCCTGACGGCACTGCCGATCATCGAAACGCAGGCGGGCGACGTCTCGGCGTACATCCCGACCAACGTCATTTCCATCACGGACGGGCAGATCTTCCTTGAGACCGAGCTGTTCCACTCCGGCGTCATGCCGGCGGTCAACCCCGGTATCTCCGTCTCCCGCGTCGGCGGCAGTGCGCAGATCAAGGCGATGAAGAAGGTCGCCGGGTCGCTCAAGCTCCTCTATTCGCAGTACCGCGAGCTTGAGGCGTTCGCCCAGTTCGGCTCCGACCTCGACGCGGACACCAAGCGGCGCCTCGCCCAGGGGGCGCGCATCGTGGAGGTGCTCAAGCAGGATAAATCCTCGCCGGTGCCGGTGGAATATCAGGTGGTGATCCTGTTCGCCGCCGTCAACGAGCTGCTCGGGGACATCCCGCTCAATATGCTCCGCGCCTACGAAAAGGGGCTGTATCTGTATCTCGATGTCCACGCGACGGACGTGCTGTATCGCGTCCGCACGACCGGCGCCCTCTCCGATGAGGATGCCGGGACGCTGCGCTCGGAGATCGAGGCGTATAACGTCGCCTTCCTCAGCGGGGAGATGGAGGTATGACGGGGAATATCAAGGCGATCCGCACGCGGATGAAGAGCGTGGAGTCCACCCGCCACATCACGCGGGCGATGCAGCTCGTCGCCGCCTCCAAGCTCCGCGCGGCGCTTGACCGCATGGAGACGAGCCGCTTCTTCTTCGGGGCGGTACGGGAGGCATTCTCCGACCTCGCTGCGGGGCACACCGCCTCTCCCTTTCTGCAAAAGCGACCGGTCGCGCACCGGTGCGTCGTTATCATTGCGGGGGACCGCGGGCTCGCGGGCGGATATAATGCCAACGTGTTCCGCGCGGTACGCGCCGCGGGGTATGACCCGAAGACCACCTCTGCCGTCGCCATCGGGCGGCGCGCGTGCGACTTTGTGCACGCCGAGGGCTTTCAGGAGGGGGCGCTCATCGAATCGGTCGAGAAGATGAGCAAGGCGGATACCGTGGCGCTCGCCGGGAGCTTAAAGGAGACCTTCCTCTCCGGGGCGGCGGACGAGATCATCCTCTACTATACGGACTATGTATCCGCGCTGACCCAGGAGGTGCGCGCGACGACGCTCCTGCCGCTCACCTCGCGCGGAGAGGCGGCGCATAAGAATCTCGCGGAGACGGTCTACGAGCCCGACCCCGCATCGGTGCTGGACGCCATCATCCCGCAGTATCTGACGGGGGTTTTGTGGGGGGCGGTCGCCCTCTCCCACGCTTCGGAGACGGCGGCGCGGCGCAACGCTATGGACAGCGCGACGGACAACGCCTCGGAAATGCTCGATAAGCTCTCCCTCGCCTACAACCGTGCAAGACAGGGTGCCATCACGCAGGAGATCACCGAGATCGTCGCCGGGGCGGGGAGCGAATGAGTACAAGAAAGGATCAAAAGATGCAAGAAAAGCATATCGGCAGCGTGACGCAGGTCATCGGGCCTGTCATCGACGTGCGCTTCCCGGAGGGGGAGCTGCCGGCTCTCCTGAACGCAGTGGAGCTGCAAATCGGAGACCGCCGCCTCGTCGCGGAGGTCGCACAGCATATCGGTGACCATACGGTGCGCTGCATCGCCATGTCGTCTACGGACGGGCTGACCCGCGGTACCCCCGTCACGGACACCGGCAGCGCCATCTCGGTGCCGGTCGGGGACAAGACCCTCGGAAGAATTTTCAACGTGCTCGGTGAGCCCGTGGACGAGATGCCAGCGCCCGAGGGGGCGCCGCACCGCGTCATCCACCGCGCGCCGCCCGCGTTTGAGGAGCAGCGCTCCGAGACGGAGATCCTCGAAACGGGCATCAAGGTCGTTGACCTCATCTGCCCCTACGCCAAGGGCGGTAAAATCGGGCTTTTCGGCGGTGCAGGCGTCGGTAAGACGGTGCTCATCATGGAGCTCATCAACAACATCGCCAAGCAGCACGGCGGGCTTTCGGTCTTTACCGGGGTCGGTGAGCGCACCCGTGAGGGGAACGACCTGTATAACGAAATGAAGGAGAGCGGGGTGCTCGACAAGACCGCGCTCGTCTACGGGCAGATGAACGAGCCGCCCGGAGCGAGAATGCGCGTCGGGCTGACCGGGCTCACCATGGCGGAGTATTTCCGCGACGAGGAGGGGCAGGACGTTCTGCTTTTCATCGACAACATCTTCCGCTTTACCCAGGCGGGGAGCGAGGTGTCCGCCCTGCTCGGGCGTATGCCCTCCGCTGTCGGCTACCAGCCGACGCTCGCGACCGAGATGGGCGCGCTCCAGGAGCGCATCACCTCGACGAGCCGCGGCTCCATCACCTCGGTGCAGGCGGTGTACGTCCCGGCGGACGACCTGACCGACCCGGCGCCGGCGACGACCTTCGCCCATCTGGACGCGACCACCGTTCTGTCGCGGGACATCGCGTCGCAGGGGATCTATCCCGCCGTCGACCCGCTGGAATCCACCTCCCGCATCCTCTCGCCCGACATCGTCGGGGAGGAGCATTACCGCGTCGCCCGCGACGTGCAAAGAATTCTCCAGCGGTATCGTGAGCTCCAGGACGTCATCGCCATCATGGGCATGGACGAGCTCTCGGACGAGGACAAGCGCACCGTCGCCCGCGCGAGAAAGATCCAGCGTTTCCTCTCCCAGCCGTTCTCGGTCGCCGAGAAGTTCTCGGGGTATGAGGGCAAGTATGTGCCGCTCTCCGAGACCATCCGCGGCTTCCGCGAGATTATTGAGGGTAAGCACGACGACCTGCCCGAGTCCGCGTTCCTCTTTGCGGGGACGATCGACGACGTAATCGAGCGCGCCCGCTCGTGAGGTGGCGTGATGAGCGTATTTCATCTGGAGATCGCCGCCCCCGACGGGAAAATGTATGACGGCGATGCTTATATGCTCTCGCTCCGCGGTATTGACGGGGAGCTCGCCATCCTGCCGGGGCACATCCCGTTCGTGACCGCGCTCGCCCCCGGGGCGGTGCGCGTCTACCCCGCGAAGGATGCCGCGCCCCGCGTGGGGCACGCCTCCGGCGGGTGCCTGACCGTCTCGCCGAACGGGACGCGCCTGCTCGCCGCGGATTTTGCCTGGGAGTGATATTGCCTGGCGGCAGTGGTATTCGCCTGGCGGCGAGTGGAGATGCTGCCGATGCACAGAGGCGGTCATTCTGCGTGGCTGTCTGATAAGAAAATACAAGGAGTCGCCCGGTTTTCCGGGCGGCTCCTTGTTGTTATGCGGTAACGGTTATGCGGCTGGATAGAGGATCTCAACCGGGATGCGGTCACGGAGCGCCATCAGAGTGCGCCGCCGCCAGATGCGGTCACTGTCACCAGCTCGTGGGGTAGCGGGTCATGTAGTCGGGCGGGAGACAGAACAGGAGGATGCCGGTGATGGGCGAAATGAACAGCAGGGCAACGACCTTTCTGCCGACGCCGATCGGCATCCCGCGGCGGAGGTCACGGATGAGGGAGACCGCCAGGGGGATCTTCCACGCCAGCGGGAGAAAATACGCGATGAACGAGGGCGTCGTGACAGGGTATCCGATCGCCGCCTTGAACAGGAAAAGCGCGGGCAACAGGACGCAGGCGAGGATGGCAAACACCTTGATCGCCGTGAGCAGACCCCCGCCGGAGGTCGGGGGCGGTGCTCCGTTCGGCGCCCCGAACGGGGTGCCCGGGAAGGGCGGCTGTGGCGGCGGGGTGGGCGTTCCCGATGAAGCGGGCGTTCCCGATGCGGTGGGCGTCTCCGATGCGTAAGGTGACGTCTCCGGCGCGGGCGGCGTCTGCGGTTCGGAGGGCGTTTCGGAAGCGGGAGGGGGCTTCGGGGTCGGGGTGTCCGCGGAGAGCGGGGCGCCGCAGTTGGTGCAGAAACGGTCGCCGTCGGGGATCTCCGCCCCGCAATGAGGGCAAATCGGCATGGGGGTCTCCTCCTTATAAAGTAATGTGATCAGGCAATACCGGTCAGGTCATAATGCTTCAGCCAGTCGTCTGCCACGCGGGCGACCCCGGCAAGGCATTTTTCATCAAACGGGCTGTCGAGCCCGGCTTCACGGAGCAGATCGGTGAAGACGCGGCTGCCGCCCTGCTTCGTGTACGCCATGTAGCAGCGCCACGCCTCGTCAAGGCTGTTCTGCATCTTCGCCCAGATCTCAAGTGCAACGGTCTGTGCGAGGCAGTAGTCAATGTAGTAGAACGGGCTCGAATAGATGTGGTGCTGTCTCTGCCAGCCCATGGCGTCACCGTAAAACGGGATGTCACCCAGCTTTACCCACGGCATGTAGGTGCCGAGGAGCTCCCGCCAGACATCGTGCCGCTCGGCGGGGGTGAGGTCGGGCTTCTCATACACAATGTGCTGGAAGTGATCCACCATCGTGCCGTAGGGGATAAAGGTCAGCGCGCCCGACAGGTGGCTGTAATAGAACTTATGTGTGTCGGCACCGAAAAAGCCCTCTGCCCAGTTCCAGGCGAGAAACTCCATCGACATGGAGTGCACCTCGCACCCCTCAAGGGTCGGGAGCGCCGTGCTCCCCGGTACGCGGTCACGGTTGAGATAAGCGGCGAAGGCGTGCCCCGCCTCATGCGTGACCGTCTCGACGTCGGCGCGGGTGCCGTTGAAGTTGGCAAAGATAAAGGGAACGCCGTAGTCGCGGATCTCCTCGCAGTAGCCGCCGCCTGCCTTGCCCTCGGTGGAGAGGACATCGAGCAGCTCGTTCTCCAGCATCATGCGGAAGAAGGCTCCCGTCTCGGGGGAGAGGGCGTCGTAGAACGTGCGCGCGTGGGCAAGGATGCCGTCCGCGTCCGTCGCCGGCTTCGGGTTCCCGGAGCGGAAGGCGAGGGCGTTGTCCGCGAAGTTCATGGGATAGGGCTTACCGAGCCGCTTTGCCTGCTCGCGATAGATGCCGTCCGCGAGCGGGACCACATAGCGGATGACGGCGGCGCGGAATTTCTCCACATCCTCTTTGGTATAGCAGTTGCGCCCCATGCGGTCATAGCCGAGGGGAATATAGTTCTCGTAGCCGAGCTTGCGCCCCATGGCGTCGCGCAGGTGCACCAGGCGGTCGTAGATCGTATCGAGCTCCTCACGGTGCGCGAGGTACCAGTTGCCCTCTGCCTCCCAGGCGGCTCTGCGGCGGGCATCGTCCGGGTCGTTCTTGAACGGGGAGAGCTGGGAGAGGGTGTAGGTGCCGCCCTCAAAGGGGATCTGCGCCGAGGCGAGCAGTTTTTCGTACGCCTGCGTCAGGTCGTTCTCCTCCTGCAGCTCGGGTATGATCGCGGGGGAGAAGGAGCGGAACTCGATCTCTGCGTTCCGGAACATGACGTCCCCGTACTCGCGGGTGAAGTCGGGGCGATAGGGGCTGTCGAGTATCGCCTTCGTCCACGCCTGCGAGGTCTCCCCGAGGGCGGGCATCGCGGCGTTCCAGAACTTGAGCTCGCCGTCGTAGAATTCGTCCTTCGTATTGATGGAGTGGCGGATATAGGCGAGGGCATAGAGCGTCTGGATATGCGCGGAGAGCTTTTCCTCCTCGAGGAATACCTTTTTGGCGTCCTCGTAGCTCGTCGCGGCGGTGAGAGCGGCGGTCAGCGCTTCAAGGCGCCGGCGGAGCTCGTCGGTGTCGGGTCTTTCATAGGGCATTTCGGAAAATTTCATGGTTACCTCCGGAAAATAAGATCAGTTGGCAAAGCGCGCCGGGCGCCCGGCGCCAGGGTCAGATGTGCGGGCAGATGAGCATCCCGAGGATGGCGGAGAGGAGGATCAGGAGGATTGGGGAGAGGGCGCGGCGGTTCCACGCGCGCGAGGCACCGTCAAACGCGACGAGGCAAAAGAGGATGAGCAGCACCACCGGGTCAGGAGAAATCCCGGCGGCATCGCGGAGCGAGCCGAGGGAGAAGCAGGCAGAGAGACCGAGGAGCAGGGCGGTGCCGAGGATGAGCCCGACGACCGTCGGGCGGACGCCCGAGAGAAACGCCTCCACACCGCGGTAGCGGAGGAGGTTTTTCAGCAGGGCGGCAATGAGCAGGATGATGAGAAAGGCGGGGAGCACGACGCCGACCGTTGCGATCAATGCCCCGGGGAAGCCCGCCTGTGAGGAGCCGATGAAGGTCGCCATGTTGACGGCGAGGGGACCCGGGGTGGACTCGGAGACGGCAATGAAATCAAGGAATTCACTCTCCGTCAGCCACCCGTGAGAGAGCACCTGCTCCCGCACGAGAGAAATCATGCCGTAGCCGCCGCCGAACGAGACGGTGCCGATGAGGAGAAAGGTCAGAAACAGTTGGAGCAAAATCATCGCCCGTCACCTCCCCGCCGTGCGCGGCGGATGAGGTAGGCGGCGACCCCGATCACCCCGCCGATGAGGATAAAGAACACGGAGGAAAAGTTGACGGAGAGGAGCGACAGGAGGACGAGCGCCACCGCCGTGACGACGGCGAGGATGCGCGCGAGCGGGTCACGCCCGAGCCCCCGGAACAGGCGGACGCCCGCCGAGGCGATGAGGTACACGACCGCCGCCTGCACACCGCGGAAGGCGTACGCCACATAGGTGAGCGCGACAAAGCGGTCGAAAAAGAGCGAGATCGCAAAGATGATGAGAAAGGCGGGCAGGCAGACGCCGATGGTGGCGACGGCGGCGCCGGGCACGCCGGCGAGGCGGTAGCCGACGTAGGTCGCGCTGTTGACGGCGATGGGACCCGGGGTGGACTCGGCGATCGCCGCCATGTTGAGAAACTCATCCCGCCCGAGCCAGCCGCGCTTTGTGACGAGCTCGTTTTCAAGCAGGGCGGTCATGGCATAGCCGCCGCCGAAGGCGAACAGCCCGATCTTCAGCATGGTGAAAAAGAGGCGGAGGAGCAGGTGCCGCCCGCCATGCGGAGCGGCGACCTCCGTGGTATCGCCCGCGGCAGGCGTTGTGCCGGGGGCTATACCGGGCGTTGCCGGTGCTGCATCGGGCGCCGCAGGTGCCGCGCCTGGTGCCGGACCGGTTTCTTCCGTTCCGGCGCTGTCAAGCGCGCCGTCATCGGGGGGCGAATGTTTCATTTCCGGAGGGTCTCCCTCACATTTTCTCAAAATGGGTGATGTCGCTGACGAAGACGGTGGCGCCGCCGACGGGGATGGTCGCGGTCGTCGCGAGGGGGGTATGCACCGAGCTCGTGTGCATAGAGGGCATCTGCGCGGGCTCCATGCGGCGGGCACAGTGGGTGCGGATGATGGTGAGCGTTTCCTCCAGGCGGTCGTCATCGACGCCGATGAGCAGCGTCGTGTTCCCCGCACTGAGGAACCCGCCGGTGCTCGCCATCTTGGTGAAGGCGATACCCGCCTCACGCAGGGCGTCACAGACGAACGGGGCATCTTTTTTGTGGACGATGGCAGTAATCATTTTCATGGTACGGTCTCCTTTCTCACGAAAAACAAAGTCGTTTCGGGACAGCGGATGGGGCGTGCGTGGTCCGTGGGGCGCCGCCGGGCGGCGGTATCGGGTGCCGCGGGGAGGCTCTGCACATGGTCTGACGGCGGCGCGGTCTTACGTCCGGTCTGCCGGGGTCTCGGGCTCTGCCGGTGCTTCCGGCTCCGGTGCGGGGTACCGGGCAAGCAGGTAACGGTGGAGGAAGAACCAGCCGACCCCGAGGAGCAGGTAGAGGATCGAGCCGACCTGCGAGGGGGAGAGGGCGCCGCCGAAGATCTGCCCGCGGTCATCTCCGCGGAAGAACTCAATAATGAAGCGGAAGATGCCGTAGGCGACGAGATAGACGCTCATCGTGTAGGGGCACTTCCATCTGAGGACGAGCAGGGTGAGGGCGGCAAAGAGCAGGAACAGGAACACCGCCTCAAAGAGCTGGGTGGGCAGGCGGGTGCCGGAGACGGTTTTAAACTGTACCCCGAAGATCGAATCCGTCTCGCGCCCGTAGCAGCAGCCGGCGAAGAAGCAGCCGATGCGCCCGAAGGCGTGGGCGACCGTGATACAGCACGGGATGACGGGCAGGATCCGGAGGAGGTGGAGCTTCAGGCGCTTCCGCAGGAGAAAATACACGATGAGGAAGAAGCCGGCGCCGCCGATGAGCCCGGGGACGACGGTGATCCCGCTCCCGATCTCAAATCCCCGCTCGGGGTTCTTGATATAGTTCAGCGTCGCCTGCACGAGGGCGGCGGCACCGAAGCCGACGAGGATGGAGAACACGCCGTCGTAGAAGCAGAAATCCACGAGCCCGGTCGGGACCCCGAGGCGCTTCGAATAGAGATACAGTACGAGAAAGCAGGCGAGGATGCCGACGGCGATCATGATGCCGTACATGTGGACATTCCAGAACAGTGCGTCCGGTAACATGGGAAAACTCCTTTCGGGTTGGGTGTGAGAGCCGAGCGCCCGACGGGCGGGCGCCGGTTGTCCGTTGGGCATCTGCCGGTCAGCGACCGGTCAGTCTGCCGGGTGGTTACGGAACGAGGCGATGCCGGTGAGGAGCCGGCGGAGCCCCTCGCGGACGGTCGCGCGCGGGGCGGCGACGTTCATCCGCAGGAACGGGCGACCGCCCTCCCCGTACACGTCGCCCGCCGTGAGGTACAGCCCCGCCGCGCGGCGGAGGTGGTCGGCGAGGGGCGCGGCATCGGGGGTGATGCGCGAGGCATCGAGCCAGAGCAGGTAGGTCGCGTCGCTCGGGGTGACGCGGAGGTCGGGGCACTCCCGCGCGAGCGTCTCGCGCACGAGGCACTTGTTTTCGTACAGATAAGCGCGCAGGGCATCCAGCCACGGCGCCCCGTCCGTGAACGCCGCGACGGCGGCGGTGACGGCAAAGGCATTCGGCTCTGCGACCTCGTCGGTGTTCAGCCCGCGCACAACGCGGTGCCGGAGCGTCGGGTCGGGGGTGACGACGCACGCCGTCTGGAGCCCGGCGAGGTTGAACGCCTTGGTCGGGGCGATGAGCGTCACGCTGTTCTCCCGGCAGTCGTCCGAGACGGAGGCAAAAGGCGTGTAGGAGCATCCGGGGTCGGTGAGGTCACAGTGGATCTCGTCCGAGACGACGAGCACATGATGCTTCTTTGCGAGGGCGCCGATCTCCGCGAGCGTCTCGCGGCTCCAGATCTTGCCCACCGGGTTATGCGGGTTGCAGAGAATCATCATCGAGGTCTCGGGGTCGGAGAGCCCCGCCTCCAGCGCCGCAAAATCGACGTCATAGGCGCCGCTCTCGTAGCGGAGGGGGCAGGAGAGGAGGTGCCTGCCATTATTGACGACGGAATTGAAAAAGATGTTGTAGACGGGGGTCATGACCAGCACGTTCTCCCCGACGGTCGTGAGCTTCCGCACGACGGAGGAGAGGGCGGGGATGACGCCGGTCGTAAAGGTCAGCCACGCAGGGTCAAAGGTGACGCCGTGCCGCTCACGCCACCAGTCACAGTAGGCGCGGTACCACGCCTCCGGCACGTCCGAGTAGCCGAAGACGCCGTGCGCGAGGCGCGCGGCGAGCGCGTCCCTGACGGCGGGGGCGGTCATAAAATCCATGTCCGCGACCCACATGGGCAGCTCCCCCTCGGGTACGTCCCATTTGAGGGAGTCTGTCCCGCGGCGGTCAACGGGGGTGTCGAAATCAAAGACTGCCATGTCAGACGTCCTCCCGCACGATGATGGTGGTCTTTCCGGGGTCGACGCGGTCGCGGTCGATCGTGAGCTGCCCGATATGATCGGCGCGGATGATGCCGCCCGAGGGGTTGAGCACGCTGTCGACGGAGCCTGTGATATCGGCGTCCACCGTGGAATACTCAAAAGCGAGGGTGGTGTTCACGAGCCGACAGTTTCTGAGGGTCAGGTGGTCGATGTAACAGAAGCCCTGGAGGCTCTCGACCGTACAGTCCACAAGCGTCAGGCGCTTCGCGTTCCAGCCGAGGTATTCACCGGCGATATATGAATCGTAGACCGTGACGTCTTCGCTGTTCCAGAACGCGTCCTTGGTGAGCAGGCGGGAGGAGCGGAGCGTGACGTTCTTCGCGCCGTCAAAGGCGTAGTTGCCGTCGAGGTGCAGCTCCACGGCGTCAATGTCCTCCGCGTTCATGAGGAGGTAATCTCCCCGTGCGTCCAGGCGGCGGATGGTGATGTCGCGGCAGGACCAGAGCGTCTCGGCGGCGTCCGTCATCGTGACCCGCTCGAGGGTGATGCCGTGCGAGCGGCGGAAGCTCTTGGGTGCGTGGATGACGGTGTCGCGGACGGCAATGTTCTCGGTGTACCAAATCCCGGCGCGGGCGGTGTCGGAAAATGTGCAATCCGCGAGGGTGATATCATGCCCGTACCACAGCGGGTACTTCCAGCGGAAGGCGCAGCCGGAGAGGGAAAGACGGGCGCTCTCCTTGAGCGGGGACTCGCCGTCCTCAAAAACGCAGCCGTTCAGCGTGAGGTCCCGGGCGCCGAACAGCGCCCGCTCACCCGTATATATTTTGTTTGCCAGTGTTTCCATGCTTCACTCCGAGGGTATTAGCTTGTTTTTATTGTACCACCGCGCGCGGAAAATAGCAATGTACACTTTTTAAATTCTCTTTGACGCGCGTCAGCGCGCAGGAGAACGGGGGGCGTGAGGGCATAAAAGCGGCGGAGAGGACGAAAAGGGCGGGGGAAGCGGGGACGACGGGCGGCGGGAGAACGGGTACGCGGTCACAGCGCCGGAAGCAGGCAGGGCAGGAAAAACTGATGCAAAATAAAAAAGAAACGGCGTTGTGCCAGGAAAACCGGGCACAACGCCGTTATGACAGGTAAATGGGGGTGCCGCCGCAGGGCGCGCGGTACCGACCGGGGGAACCGGTTTCGGCGGCGGGTTACTTCAGCTGGGAAACGGCATCCGTAATGGTCTTTTCCAGTGCCTCTCTGCCGTAACGGTCTACGTCGTCGCGACTGCGCGGCTCGTGGGTCAGGCATCCGGCGCCGCCGATGCAACCGCCGACGCACGCCATCCCCTCGATGAAGTTGGCGTCGAGGAGGTTCTTCGACTTTTTGAGCAGTGCGACGCGGCACGCTTCAATCCCGTCACAGGCGCAGGCGTTCAGCGGGAAGTCGGTGAGTCCCTGCTCCTTGAGCCCCTCGGCGACGGCATCGGAAAGACCGCCGCACCGGGCGAAAATACGACCGAAATAGGAGGCGTTGTCGAGCACGCCCTCGGCAAGGGTGGTGATGTCGAGGTCACGGCTGTCAAAGAGCGCCTGCAATTCTTCAAACGTCATGGCGACGTCAACGTACGGTCTGACCTCCTCCTTCTGCACCTCGGCTTTCTTCGCCGTGCAGGGGCCGATGAATACAACCTTTGCGCCCGGCGTGGTCTCCTTGATGTACTTGGAGATCATCGCCATCGGGGAGAGGTTATGCGACACAAAAGGAACCAGATCCGGGAAGTTTTTATGGACGTAATCCACAAAGGCGGGGCAGCAGGAGCTGGTGAGGAAGTCCTTCTCCGCGAGCTCACGCGATTCTGCCTCCGCCACCATGTCGGCGCCGAGCGCCGCCTCAATGACGGTGTGGAAGCCGAGCTCCTTCAGCCCCGTGATGACCTGCCCGAGCTTCGCATAAGTGAACTGGCTGGAGATCGACGGAGCGACGACGGCATAGGTCTTGTACTTTTTGTTGCCCTCGCTCTTTTTCAGGATGTCGATGACGTTCAGGATAAAGGATTTATCCGTGATGGCGCCGAACGGGCACTGGTAGACGCAGGCGCCGCAGGCAATGCACTTCGACCCGTCGATGGTCGCCGCTTTCTCCTCGTTCATGGAGATGGCTTTGACCTTGCAGGCGTTCTGGCACGGGCGCTTACGCCCGACAATCGCCGTGAACGGGCAGACCTTGGAGCACGCGCCGCATTCCTTGCACTTGGACTTATCGATGTGCGCGACGTGGTTCTGGTCGAACGAAATGGCGCCGAAACGGCAGACGTCTTCACAACGGTGGGCGAGGCACCCGCGGCAGGCGTTCGTCACCTCGTAGCCGCCGACGGGGCACTCGTCGCACGCGATCTCGATGACCTCGATCACGTTCGGGTTGCTCTTGTCGCCGCCCATCGCGATCTTCACGCGCTCGGCGAGGATGGCGCGCTCCTTATAGACGCAGCAGCGCATGGTCGGCACCTTGCCGGGGACGATGGTCTTCGGGATATCGACCGCGCTTTCGGGCAGGCGGTCCGCCCATGCCTCGCGCGCGACTTCCCGCAGGACCTTGTATTTGAGGTGCTGTACTTTGGTATCAAACTTTTTCATGTTGGTTCCTTCATCAGAAATAACTGACTTTGATCCGCTTACCCATTTTGACAAGGCACTCGGACAGTTCCTTTACCAGGTTCATCTTGATGTTGAAGTTGATGGGCAGATCGGGGTTCTGGTGGGCGGGGTTGACGGCTCTGCCGACAAAAAAGTTGATGTCGGTCGCCTCCTCAAAGAGCATCCGCGCGATCATGGAAGCGCCGTCGTGGCGGAAGTTCCACTGCTCATAGCTCTTGTTGTCGCGGAGGTAGTCCTTCGCATACTCGACCACGCGGTTCACCGTGATGACCCCCTCGGTCACGAGGTCCACGCCCTCGATCTCCGCCGTGGGCGGGATGTCGCTCTGCTCAAAGTTGAGCCCGACGCGCACCGGCTTACCGAGGTATTTCGCCACAATCGACGAGGTGGTACCGCCGCAGACGATGTGCTTGCCCTCCTTGGAGAAGAACAGCGCCATCATGCGGTTGCAGTCGTCCCGGTTGGATGGGGGACCGAACAGGAGGTTCATGGGCACCCGCCGCCGTATCTTCACGATGCAGGCGGTGGCGTCATCCCCCGGCTTCCCGCCGTAGAGGCGGTTGCACTCGTCGATGAGCATGGTGGAGAGCGTCTTGGCGGTATAGCCGCCCGCGGCGTTCGCCTCCATGAAGCCGATGATATCCTCCCGCTTCCAGCCGAAGTTGTAGGTCAGCCCCAGACCGGCGTGCGGACAGCCGTCGCTCATGAGGATGAAGATGTCGTCCTCCTCGAGGCGTATCACGGACTTGTAGATCTTTTTGCCCCCGATGGACATTTCGGTCTTCGGGTAGTCGTAGTTCTTACCCTCGCGGAGCAGGATGACGAGGGGGTTGTCAAACTGAATGACCTCCGCCTCGGTATTGTCCACAAGGTGCAGAATCGTGAAAGTGGAGTAGGCGACCCCGCGCACCGAGCAGATCGGCAGGGTGGCGGCGATCGTCTCGACGCAGTCCTCGAGTGAGAGCCCCTGCGCCATCATGGTGGAAATGATCTTGGAGGTCAGGGTGGAGAGGATGCTCGCCTTGACCCCCGAGCCGAGACCGTCCGCGAGGACGACCACGGTCGAATCCTCCCCCTGCTCCACGATGTCCACATGGTCACCGCAGAGCTGCTCGCCGACGTGGTTGACACTTTGATAGCCGATATCGGCACAGAGCTCATTCATCGGTGATGGATTCCTTCAGCTTTGTCAGGGCAATCTTGGTCTCTGCCGCGGTCTCCCCGAGCAGAGAGGCGATCTCCTGCACGATCCGCATTTGCTTGTCGACGACCTTATCGGCGATGTCGATCGTCTGCTCGCGGATCGTCTCTTTCTTCTTGCGCTCGTCCTCCTCGCTCGTCACATCACGCATGATGCAGATGAGCAGGTGGTAGGCGCGGTCATAGATGACCGTTTCTTCGACGGATTTCCCGTACTCGGCGAGGTACACGCGGCGGTCGCGCACGTCCTCCTTCGACTCCAGAACCTCGAGAAAGATCTTCGGGTCAAGGATGCGGACGACCAGGTCGCCGAGGATGTCGGACGCCGCGCGGATGTTCATGATCCGGCGCGCCGCGGTGTTGATCTGCTGCACCTCGAGCTTTTCGTTGAGGACGATGAGCCCGTTCGGCGTGTTGTTGACGATGCTGTCGGAGAAGCTCTCGGCTTTCTCCTTGAGGTAGGGCAGGCACATGGAGACCTCCGCCTTGCCCTGGAAGATGGCGATCGCCTTCTCCCGGCAGGTGTTGTACCCGCAGGAGCCGCAGTTCAGCTCATCCTCCGGGCGGGTCTTGCCCATCTGGCGCAGGATCTCGGCGAGCTCGTATTCCGAGGGCACCTGTGCCCGGCGCTCAATCAGGGTAAACTGCTTCTGCAGCTCCACAAAGTCGGGCTGCGGGACAGGGAAGTCCCGCTCACCGGCAAACCGCGCGACCGCCGTATAATCCTTGACGGGGGAGCGGTGGTACTTCTCCATGACGGGGCCGCCGATGCAGCTGCCGACGCAGGCAGACATCTCGATGAAGCAATGATGGATCTTCCCGCTCTCGATGTCGCGGAGCGCCGCCATGCAGTTCTCCACCCCGTCGATCGCGAGGTATGTATAGTCCGGGAGGGTCTCCGTCATGGTCTTCAGGATCCCGCCCGTGGTGGGGAAGAAGCGCGCCCGGCTCTCCGGGTCGGCATCCGTCTCGCGTTCAAGCGTGACGCCCGCGGCGGCGAACCACTCGGTCAGCTCCTCAAAGGTGAGGACGGCGTCCACGATCCCGTCGTAATACTCCGCCTCGTCTTTCTTGGCGACGCAGGGTCCGATGAAGACCGTCTTCGCGTTCGGGTAGCGGCGCTTCAGATCCGTGCAGTGCGCCTGCATCGGAGAGAGCACCTTGGCAAGGTAGGGGAGCTCCGCCGGAAAATACTTCTGGATGAGGAGATTGACGGAATGGCAGCAGGAGGTGATGATGATATCCTGCCCCTCCTCGCGGAGCATCCGCTCGTATTCCCGCTTGACCATCGTGGCGCCGATGGCGGTCTCCTCCGCATCGGTGAAGCCGAGCTTTTGCAGAGCGCGGCGCATCGCCCCGATGCCGACGCCGTCGTAATTGGCGACGAAGGACGGCGCAAGGCTGACATAGACCGGGTCGCCCGAGGCGAGGAGCACCTTGACCTTTTCGACCTCGCTCGTGATCTCCTTGGCGTTCTGCGGGCAGACGACGAAGCACTGACCGCAGAGGATGCACTCGTTCCCGATAATATGCGCCTGATTGCCCGAGAAGCGGATGGACTTCACCGGGCAATGGCGGATGCACTTATAGCAGTTTTTGCAGTTGGATTTTTTCAGCGTCAGACAGGTGGACACGGGTTAACTCCTTTCCCTCTCGACGGCGGGCATGACGGTGTCCCGGAAAAAGTCGGCAAAGGTCTCGGGGGTGACGCCCGTATAAATGTCGTCACCGACCGTGACCGTCACGCCGACGCGGTTGCACTTACCCGTGCAGAAGCTGCCCGAGAGTACAATTTCGTCTTCGAGGTGGTTCTTCTCTATGGCTGCCTCCATCATGGAGACAATCGTCGGGGCACCCTTCAGATGGCAGGAGCTGCCGACGCAGACCTGTATGAATACCATAGCGTTTCGTCACGCCTTGGCGAGGATTTCTTTCTCGAAGAACGCCGTCGTCGTTTCGGGGGAGACGGAGAAGAACGCGTCGTCCACCGTCACGCAGACGCCCTCCTGGCATCTGCCCATGCAGAAGGTGCCGCCGAGCTCGACCTTGTCTTTCAGCCCGTTCTCGGAGATGAGGTACTGGAGGGTCTCGACGACCTGACGGGCGCCCTTGAGGTGGCAGGAGCTACCGATACAAACCGTAACTTTCATAATTCTTCATTCCTTTTCTGTCATGTTGTGATGCGTAATAAAATGCGCCGGGCGATACCGCCCGGCGCGGCGGAGCTGGTTTATTCGTAATCGACGACGTTGACCCAGGAGAGCAGGAACTGGCGCTCTTTCTCATTGCCCTTCACGGACTGAGAGGCGGCGACGATCGGCATCCATTTCTGCACATACTGCTTGGCGGTATCGCTCTTTTTGCAGAACAGGTCGAGGTAGGCGTTCGCCCCTTCGATGTCCCCGGCGAGCCAGAACAGCAGGTAGGTGCGCGCGACGTCTGCGGAGGCGTTGCCCTGCGTGACGTGCGACCAGTCGAGAATGTACGGAGTGCCGTCTTCGGTGATGATGATGTTCGAGGGGTTGAAGTCCCCGTGGCAGACCTTATTGTGCTTCGGCATACTCTCGAGGCGGGTATGCAGATCGTAGCGGGTGGTGGCGTCAAGATCGGCGGCGCTGATCTTACGGTTCATCTTATCCTTCAGCTTGGTGAGCAGGGGGCAGGTGTGGCTGTGCACATCCATCTGGAGGTCCACCAGCAGCTCGAGGTACTCGTTCTTCTTCTCCGGGTTTTCCTCCATGAGCTGCGCGAGGGTCTTGCCCTTGATGTAATCCGAGACGATCGCCCACTTGCCGTCGATGGTGAGGACCTCTCTGATCTTCGGGATGCGGATGCCGGTCTCCTCGATGCGCGCCTGGTTGAGCGCCTCGTTGAGGATATCCGCCTTGGAATAGTCACTGTCAAATACCTTGATGCAGTTGTCACCGTCGCGGTATACGGTCTTGTTGTTTCTTACCGCAATCACTCTGTCCAGTTTCATCGTATCCTTTGACACTCCTTACTGTTTCTTTTTCGCGGCATTCTTGCGATACACGCGTTTGAAATCTTCGGTGCTCTCGGTCTCGATGACCTGCGTCTCATCCGGCTTCTCCACCTCGGTGAAGGTCTTGCCGTAGTACGCGTCGAGGTACATCTGCTTGATCTCGCTCATGAGCGGGTATCTCGGGTTGGCGCCCGTGCACTGGTCGTCGAACGCCTGTTCGGTCATCGCGTCGAGGCGGGCGAGGAAGTCTGCCTCATCCGGCACATAGTCGCGGATGGTGGGCTTGATACCGACACGCGCCTTCAGGGCGTCGATGGCGGCGATGAGGTTCTCCAGCTTCTCCTGGTCGTTGGCACCCGTGATGCCGAGGTAGTCGGCAACCTCCGCGTAGCGGGCGAGGGTGTGCGGGTAAGCGTACTGCGAGAAGGTACCCATCTTGGTCGGGACCTCTGCCGCGTTGAAGCGCAGCACCTCGTCAATCATGAGGGCGTTGGCGACACCGTGAGCGATGTGGTGGAAGGCGCCGAGCTTGTGCGCCATGGAGTGGCAGACACCGAGGAAGGCGTTCGCGAACGCCATACCTGCCATGGTGGCTGCGTTTGCCATCTTTTCTCTGGCTTCGATATCCCGCTGCCCGTTGTCATAGGCACGCGGCAGGTAGGTGAAGATGGTCTTCAGGGCGCGGAGCGCGAGACCGTCGGTGTAGTCGGTCGCCATGATGGACGCATAGGCTTCCAGCGCGTGGGTCACGGCGTCGATACCGGAGGCGGCAGTCAGACCGCGGGGCGCGGACATATGGAAGTCGGTGTCGATGATCGCCATCTTCGGCAGCAGCTCGTAGTCGGCGAGCGGGTACTTGACACCCGTGGACTCATCGGTGATGACGGCGAACGGCGTGACCTCGGAGCCGGTACCGGCAGAGGTCGGGATGGCGATGAAGTATGCCTTTTCACCCATCTTCGGGAAGGTGTAGACACGCTTTCTGATATCCATGAAGCGCATTGCCATGTCGAGGAAGTTCACTTCCGGATGCTCGTACATGACCCACATAATCTTGCCGGCGTCCATCGCGGAGCCGCCGCCGAGGGCGATGATGACGTCCGGCGCGAACGCGGTCATCTGCTTGGCACCCTCTTTCGCGCAGGCGAGGGTCGGGTCGGGCGCGACGTCGAAGAAAGTCGCGTGCTGGATGCCGAGGGCATCGAGCTTATCGGTAATCGGCTTCGTATAGCCGTTGTGGTAGAGGAAGCTGTCGGTGACGATAAACGCCTTCTTCTTACCCATGACGCTCCCCAGCTCATCGAGGGCGACGGGCAGGCAACCCCGTTTCAGATACACCTTCTCGGGTGCGCGGAACCAAAGCATATTTTCTCTCCTCTCGGCGACTGTCTTGATGTTGATGAGGTGCTTGACCCCGACGTTCTCGGAGACGCTGTTACCGCCCCACGAGCCACAGCCCAGCGTGAGCGAGGGCGTGAGTTTGAAGTTATAGAGGTCGCCGATACCGCCCTGGGAGGAGGGGGTGTTGACGAGGATACGGCAGGTCTTCATGCGCTCTGCGAACTCGGCGAGTTTCGCCTTTTCGGTCGAGGCATTGAGGTAGATCGAGGAGGTGTGGCCGTAGCCGCCGTCCGCAATCAGGCGCTCTGCCTTGGCGAAAGCGTCCTGGATGTCCTTCGCACGGTACATGGCGAGGACAGGGGAGAGCTTTTCATGCGCGAATTCTTCGGAGAGATCGACGCTCTCCACCTCGCCGATGAGGATCTTGGTCCCCTCCGGCACCGTTACCCCGGCGAGGGCGGCAATCTTCTGTGCGCGCTGACCGACGATTTTTGCGTTCAGGGCGCCGTTGATGATGATGGTCTTTCTGACCTTTTCGGTCTCCTCGGGGGAGAGGAAGTAGCAGCCGCGCGCCGCAAACTCCGTCTTGACGGCATCGTACACGCCGTCGAGCACGATGACCGACTGCTCGGAGGCGCAGATCATACCGTTATCAAAGGTCTTGGAGTGGATGATCGAGTTGACGGCGAGCGTCAGGTCCGCCGTGTCGTCGATGATGGCAGGCGTGTTGCCGGCGCCGACGCCGAGGGCGGGCTTACCGGAGGAGTACGCTGCCTTGACCATGCCGGGGCCGCCGGTCGCGAGGATGATGTCGGCTTCCTTCATGATCAGGTTGGTCATTTCGAGCGAGGGGGCATCGATCCAGCCGATGATGCCTTCCGGCGCGCCTGCTTTGACCGCCGCTTCCAGAACGACTTTTGCCGCCGCGATGGTGGACTTCTTCGCTCTCGGGTGAGGGCTGATGATGATGCCGTTACGGGTCTTCAGGCAGATGAGCGTCTTGAAAATCGCCGTGGAGGTCGGGTTGGTCGTCGGGATGACGGCGGCAACGAGACCGATCGGCTCCGCGATCTTGCGGACGCCGTAAGCGGTGTCTTCTTCGATCACACCGCAGGTCTTGGTGTTTTTATATGCGTTGTAGATATACTCGGCGGCGTAGTGGTTCTTGATGACCTTATCTTCCACGACACCCATACCGGTCTCCTCGACCGCGAGCTTCGCGAGGGGGATACGCGCCCGGTTCGCAGCCTCTGCGGCAGCGAGGAAAATCGCGTCCACCTGTTCCTGGGTGTAGGTGGCAAACTTCCGCTGTGCCTCGCGGACACGGGCGATCGCCGCTTCGAGCGACTCCACACTGTCAACTGTCGGATAGATTTTTTCTTCCATAATGCACTCCTCTGATTTATGTTCTGTTCATCATTGTGATTAACCGATTTGATTGAGCTGCCCGGAGAGGGCAGCAAGGGATGACGCGAGATCCTCGTTCCGGACCAGCACGCCCTCCGGAGGACGCAGGCGGCAGCGCGAGAAATTCCACACGGCACGGATGCCGTTCTCCGTCATGAGGCGGAAGACCGCCTCCGCTTCTCCCTCCGGTACGGTGATGATCCCGATCGCGGGATGCTCCCGTGCGCAGAAGGCGGGAAAATCCGAGAGCGGCAGGACCCCGCCCGTGCACTTCGCCGGGTCGGTATCGAACGCCGCAGAAACGGTCAGTGCGTATTCGGCAAAGCCGCCGTACCCGAGCAGCGCCTGCCCGAGCCGCCCGGCGCCGACCAGCACCGCCGTGTTCGCCGTGTGGGCGCGGAGGTAAGTGGCGAGGTGCGCCGTCAGCTCATCCGTGACGTATCCCACCTTGGGGCGCCCCGCACCGCTCACGGCGGCGAGGTCCTTCCGCACCTGCACTTCACCGAGCCCCAGTGCGTTGGCAATGGTGGTCGCGGACACCGTCCGCCCCACCCCCGATGCCGGATTGCGCAGATACCCGAGGTAGAGGGGGATGCGCTCCATCACCGGTTTGGTGACTCCCATTTTGTTCATGAGATCCTCCTTTGTCTCGCTCTTACAAGTATATTCTAGCGGAGGCACGGAGTTTTGGGAATAACGATTTTCGTATATCGATATATCATTGTCGATATAGCGAAAATCCGGTCGTGCGGGGAGGCGCGCGACCGGGGTGACTTTCAGGACAGGTATTTGCGCTTGGAGAGGCAGAGCTCGGTAATGAAAAGGTTATCGAGGGCGGTCAGGTGATAGTCCTTCGGATGGATGAGGACGTCGCGGTAGAGCTTGGTGTTGCAGGGGCACCGCTTCTGCACGAGGCGGTAGCGCTCGAGCAGCTCGTCCGGGACGGGGGCGACCCACATAAAGGTCTCCGGGTTGCAGGACAGGAGCTCGAACTGGCTGGCGCGCTCAAAGATGAAGACGCGGCGCCGCACGTTGTCGGGGATCTCCTCTTTGCGCACCTCGGAGAGGGAAAGGCTGGGGACGAACGGGTCGGCGTGCGTGAGCTCCATATACGGCGAGAGGTCGTCGAAGCCGACGGTTTCCTTCGCGGCGAGCGGGTGTTCCGCGCTCATGACGAGGACATAGGAAAACTCTGCGATGAGCTCGCCCTCCAGGTTTTTCTCGTCCAGCATCTCGCGGAAATAGCGGTCGTGGTGCGAGGCGTAGCGGATGATGCCGAGCTTGTAATCGGCGTTCACGATATTGTTGATGGCGCGCAGGGCGTTCGTTTCCTTATAAAATACATCGACGGGCTCATCCTTCGGCAGCTTTTTGGTGAACGCCTCGAAGGCGCACGCGATATAGCTCGAGCGGGGGACGGAGACTGCGAATTTCTTTTTGCGCGCCTCGCCGTGGCGGAAGATCTCCTCCACCTCATCGACCTGGGAGAGGATGTTGCGCGCGTACTGCATGAAGCGCTCGCCGTCCGGCGTCAGGCGCATCCCCTTGGAGGTGCGCTCGAACAGCACGATGCCGAGCGAGAACTCCAGCTCCTTGATGGCGCGGCTGACATTCGGCTGTGCGACGTACAGCGCCTCCGCGGCACGGTTGATCGAACCGGTGCGCGCGACCTCGACGGCGTATTTCAGGTATTGCAGGTTCAAGTCCGGGTCCTCCTCTCGGGGTGGCGGCGGTCGCTTTGGTCGCCCTTTGCTCTCATTGTAACATATTTTTTGTCCCGACACAACGCACAATTTCTCTAACTTTGACGAAAAAAAGGAAAAATGCCCGTGCGCTTTGTCCGAAACGCCGCTGGGCTGGTTGCGCCGCCGCCGAAAAGGGATTGCTTTTATATGGTTTTTCCTTTATACTGAAAGAGGAAGACAGGGTGCCGCGCCGCGGCACCGGCAGTAACTATACAGGGGAGGCAGCTTATGACTATGACCGGCGAGCAGATCATCGCGAAACGTACGAATAAGACCATTTACCGCGACGGGGATATGACCGTCAAGCTCTTTGACCCGACATACGCCGCGGCGGACGTGCTGAATGAGGCGGTCAATCTCGCGCGCGTCGGGGACGCGGACACCCCCTTACATATCCCGCGCCTGCGGGAGGTGACCAAAATCGACGGGCAGTGGGCAATCCTCTACGATTATGTGGAGGGGGAGTCCCTCGCCGACCTCATGCGCGAGCACCCGGAGAAGTACGGCGAGTACCTGAACCTGTTTGTGGAGCTGCAGATGCTCGTTCACCGTCAGAGCGTACCGCTTCTATCCGGGCTGCGTGACAAGATGCACAGCAAGATCAGCGCAAGCGGGCTCGACGCGACCCTGCGGTATGAGCTGCATACCCGTCTCGAGGGGATGCCGCGGCACTTTAAGCTGTGCCACGGCGACTTCAATGCCGCAAACATCATCATCACGGCGTCGGGGGACCCGTATATTCTCGACTGGTCGCACGCTACGCAGGGGAACGCCTCGGCAGACGTCGCGCGCACCTATCTCCTCTACTGTCTCCGGGGGATGACCGAGGAGGCGGAGCAGTACCTCTGCCTGTACTGCCGGAAGAGCGACACGGCGCGTCAGTATGTGCAGAAGTGGATGCCCATCGTGGCGGCGTCCCAGCTCGTGAAGCGCAAGCCGGAGGAGCGGGAGTTTCTGACCTCGTGGGCGAGCGTGGTGGAATACGAATAAGACAAAGACGGTGACATCGTGCGGGCTTCCGTCCGGCTCCTGCCGTGCGCGGGGTACTGCCCGGTGCTTGTCCGGCGGCGCCCGTGAAAATCCGGGGTCCTGCGCCGCCGATCTCCAAAACCCCTCCCGCCGGCGGCGATAACCGGGGGGTCTTGGCGTGCGCCGGGGGGTGAAGCTCGTCCCTGCCGGACGGGGCGAAAAGCCGGATTCCCCTCCGCGGCGCGGAGGCGGGGGCAAAACGGAAAACGGGAGAGGGGCACCGGCGGTGCCCCTCTCCCTGACGATTGGGGAAAAGAGCGGCGACCCGCCGCCCGGGCAGCGGGAAACAGAGCACCTCCCGTCCCGTATCCTGCCGGCGGTTCCGCGCCCCGCGCCGTCTCCGCTCGGCAGGGGGCGGCAGTAGGGGGCGGCAAAGCGGCGGGCGCGCCGGTATTCTGTTTTGAATATTTTTTATAAAAAAGTTACCGTGCGCGTGATTGACATTAAAAAACCAATATGTTAGAATACCACTTACGTTAGAATACCGCTTACGATTGCATGACACCTGTGATAAGGGGAAACTATGATGAAGATCCGCTTTGACGCCGCCGCCGTGCGGTATACCGGGCGCTGGTATTTCGGCGATGCCGCCGAGACGACCTGTGCCGGGGCGTATTTCGAGGTCGGCTTTACGGGGGAGACGCTGCTGCTCGCATTTGATATGCGGGGCGTCAGCCGCACGGCGCCGCACCTGTATTTACAGCTGGACGGCGGGGCGCGTTTTGAAGCGCCGACGGACGCCTATCTGCGCGTGGAGACCACGGCGGGAGTACATACGCTCCGCGCCATCGTCAAGAGCATCGATGAGTATGAGTCCCGCTGGGAGGAGCCGAACTGCCGCGTGTCCTTGCTCGGCTGTGAGGCAGAGGGCTTTGTCCCCCTCGCGCCGGACGACCGCCCCGTCATGGAATTCATCGGGGACTCTATCACGGAGGGGATCCTCGTCGATCCCGAGCGGCGCTCGCCGGTGTTCGGAGACGACCGCTGCAACCGCGTCTATCAGGATGACGCGACAGCCGGCTGGGCATGGCGCACCGCCGAGGCGCTCGGCATGGCACCGCGCATCATGGGGTACGGCGCGGTCGGGCTGACCCGGAGCGGGAGCGGCGGCGTGCCGCGCGCGGCGCTCGCGTATCCTTTCGCCTACGCGGGGGCACCGCTGCCGCCGGCAAAGGTCGACTATATCGTCATTAACCACGGCGCGAACGACAGCGGCGCCACGGACGCGGAATACCTCGGGCGCTATGAGGAGCTGCTCGACGTCGTGCGGGCGGCACACCCCGCGGCGCGCGTGCTTGTGCTGCCCTCCTTCTGGGGCTTTCATGCGGCGGTGCTGCCGGATTTCGTGGCGCGGTACAACGCCTCGCGCGGGGCGCAGGTGGACTTCCTCCCGACCGACGGCTGGTGCACGTCCTACCCCGAGCACCCGGTGCGCGCGGAGGACCGCGCGATTGCCGACCGGCTCACCCGTGCCCTCCGGACCCTCTGGGGGCTCATGTAACGATTTATTTACGCAATACAACGCAAAGGAAATACACTATGATCCGAAAAATACTGAAAAGCGTGGGGGAATACAAGAAGGCGACCATCATGACGATGGTGCTCGTCGTCTTTGAGGTCGCCATCGACTGCGTGATCCCGTTCATCATCGCCACGCTCATCAACCAGATCGAGGCGGGCTGCGGTCTCGGCACCATCGTGAAGTGGGGTGCCGTGCTCGTCGTCCTCGCCTTCCTGTCGCTGCTGTTCGGTGCCTGGGCGGGCTCGACCTGCGCAACGGCGTCCGCCGGGTTTGCCCGGAACCTGCGGAGAAATCTCTTTCACCGCGTGCAGGATTTTTCGTTTGAAAACATCGACAGCTTTTCGTCCGCGTCGCTCGTCACGCGTATGACCACCGACGTCAGCAATGTCCAGATGGCGTTCATGATGATTATCCGGACGGCAATCCGCTCTCCGCTCATGATCATCTTCTCGTTCATCATGGCGTTCGTCCTCGGCGGGAGCATGGCGCTCATCTATGCGGTGCTCATCCCGTTCCTCGGCTTCTTCCTGTTCCTCATCATCCGGAAGGTGACGCCCATCTTTGACCGCGTGTTCCGCAAGTACGACCGGCTCAACGAGTCGGTTGAGGAGGACGTGCGCGGGATGCGCGTCGTCAAGAGCTTTGTCAGGGAGGACCATGAGCGTGAAAAATTCGGGCGCGCGTCCGGTGATGTGTGCCGCGACTTTACCCGCGCCGAGAAAATCCTCGCCCTCAACAACCCGCTCATGCAGTTCTGCCTTTATGCCCTCATGGTCGTCGTCATCTTCTTCGGCTCGCGCAAGATTGTGAGCCTCGGCGGCGTCGGCATGAACGTCGGGCACCTCTCGGGGCTCCTGACCTACGGGACGCAGATTCTGTTCAATCTGATGATGGTGTCGTTTATTTTCGTCATGGTCACCATGTCGCTGGAGTCCATGAAGCGTATCACCGAGGTGCTGGACACCGAGAGCACGCTGACGAGCCCCGAGGGGGCGCTCACCGCGGTGGCGGACGGCTCCGTCGACTTCGACCACGTCGATTTCAAGTATGCGGCGACGGCGGAGAAGCTCGCGCTCGCGGACATTGATCTGCACATCGCGAGCGGGGAGACCATCGGCATCATCGGCGGCACCGGCTCCGGTAAAACGACGCTCATCCAGCTCATCTCGCGCCTTTATGACGTGACGGCGGGGTCAGTGCGCGTCGGCGGCGAGGACGTGCGGAGGTACGACCTCGAGGTGCTCCGCAACCAGGTCGCCGTCGTGCTCCAGAAGAACGTGCTGTTCTCCGGTACCATCAAGGAAAATCTGCGCTGGGGCAACCCGGACGCGACCGACGCAGAGCTCGAGGAGGCGTGCCGCCTCGCGCAGGCGGATGAGTTCATCACGCAGCTGCCTGACGGGTATGACACGCACATCGAGCAGGGAGGTACCAACGTCTCCGGCGGGCAGAAGCAGCGGCTCTGCATTGCGCGGGCACTGCTCAAGAAGCCGAAGATCCTGATCCTCGACGACTCGACCAGCGCGGTCGATACCAAGACGGACGCCCTCATCCGCATGGGCTTCCGTAAATTCATTCCGACGACGACGAAGATCATCATCGCGCAGCGGCTGTCCTCCGTGCAGGATGCCGACAGGATCCTCATCCTCGACGGCGGGCGTATCGCCGCCGTGGGCTCCCATGCGGAGCTGCTCGCGACGAACGGGCTTTACCGCGAGATCTGGCATTCGCAGAACCGCGGCAGTGATGATACGGAAAAGGGGGGTGACAGCGATGCAAATGCGTAAACCGCAGGCAAAGCGCGGGGTGTTCCGCCGGATCCTCCGCGACCTCTTTCACTACTACCCCGTGATGCTCCCCGTGACCATTGTGCTGATCCTGTTCAGCGCCATCAGTGCGGCAATCCCCGCCGTGTTCATGGAGCGCGTCGTAACCATCCTCTCCGACAGTCTTGGCGCGGGGGATACCTCCTGGGCGACGGTGCGGCCGCAGATTCTCTCGCTCCTCGCCGTGCTCGTCTCCATTTATGTCGTGTCCCTGATCGCCAACTATGTGTACCACCGCTTCCTCGCCATTATGACGCAGGGCGCGCTCGACAAGTACCGCCGCCGGATGTTCGACCATATGCAGTCGCTCCCCATCCGGTACTTCGACACGCACACGCACGGCGATATCATGAGTATCTACACCAATGACACCGACACGCTCCGTCAGCTGATCGGCGAGAGCCTGCCGCAGATGCTGAGCTCCGCCGTGATCGTCCTCTCGGTGCTGTTCATCATGATCTGGTACAGCCTGTGGCTGTCCCTGCTCGTGCTGCTCGGGGTCGCGGCGATGCTCCTCGTGACCAAGGCGATCGGCGGCAGGAGCGCAAAGTTCTTCCTCCTGCAGCAGCAGCGCATCGGGCAGACCGAGGGCTATATCCAGGAGATGATGAACGGGCAGAAGGTCGTCAAGGTGTTCTGCCACGAGGAAGCGAGCAAAGCCGATTTCGATAAGATCAACGATGCGTTCTGCGACGCATCCACGCGCGCCAACCGCTACGCCAATATGCTCATGCCGATCATGTTCAATATCGGCAACATCATGTATGTGCTTGTGGCAATCCTCGGGGGTATCCTGCTCACGACCGGGTTCGTCAACCCGTCGCTCTCCTACGCCATCGGCAAGCTGCAGGGTACGGGCGGGGCGGCGGTGCTCGCCATCGGCGCACTCGTCACCTACCTCAATATGACCAAGCAGTTTGCGGGGAACATCGGGCAGGTGTCGGGGCAGGTCAACTCGATCGTCATGGGTCTCGCCGGTGCGACGCGTATCTATGATCTCATCGATGAGCCGGGCGAGGTGGACGAGGGGTATGTGACGCTCGTCAATGCGATAGAGGTGAACGGCGAGATCGTCGAGTGCCCCGAGCACACCGGCAAATGGGCATGGAAGCACCCGCACGCCGCAGACGGCAGCGTGACCTATACGCCCCTCGCCGGGGACGTGCGCATGGTGGATGTGGACTTCGGGTATGTCCCGGAGAAGATCGTGCTCCACGACGTGACGCTGTATGCCGAGCCGGGGCAGAAGGTGGCGTTTGTCGGTGCGACCGGCGCCGGGAAGACGACCATCACCAACCTCATCAACCGCTTCTACGACATTGCGGACGGTAAGATCCGCTACGACGGCATCAATATCAATAAGATCAAGAAATCGGCGCTCCGGCAGTCGCTCGGGATCGTCCTCCAGGACACCAACCTCTTTACGGGGACGGTGATGGACAACATCCGCTACGGCAAGCTGGATGCCACGGATGAGGAGTGCATCGCGGCGGCGAAGCTCGTCAGTGCAGACGACTTCATCACCCGTCTGCCGGAGGGGTACGCGACCAAGCTGGTCGCCAACGGCGCCAATCTCTCGCAGGGGCAGCGCCAGCTGCTCGCCATCGCCCGCGCGGCGGTCGCCGACCCGCCCGTCATGATCCTCGACGAGGCGACCTCCTCCATCGATACGCGCACCGAGGAGATTGTGCAGCGCGGTATGGATGCCCTCATGCACGGGCGCACCGTGTTCGTCATCGCGCACCGTCTCTCGACGGTCAAGAACGCGGACGTCATCATGGTGCTCGACCACGGCCGCATCATCGAACGCGGCACGCACGAGGACCTCATCGCGAAGCGCGGCAGGTACTATCAGCTCTATACCGGCGCGTTCGAGCTGGAATAAAGAAGTCTTTCCCATCACCCTCCGCGCCGGCAGAGGGCAAAGACCGGGAGGAGCCGCAGAAATGCGGCTCCTCCCTGTGTTTTTTGCGTGTTTTTGCCTCCCGCACTTTCGGTGCCCGCCGTGGGCAATACGCCTGCGGTACGGCGCGTAAAATGTTTGACCCCGGGGCGGGGGCAGGAAGTTCATCTTTACACGGGCGGGCGCGTATGGTATAATACCGGCGGGCGAAAAATGCCTTCAAGCATATATATAAGAGTTTTGAGAGGTTTTCTTTATGATCTGGCTGATTGTCATTCTGCTCGGTGTGATCCAGGGGATCACCGAATGGTTACCCGTGTCCAGCACCGGGCACATGCTGCTCTTTGAGGACTGGCTCCCGATGAACGTGACGCCGGAGTTCCGCAATCTTTTCATGGTGGTGATCCAGTTCGGCTCCATCATCGCCGTGCTGGTGCTGTTCTGGGGGCGACTCTGGCCCTTCGGTAAGTCCAAGACGCCGGAGGTCAGGCGCGCGACGTGGACGCTGTGGGGGAAGGTGCTGGTCGCCTCCGTCCCCGCCGCCATCATCGGGCTGCTGCTCGACAACCTCATCGAGGATTATATTTACGCGAAGCCGATCGTGAAGTGCTCGGTGATCGCCGGTGCGCTCATCGTGTACGGCGTTGCCTTTATCGTGATCGAGCGTTGCCTCGCCGGGCGGGAGAACCGCGTCGAGACCGTCGATCAGTTGAGCTACCGCGACGCGATCATTGTCGGGTGCTTCCAGACGCTGGCGCTCATCCCGGGGACCTCGCGCTCCGGCTCGACCATCATCGGCGCCCGGCTGTGCCGCATTTCGCGCTCCGCGGCGACGGAGTTTTCGTTCTTTCTCGCGATCCCCGTCATGCTCGGGGCGTCCGCGCTCAAGATCGCAAAGTATTTTCTCGTCGATAAGCTGACGATGAGCGGCATGGAGGTCGGTCTCCTGCTCCTCGGCGGTGCGGTGGCTTTCCTCGTCTCGCTCGTGGTGATACGGTTCCTGACCGACTTTGTCAGACGGCACAGCTTCGAGCCCTTCGGCTGGTACCGCATCGCGCTCGGCGCTGCCGTGCTGACCTATATGTTCCTCCGTTACGTTCGCTGACGCGGCACGGGTGCCGGTCGGGCAGCATAGCTGCATTTTTGCAAAAATCGCTATCACTTTGACAGAAAACGCCATAGTATTGCAAATTTGAGCGTGTTACAATAAGGTGAATACAAACAAATGGGGGTGTTCCAAATGACAAGTGAACAGTTACTCGCAAACAACCGCGTCGTCCCTGTCGTGGTCATCCGCGACATCGCCGATGCCTGCCCCACGCTTGAGGCGCTCCGCGACGGGGGGATCCCGGTGGCGGAGATCACGTTCCGTACCGCGTGCGCCGCAGAGGCGATCCGCATCGGGTGTGAAAAATATCCGGATATGATGATCGGTGCCGGCACCGTGATCAACGCCGAACAGGCGAAGACGGCGCTCGCCGCCGGTGCGCGCTTCATCGTCTCGCCCGGTCTCTCTGCCGGGGTGGCGGAGGTCTGCCGCGAGGCGGGCGTGCCGTACCTGCCCGGTTGCGTGACGCCGACCGAGATCATGGCGGCGCTCGAGATGGGGTTGACGATCCTCAAGTTCTTCCCGGCGAACGTGTACGGGGGGCTCACCGCGCTGAAGGCGCTGTCCGCACCGTTCCCGCAGGTGCGGTTCCTGCCGACCGGCGGGGTCGATCTCAAAAATATCAGGGAATATCTCGCCTTTGACAAGGTTGCCGCCGTCGGCGGGAGCTTCATGATGAAGGGCGATATCCGCGAAAACTGCAAACAACTGCTGGAGGTGCTGAACGCATGAAAGTCATTACATTCGGAGAACTGATGCTTCGCCTGGCGCCGGAGGGCTACTACCGGTTCGTGCAGGCAGATACTTACGGTGCGACTTTCGGCGGCGGGGAGGCGAATGTCGCCGTTTCGCTCGCCAACTACGGGGTACCGGTCGATTTCGTGACCAAGCTCCCGAAGCATGAGATCGGTCAGGCGGCGGTGAACAGCCTGCGCCGCTTCGGCGTCGGGACGGACAAGATCGTCCGCGGCGGCGACCGCGTCGGTATCTACTATCTTGAAAAGGGTGCGTCCCAGCGCCCGAGCAAGGTCATCTACGACCGCGCAGGCTCCGCGATTGCCAAGGCGTCGCCCGAGGACTTTGACTGGGAGAAGATTTTTGACGGTGCCGACTGGTTCCACTTCACGGGGATCACGCCCGCACTCTCGCCCGAAATCGCGAAGATCTGCCTGACCGCCGCGAAAGAGGCGAAGAAGCTGGGGCTGACGGTCTCCTGCGACCTCAACTACCGCAAGAAGCTGTGGACGCGCGACGAGGCGAGAGCGGCGATGACCGAGATCTGCCGCTATGTGGACGTGTGCATCTCCAACGAGGAGGACGCGGCGGACGTGTTCGGCATCCGTGCCGAGGGGACCGACGTGGACAGTGGCAAGATCAATCAGGACGGCTACCGCAGCGTGGCAAAGCAGCTCACTGATATGTTCGGCTTCCGTGCCGTTGCCATCACGCTCCGCGAGAGCATCTCGGCGAACGACAACAACTGGGCGGCGATGCTCTACACCGGCGGGGAGTGCTATTTCTCCCGTAAATATGCCATCCGTATCGTGGACCGCGTCGGCGGCGGCGACAGCTTCGGCGCCGGGCTCATCTACGGCATGATCTCCGGGTACGACCCGCAGAAGACCATTGAGTTCGCCGTGGCGGCGAGCTGCCTGAAGCACACCATCGAGGGCGACTACAACATGGTGAGTGTCGCCGAGGTGGAGGCTCTGGCGGGGGGGAACGGATCCGGTCGCGTCCAACGCTGACGAGACAAGAGATAAGGGCGGACAATTGCCTTTAAGTTGAAGGAAGAAAAAGTATTTTCGCTCCGCGAAAATACATCAGGCAAACAAACGGTTTCTCCGATGAATCGATCGGTTTGCCGGAACAACGCCCCCAAAATAAATTTATTGGCAACCGATATTGACTTTTCATCGGAAAGATGAGAGCTGTATCGGTTGCCTTTACTTTAAGAGACGAGGGGGGCTTTAACCGCGTTCGCACCGCCTACCGTACCAACAAAAGCATTCCTTATTCGAGGGTATACGCGTTTCCGCACTTGCGGAAACGCATCAGGCAAACTAACGGTTTCTCTGATGAATGAAAAAGGTTTGCCGGGGCGCACGACGTTCGTGTGAACGCGGTTTCTCCATCCCTTCTCTCTTGTCTCGGGTACACAAGTTGAGCAATGGCTGGCGCACAACCAGAAAGCAAGGGTATTTTCGCATCTGCGATAATACATCAGGCAAACCAACGGCTTCTCTGACAAGTTAAGAAGTTTGCCGGGGCACATAGCTGGCGCACCGTTTGCCGATGCGGCTGACGTAAAAGCGGCTAAAGAAAACGGGTATTCTGTAGGGGCGACCATTGGTCGCCCGCGTTGCGCGAAAAGATTATCGGTTTGACGTTTGCTGTCCTTTTGACAAGGTGAAACGGGCGACCGATGGTCGCCCCTACGGGGGGCAAAGGGTTCGAGGGCAAGCGTATCGGGGTCGGGAGCAACCGGGACGGGCGGTCGCCCCTACGGGGTGATAATTGTTCTTCTTATCCTTATCTGTCCGGCAGAGTAATGGGTTCAACGAGCTTCCGGAGATTCGGTGCTTGACGGGATGCAAATACCGGTAGGGGCGACCACTGGTCGCCCGCGGGTCGCGAAAGTTACCCCCGGCTCGCTTGTGTTGTCCTTTAATGTGAGAAAGGCGGCGGCGGGGTTGCGCCGCGCGGCAGAGTGTAATCAACTATTGACATTCCGGACGATCGGTAGTAGAATGAGAATGGAAAAACGCGGTGCCGGGGTGGGGACGCCATCGGGTCGGTGCGCGACAAGCGGAGGATGGTATGAAACGGTTTCGGTTCTGGTTGATGGCGGCTCTGGTCATGGTCTTGGCGGTATTCGCCGTGTCGTGCGACGGGGCCGGAGGGACGGCGGGGGAGCCGGAGCACCAGCACAGCTTTGAATACGGGAGCTGCCGCGAATGCGGAGAAGCTGACCCGGGTGTCAACTTTTCTTTCAGTCTGAATGAAGACGGCGAGACGTACACGTTGACCAAGGGCTCGTACTGGATGCCGGACGGTGCTGAACGCAGTCATGTCATCGTTGTGCCGAGGACCTATCGGGGGTGTCCGGTGGTCGGTATCGGGGAGAAGGCGTTTTATGAGTTGAACCTGGAGGAAGTGACCCTGCCCGACGGACTCAAAACGATCGGCAGCGCGGCATTCATGCGTTGCCGGAAGCTCGAAAAGGCGGCGATCCCGGAGACGGTGACCACGATCGGCAATTCCGCTTTCGAAAGCTGCGAGAGGTTAACGGAAATTCACATTCCGGGGAGCGTCCGCGAGATCGGCGCATACGCCTTTCATTTCTGTGGTTTGGTCAAAACGCTCACGATTGACGACGGTGTACGGAAGATCGGTGAGTATGCCTTTGCCTCCTGCGGGTGGATGCGGAATTCCATGGGAGCCGTGTCTGTCCCGGCGAGCGTGTCCGAGATCGGGGCAGGTGCCTTTGTCTCCTGTACCATGACGAGCCTGACGGTCAACGGCAACGGGGAGTGCCTGATCGGTTCGCGGGCTTTCTCGGGTTGCAAGTCGCTCGAAACCGCCGTCATCGGGGACGGCATCGTCGGCATCGGGGAACGTGCCTTTGAGATGAGCCCGGCGCTGAAGACCGTCACCATCGGCAACGGGGTAAAGAGCATCGGAAAAGAAGCCTTTTTCAGATCCGGCATGCTGTATGCCGAATTCGGCGGGAACCTGCAAACCATCAGCGACAACGCGTTTGCTGGTTGTTACCGACTCACAGCCGCCGCCTTGCCGGACAGCCTCCGCTCCATCGGGAAAGAGGCGTTCGGCAGCTGCATACATCTGTCCTCCGTTACGCTTGGCAGCGGGCTGCGGGACATCGGTAAAATTGCGTTCTACGGCTGCAAACAGCTGCTGGAGGTAATCAACCGTTCGGCGTTGCCGCTCACGGCGGGGAGCGAGGACTACGGTTTGGTCGCGTGCTATGCCCGCACGATACGCGCCGAGGCGGGGGACAGACCCTATTTCGTAACGACGGCGGACGGTTACCGTTTCTATGAGGATGACGAGGTCTCATACCTGATACAGTATGTCGGCACGGAGACGGAGCTCATTCTGCCGGAGAAGTCTCCCGGCGGCAGAGCATATGCTGTTTACGGGCAGGCATTCAGCGGGCTGCAGATCACGGCGGCAACGATCCCTGCCGAGGTGGCGGAGATAGGGCAGTTTGCATTTTCGGAATGTGAATCTCTTACTTCGCTGACGTTTGTCCGCACAGACGGCTGGCATAAGGTCTATCAGGAGGAGGATACGGCGATCGACGTCTCCGATCCTGCCGCCAACGTGGGCAAGGTCCTCGGGATGAACGGCCGGTATGTACTGGTTCGCCGATGACGGAGATATAGCACGGGGAGGAGCCGATTTTGCGGCTCCTCCCCGCTTTTAATGACGGTGATTGTAAGAACGCGGATAACGAACGGGGGCACAGTGGAGCTCCCCGTTTTTCTTTTGTGTGCTTGAGCAGCCCCAAAAGTTTTTGAAAGAGGTGGAAAGGGAGGCAACTTCTTGAAAAAAGTTACCTCCCTGCAGGATGGATACCCTTGCTTCTATGTACGGTCAGGACAGTTTGCCGTAGAGGTCGCGGTAGAGGAGCTCTGCCTCCTTGAGGCCGCCGCGGGCGGCGGCGGCGAGCATGGCTTTCGCCGCGGAGGGCTCCTTCGGTACACCGCCGCGCCCGGAGGCGAGATAGGTGGCGTACTGCTTCATGCCGTAGAGGTCGCCGCGGGCGGCGGCGGTCTCATACCACTTCGCGGCGAGGACGTCGCCCTCGTTGGTGCCGGCGTTGTGGTACAGGTCGGCGAGGTAGGTCATGGCGCGTACCAGCCCCTGTCCGGCGGCGCGGGAGAGCCACATGACGCCCTTTTCGAGGTCGTTCTCCACACCGTTCATGATCTGCGAATAGTGTCTGCCGAGCGTGAACTGCGCCGGGGCGTAGCCCTGCTCTGCGGCGGCGGCGTACCATTTCGCCGCCTCGGGTTTATCGGGGCGGATGCCGTTGCCGTCAAAGTAGCAGACGCCGAGATGAAATTGCGCCGGGGCAAAGCCTGCCTCTGCGGCGCGGCGGTAGCAGCCGACGGCGCGCACAGCGTCCAGCCGTACACCGACAGCGAAGCTGTAGCACTGCCCGAGGGCGTTCGCCGCCGGGGCAAAGCCGAGCTCGGACGCCCGGTAGTAGAGCTCTACCGCGCGGTGGTCGTCCTTTTCGACGGCGAGCCCGTCCACGAGCAGGTTGCCCATGAGGAGCATGGCGTCCGGCTCCTCCCGCTCGACTTCAGCGGTCAATCCGTCCAGCACTTCTGCGAGCGCTTTGAGACCGCCCTCGCGGTCCTGCGGGATGCCCGCGATCTCGTCACCGATGCAGGAGAGGTAGGCGAGCCGCGCCCGGCAGAGGACGTCGCCCGCTTCTGCCGCGAGGTGGAGCTTTTCGACCGCCGTGCGGCGGTCGAAGGGGGCGCCCATGCCGTGGTAGTAGGCGATGGCGTCCGCGCGCAGTGCCGCTACGTCGGGGGCGGGGGCCGTCTCCGCGGGTGCCGCCGCCGGGGCGGCAGTCTCATCGGTCGCCGCGTCCGTCTCCGTACCGGTATTGCCCGTGAGCGTCTCCGTCGTCCCGGTGGAGCCGAAGCCGCCGGCGCCGCGCTGTGTATCGGAGAGTTCTTCCGCCTCGCAGAATTCGACGTGGAGGAAAGGGGTCACCACCAGCTGGGCGATGCGCTCGCCGACCTCGACGGTCGCCGGGGCGGTGCCGTGGTTATGGAGCGCGACCATGACCTCGCCGCGGTAGTCAGGGTCGATGACCCCGACCTTGTTCGCCGGGGCGAGCCCGCGCTTGCAGGAAAGGCCGCTGCGCGGATAGACGAGCCCGGCGTACCCCTCCGGCAGCTCGATCGACAGCCCCGTATGCACAAACGTCGTCTCGCCGGGGGCAATCGTCAGCGGTGCATCCAGAAGGGCATAGAGATCGGCACCTGCGGCACCGGGGGTGCCGTAGGTGGGCAGGGTCGCGCGCGGGTCGAGTTTCTTGATATTTACCTGTACCATGTTGTGCTCCTCGTATTTTGTTCGTCTCCACGGGCTCACGCGAGCCCGAGCTTTTGCCGTAGATACTGCCCCGTGTAGGAGGCGGGCACCGCCGCGACCTCCTCCGGTGTGCCGCAGGCGACCAGCGTCCCGCCGAGGTCGCCCCCCTCGGGTCCGAGGTCGATGATATAATCCGCCGTCTTGATGAGGTCGAGATTGTGCTCGATGACGATGACCGTGTTCCCGCTGTCCACCAGGCGGTTCAGGATGTCGATGAGGTGCGCGACGTCTGCCGTGTGCAGCCCCGTCGTCGGCTCGTCGAGAATATACACCGTCTTGCCGGTGGGGCGCCGGGACAGCTCTGTCGCCAGTTTGACGCGCTGCGCCTCGCCGCCGGAGAGCGTGGTGGAGGACTGTCCCAGTCTGACGTAGCCGAGCCCCACGTCAAAGAGAGTCTGCACCTTGCGTCTGATCTGCGGGATGCCGTCAAAGAAGGTCAGCGCCTCCTCCACGGTCATCTCCAGCACCTCGTAAATGTTTTTGCCTTTATAGTGCACGTCGAGCGTGTCGCGGTTGTAGCGCATCCCGTTGCAGACGTCGCACTTGACGTACACGTCGGGGAGGAAGTGCATCTCGATGCACTTGACGCCGTCACCCTGGCACGCCTCGCATCTGCCGCCGCGGATGTTGAAGGAGAACCTGCCGGCGCCGTAGGCGCGCGCCTTGGCGTCCGGGGTCTTGGCGAACAGCTCGCGGATGTCGTTGAACAGCCCGGTGTAGGTCGCCGGGTTGGAGCGCGGGGTGCGCCCGATCGGGCTCTGGTCGATGTGGATGACCTTATCGAGGTTCTCGAGCCCCTCCACGCCGTCACACTTGCCGGGGTAGGTGATCGCGCCGTTGAGGTCGCGCGCGAGCGTGCGCTCAAGGCAGGTGTTGATGAGGGAGGATTTACCCGACCCGGAGACGCCCGTCACGCAGACGAGCCGCCCGAGCGGAATTTCGACCGAGAGGTTTTTGAGGTTGTTTTCTCTGGCGCCGCGGATCCACAGCGACTTGCCGTTGCCGGGGCGGCGGGTCTCCGGGACGGCGATCACACGTCGCCCCGAGAGGTAGTCGCCCGTGAGCGACTTCTTGCAGGCGGCGACCTCCTTCGGCGTCCCCGCGACGACGACCTCGCCGCCGTGGATGCCCGCGCCGGGGCCGATGTCGACGATATAGTCCGCCGCCATCATGGTCTCCTCGTCGTGCTCGACGACGATGACGGTATTCCCGAGGTCGCGCAGACTGCACAGTGTGCGGATGAGCTTCCCGTTATCCCGCTGGTGCAGACCGATGCTCGGCTCGTCAAGGATATAGAGCACGCCGACGAGCGCCGAGCCGATCTGCGTCGCGAGACGGATGCGCTGGGCTTCGCCGCCCGAGAGGGTCCCCGCCTTGCGCGCGAGGGTCAGGTAGTCGAGCCCGACCGAGGACAGGAATTTCAGGCGCTTGCGGATCTCGACGATGATGTCGTGGGCGATCTTCTCACGCGAGTCGTCGAAATGCAGATTGTCGAAAAAGGGGACCAGCTCGCCGACCGACAGGCGGCAGAGGCGGTCGATGTTCAGCCCGCCGACCGTGACGGCGAGGACGGTGTCGTTCAGCCGCGCGCCGTGGCAGACGGGGCAGGGGGCGTCCTCAATGAACTGCTGGTAGTAGTCGCCGAACGCGCCCGCCTGCGCCATGCGGCGCTCGATCATGGGGATGATGCCCTCAAAGCGCGTGACCGAATGTTTCGGCGTGTCGCCGAAGTAGCGGGTACATTCGTAGACCTCGTCTCCGGTACCGTACAGGAGCGCCGCGCGCTGTTCTTTTGTGAGGTCGCAGACGGGGGTATCGATCGTAAAGCCGTGACGGGCGCCGACCTCAATGACGAGCGGACCCGTGTAGGAGTGCTCGTCCATCGTCTTGAAGCCGTTGGCGGCGAGCGCACCCTGGCGGAGCGAGAGCTCGGGGTGCGGGATGAGCTTCTCCTCCGAGATCACCTGCATCTCGCCGAGACCCGAGCAACGCGGGCAGGCGCAGAGGGGATTGTTGAAGGAAAACATGGCGGGCTCCAGCGCGCCGAAGGAGATCTGATGCTCCTCGCAGGCGTATTTCTGCGAGAATTCAAGCTCCTCGGTGACTTCACCCTCCCGTGAGAGCAGGGCGATATGCACGCGCCCGTCCGCGAGGGACAGCGCGTTCTCCACCGACTCGCCGAGGCGGGGACGCAGGTCGGGGCGGAGGATCAGGCGGTCGATGACGATATCGATGGAGTGCTTTTTGTTCTTATCGAGGGTGATCTTTTCCGAGAGGTCGTAAAGGCTCCCGTCCACGCGGGCGCGGACGTAACCGGCGCGCGCGGCGTCGGCGAGCACCTTTTCGTGCATCCCTTTCTGTGCGCGGACGACGGGGGCGAGCACCATGAAGCGGCTGCCCTCCGGCAGGGCGAGGATGCGGTCGAGGATCTGGTCGAGCGTCTGTTGGGTAATCTCCCGCCCGCAGACCGGGCAGTGCGGCGTCCCGACACGCGCGTACAGAAGGCGCAGGTAGTCGTAGATCTCCGTGACCGTCCCGACCGTCGAGCGCGGGTTCTTGGAGGTGGTCTTCTGCTCGATGGAGATGGCGGGGGAGAGCCCCTCGATGAGGTCCACATCCGGCTTGTCCATCTGTCCGAGGAACTGGCGGGCGTACGAGGAGAGCGACTCGACAAAGCGGCGGTGCCCCTCCGCGTAGATGGTCTCAAACGCGAGCGTGGACTTACCCGACCCCGAGAGCCCCGTGAACACGACGAGCTTGTCGCGCGGGATATCGAGGTTGATATTTTTGAGGTTGTTCGTGCGCGCGCCGCGCACGATGAGCATATTTTTCGACATGGTTATTTCGCGTCCCGTATGGTTTTGATTTGGTCGCGCAGGTACGCCGCGCGCTCAAAGTCGAGCTGCTTTGCCGCGTCCTGCATTTCTTTCGTGAGGCGGCGCACGAGCGCCTCGCGCTCGGTCGCCGAGAGTTTCTTTTTGCGCTTGCCGCTCTCTGTCAGCTCCTCATCCGCTTCGGCGCGCTTCTTGCCGATCTCGATGACGTCCCGCACCGCCTTGGAGACGGATTTCGGCGTGATGCCGTGGGCTTCGTTGTAGGCTTTCTGGATGCCGCGGCGGCGGTTGGTCTCGTCGATGGCGGCGCGCATGGAGCGCGTGACCGTATCGGCGTACATGATGACGCGCCCGTTGACGTTCCGCGCCGCGCGCCCGATCGTCTGGATGAGCGACGTCTCGGTACGGAGGAACCCCTCCTTATCCGCGTCGAGGATGGCGACGAGCGACACCTCCGGGATGTCCAGCCCCTCGCGGAGCAGGTTGATCCCGACGAGGACGTCGAAGCGGTCCAGCCGCAGGTCGCGGATGATCTCCATACGCTCGATGGTCTCGACATTGTGGTGGATATATTTGACCTTGATGCCCTGCGTCGAGAGGTAGTCGGTCAGGTCCTCTGCCATCTTGGTGGTCAGCGTGGTGACCAGCACCTTCTCGCCCCTTGCGGTGACCTCGCGGATCTCGCCGATGAGGTCATCGACCTGCCCGGCGATCGGGCGGACGAAGATCTCGGGGTCCACGAGCCCGGTCGGGCGGATGATCTGCTCGACGGTGCGCTCGCTGTGCTCCTTTTCGTAGGCGGCGGGGGTGGCGGAGACGAAGACCGTCTGTCCCAGCTTCTGCTCAAACTCCTCGAAGTAGAGCGGGCGGTTGTCATAGGCGGAGGGCAGGCGGAAGCCGTAATCGACCAGGTTCTTCTTGCGGGCGGTATCGCCGCCGGACATCCCGCGCACCTGCGGAATCATGACGTGCGACTCGTCGATGAAGGTCAGGTAGTCGCGCGGGAAATAGTCGAGCAGGGTATAGGGGGTGGAGCCGGCGGTGCGCCCCGACAGCACGCGCGAATAGTTTTCGACCCCGGAGCAGAAGCCGACCTCACGGAGCATCTCCAGGTCGTACTTGGTGCGCTCCTCAATTCGCTGTGCCTCGAGGAGCATATTTTTGCTCTTGAAGTAGGCGACGCGCTCGTGCATCTCGCGCTCGATCTCGTCGAGTGCCCCCTCGCGCTTTTCCTCCGAGACGGCGTAATGGGTCGCCGGGAAGATGGCGGAGAAGGAGAGCACCTGGAGCAGCTCACCGGTGACGGTCTGCACCTCGGTCAGGCGCTCAATCTCGTCTCCGAAGAACTCCACGCGGATGGCGCGGTCGGTGGAGGCGGCGGGGAAGATCTCCACCGTGTCCCCCCGCACGCGGAACTTGCCGCGGCGGAAATCGATGTCGTTGCGCTCGTACCCGACGGCGACGAGGCGCTTCACCAGCCGCTCCCGCGAGAGGGACATCCCGGGTCGCAGGGAGATGAGCAGATCCTGGTACTCGGTCGGGTCACCGAGAGAATAAATGCAGGATACGGAGGCGACGATGATAACGTCCCGCCGCTCAAAGAGCGCGGAGGTCGCGCTGTGCCGCAGCTTGTCGATCTCGTCGTTGATCATGGCGTCCTTTTCGATGTACATATCCTTGCCGGGGATATACGCCTCCGGCTGGTAGTAGTCGTAATAGGACACGAAGTAGTCCACCGCGTTCTCGGGGAAGAAGGCGCGGAGCTCGGAGCAGATCTGCGCGGCGAGGGTCTTGTTCGGCTCGAGGATCAGCGCCGGTCTGCCGCAGGCGGCGATGACGTTCGCCATCGTGAAGGTCTTACCCGACCCGGTGACGCCGAGCAGGGTCTGGAACGGGAGCCCCTGCCGGATGCCGTCTACGAGCCCCCGGATTGCCTCCGGCTGGTCACCGGTCGGCGCAAACGGGCTGACGAGACGAAACGGATTTTCGGTCATGGCGGCTCCTCTCCCGGCGGGCGCACCCGCACGCATTAAAGTAACGATATGCACTAGTATAACACGAAAAAATAAAAATGAAAAGTGGCGGCGGCAAACTGGGCGCGAAAATTTGCCGGTGACGGGTGCGGGACCCGAAACGGGACGGAGGAGGTACCCCGGGGGGGGCAACCGGTCGCGCGGGCGAGGGGACGGCGCGGGCGCGGGGTACATACGGACGCCGGAAAAGCCGAAAACAGCGCGGCGCCCGGTGTTTCGGGCACCGCGCCGACAGGATGCGACAAAATACGGGCTGTGAATTTTTGTCGGGGCTGTATAAATCCGCTCGCAGGGGAAAAAATAGGCTTACATTACCGAAAGGAATTTGAGAAATGGAAAACAAAAACCAGCAACAAAGCAAGAAAAATCGCTCGAAAGCCAATCGTTACCTCTACATCGCGGCGGCGGCGGTCCTGTGCCTCGGCGCGATCCTGACCGGCGTTCTCCTCGCCGTGCGCAACCGGGAAACGCCCGTGACGCCCGACGATGTACCGGCGGTCACCACACCGGATGAGCCGCAGAACCCGCCCGCGGAGGACGCGTCCCTCATCCTGCCCGAGTTTGTCGCCCCCACGGTCGGTCTTGTCACAAAGGGGCATGACCTGGACACGCTCGTTTTCTCCAAAACGCGGAACGAATGGCGCGTGCACCACGGTATTGACATCTCCTGCAAGGCGGGGGCGGCGGTCATGGCGGCGGCAGACGGCAAGGTGTCCGAGATCACCGATGACCCCTTCCTCGGTAAGACGGTCAGAATCACGCACAACGGCGGCGGCGTGACCGTGTATGCCAATCTTTCGCCCGAGCTCGCCGAGGGGCTCGAGGTCGGGGCGGAGGTCAGGTGCGGACAGGTCATCGGCTGTGTCGGCGAGACGGCGTCCACCGAGATCGCGGAGGAGCCGCATCTGCACTTTGAGATGACGGTCGGCGGCAAGGAAGTGGATCCCATGAGCTATATCAGCGCGGAGTCCCGCGCGGCAAGCCTTACGCAGGATACCGCCTACGAGGGATGAGCCGGAACGGTTCACCCCCGGCGCGGTGACGGTCTCCCCGTCACCGCGCCTTTTCTTTGCCCGGGCGGCAAATGGCGGTATATGCCGCGGTGGCTATGGGTCGCAGTGCGGGGCGGCGGGGTTGCTTTTCGGGACAGGATGTGCTAAAATAACGTATAATTGTCGATTGATACGCAAAAAACAGAGAAAACGCCCCACCGCGGGCGGGGAGTCTGCCATGAAATACATTGCCATTCTCGGGCTCGGCGTCGTCGGGCGCGGGACCGCCGACCTTTTCCGCGAGAACGCCGCAGGCATCGCCGGGCGCCTCGGGGAGGAGGTGCGTCTCAAATATGCGCTCGATATCCGGGATATGCCCGACGACCCCTATGGCGACCTGATCGTGCATGACCTCGGCGTCATCACGGACGACCCGGAGATTTCGGTCGTGGCAGAGCTGATGGGCGGGCTCCACCCTGCGTATGAATACACGAAGGCGTGCCTCAACGCAGGGAAAAGCGTTGTGAGCTCCAACAAGGAGCTGGTCGCGACCTACGGCGTCGAGCTCCTCGCACTCGCGCGGGAAAAAGGTGTGTATTACCTGTTTGAAGCATCGACGGGCGGGGCGATCCCCGTCATTTCACCGCTCGTGACCGACCTTGCCGCCAACGAGGTGACAGGCATCGCCGGGATCCTCAACGGTACGACCAACTATATTCTCACGCGGATGTTCCGTGCGGGGGCGACCTTTGAGGGGGCGCTCACCGAGGCACAGCAGAAGGGGTACGCCGAGCGCAATCCTGCGGCGGACATCGAGGGGCTCGACGCCTGCCGGAAGATCTGCATCCTCGCTGCCGGGACGACCGGCATCCTGCCGGGCGCCGACCGCGTGCATACCGAGGGCATCACCGCCATCCGCCAGCGCGATGTCCGGACGGCGGAGGCAAACGGCTATACCGTGCGTCTGCTCGGGCGCCTGGATATCTGCCCGTGCGGCACCTTTGTGCTGGTGGCACCTTTCCTCGTCCCCGTGTCCTGCCCGCTCTCTGCGGTGGAGGACGTCTTCAACGCCGTCCTCGTGCGGTGCAACTATGCGGGGGACGTCATGTTCTACGGGCGCGGCGCAGGCTCCCACCCGACCGCCTCCGCCGTCGCGGCGGATATTCTGTCCGTCTTCCGCGGGGATGCGAAACGGCAGACCTGGGCGGCGGGGGATGCGGGATATCCCACCGATTTCCGTCTTTTCCGCGCCCGGCACTATCTTGCCCTCGCGGGCATTGACCGCAACGCGGCGCGCGTGATGTGGTCGGATGCCGAAATCCTTGATGAGGGGGATGGCGAGCTGACGCTCCTGACCCCCGAGATCTCCGAGCAGGAGCTCGCGGACGATATCGGGCGGCTCACACCCCTCGGTGCGCGCGTACAGGCACACCTGCGCGTGTTCGATTGACCCACAGCCCCGGGGACCCGTTGAGGGGGCACAGCCATACGCGGAGAACCGCTCCGTTCGGAGCGGCTCTCCGCTTTTCTTTTTTCCGCGTTTGCAGGGGCTCTCCTTTTTTCGTCAAAGACCGCGACGTCCCCGCGCCCGGTGCCGGTCGAAAAACGTGCAGGACCACGGGCAAAACAAACGAAAAATGGATGATCTTGCAACGATGCTTTCCCGCTCTTTACAACAAATCCAGTATATGGTATAGTAAAAGCAGAACCTGTTTTGCGCGCTTATGGAATGCTTGAAATATGGTACGACCTGTTAAAGGGAGACAGTGCGACCGAACATTGCAAGCGGGGAGAATGGGGGCGAGCATGATGTCAGCCGGAACGGATGACAAACGATCAGCGGGAAAGGAGAATACTATGTCAACCTATGTAAAGAACTATTCACTCGGAGAAGCAACTCTCGACGCTCCCTACATTTTTTATAAGCACATTCTCGGCTTGACTGCTTTCGGCGGGGAACGAGGAACGACAAATCTGTCCATTGCATTCAACTCCCGTTATAATGCCGACTCCGGCAGCTCTCCTTACAGCAACCAGAATTATTTCTCGTTCATTCCCGGAATGAAAATAACACTGCAAAAGAAGGTGCTTGCACCGGGTGAAAACAGCAGCGGATATCAGCTGATCCAGGAGGATGGCTCCATCGTTACATTCTACGGTGAATCTCTTTTGCTGGCAGATGACGAAAGCGGCAGAGAGCTTTACGTCGAGAGCAACTCGATGCGCATCGTGGACGGTGATATCATAGAAGAATACGATACGGCAGGGAATATTACTGCCGTCCGGCAACGGACAGGCACAACCACCCAAAAGACAGTTCTGACATACTCCTATACAGACGGAAAACTGGTGACCGTGACCGACTGTATCGCACGGAAAATCGTCCTCGACTACGATGCATCCGGTCATGTGAGCTCCATTTCCGTAAAGACTCCCCAAGATACAGTCGCATGGACAATGCAGATCGTTTACGCCGCCGCCATCACTACGCTTTGCCTGTGTACGGGCGTGGATATTGCGTACACCCGGACGACGACAGGGCTCCAGATCTGCTCGAAAGACCATGGGGCATCTGTGGAGTACGAAAAGATCGAATGTATCCGTTCGGTCAATACGATCATCAAGAAATGGTACGGCAGCAGACTGGCACAATGCGACACCTACACCTTCCTGCATTATGATGATGAGAACAGGGCTGACCTGATAGAAAAGAAAAACCTGCATGGCGTGCGGACCCGGTACCAGTATCAGGACGCGATGCCGGAATATGCCTATGAGGCGGACGGCACCGAAAGCGATGAGAACGATATGTTCTACCAGGTCACCGCGACGGATACAACGATACTCTACGATGCATTCAAGTGCGATGTCGGCATCTTCAGGGCATCGCTAGCAGAGGGGCGGTTAAGGCAGGAACGCGCCTTGAGACGGTATCTCACCACCGGGCAAGGGATGTCGCAGTATCATTTTGAATGTCCGGACGTGACAGCAAATCAGCAGCAGTGGTACACGGTGTCCGGTTGGTTCAGGTCAAGCATGGATATGACGCTTGCCGTCTACACCTCCGTCGGGAAAAAGCTCTTTGAATTTACGCTGCGCTCGGGAGATAGTGCGCATTGGCGGTTCTTCTGCTATGATTTCAGCATGACGGATACGGTGGGCGGTACCGTTACGCTGACGGTCAAAAACAGTGAAGCGCTGCCTATAGATGCGATGTTCGGAGATATCCGCATCACGCCCCCTGACAGCAATCTGCTCTTGACCCGCAGTGTGTTGGTGCGTAAAAACGGCATCACCACCGGCCCCGAAAAAATCGATCTCAACCTGGTGACCGACGTGAAGTATGTCAGGGACGGTTCGGAACAGATCAAAGAATACTGCCGGGTGACGTTCCGCGATATTGACAAGAGGTTTTATAAGCAGGCGACGGACAGCAGCAGCCAATACCTGTTCCTCGAATATTGCACCGAAGTCATCGACGGCTGCACCAATGTGCAGGTCGGGGTCTTCGACGGGACGCAAACGCTTTTCTATCCCGTGGATAACTACTATGTAGGGACAGAGCGTACCGACGGGCACACCACCGTCACCAAATATGTCATATACAGACAGACCGGAGATACATTCCGGGAAGTACATACGGTGATCAGCCGCGGCTCATCCTCCAGGGAACGGGTCGAAAAGTACAATTTCAACGCGCAGCCGTTGTCTGTCAGCGACACGGATTGTCTCACTGAATATACGCGGGACGCCAATGGAAATGTCACGCAGCAGAGCATGACGAGCCAGCAGACGAGCATGGTGGAATCGTTCGCATATAGCGAAAACGGGGATGCTCTCGTCTCGCATACCGCCACGACCGGGGATACGGAAACATACCTGTGCGATCCGTTCTGGGGGAACAGAACGAGGGTGACGGCACCGGACGGATCGCAGACGGATGCGGAATACGATACCATCATGGCAGTACCGACCCAATACACGTTTACGGGTAACGGCAGCACGCAGGAGACAGGACTCTCGTATAACGACGGCGCCATGTCCGGCATCCGGAGGGATGAGCTGCAATACGCCTTCACGCACGAAAACGGTCGGATGACGGGTGTCACATGGGGGTCGCCCGAGGAGATGTCCACACTTCTGAATTGCAGTTATAATGAGGAAAACATGACGAAGACGGTAGCTTATTCTACCGGCGGAAGTAATGACAGCTTCATTTACGATAAATACGGGCGCCTGGTGGAGAAGCGGAATGGAAACACGCGCCGGCTGTCACTGACCTACGATCTGGACGCAGGGGAGAAGGAGGAATCCTGCACCGTTTCCGGGAAGAACAACGGCAGTGCTTATCTGCGTCTTATGCATGATGCGCAAACCGGGAAGAAAACGTATTACCAGTATTCCGGCGGGAGAGTTGTAAAGGCGAGTGTCTATACAGCCCTCAGTACAAGTACCCTGCAGCAGACGGGTACCTTTACCTATGATGCTATGGGGCGGACAGCGACGACGGGGACGACCTATCAGGGGTTCTATATTGCGAGCAGCAAGATGACCTACGAGTATGTCCAGCCGGATACCGTCGCCGATGCCGATGACAGAATTTCCGGGACGAGCTTTGCCATTAACGGCGTGACCAAAGCCGAGGGCAGGCTCACCTATGACGGCTTCCGGCGAGTGACCTCGATCCGCAGGATCTTTGACAATATGTCGCTCGAACGCACGGTTTCCTACCTGACGGTAAACGGTCATGCAACGCCGTTGGTGGCATCCACAGCGGATACGACCACAGTCGCCGCGAATAACTGTACGACAGGATACACCTATGACGCCGCCGGTCGGGTCGCGAGTACCGTCGCGACAACCGGGAGCACTTCTCTCCATACAGATTACTTTTATGACAGTTTCGGTCGTCTTGTCAGGGAGAATGACGAGACGCTGAACGGCACATTTGTTTACCGGTACGATTCGTACGGAAATGTGACAGAGGTGCGTCGATACGCTTATACGCCTGCGGGAGGAGACCTGCCGTCCGCCTATACCGTCACGGGCAACTACGTTTACGGGGATTCTGCCAAAAAGGACCGGTTGACTTCCTATAACGGGAAAGCCATAACGTACATTGGCGGGTGCCTCTTGAAATACAACGGGAGGACATACCGTTGGGAGGGGACCCAGTTAAAGGGCTACAGCAGCGGTTCGCCGGTTGACGGGACAGAGGTAGAATCATATCGGTATAACGCTTTGGGACAGCGGACGGGGAAGGACTATACATTTACCCCGGGCAGAGTGCAACCGATTGACTATCTCGCATCCTCCAATACGACATATAGATACGATGAGAGTGGGCGGCTGGTGAACATCAGGATCTCGGAAACATACAAGATCAGCCCCTCTGAAACGTTCAATATGACCTTCCTCTACGACGTGACCGGCGTCTCCGGCTGTATCTATACAAGGGGAGGTACGACCGTGACCTATTATTTCGGTAAAAACATCTTTGGGGATATCACGGAGATCTATAACACAAGCGGGAATGTCGTCGCGGTATACCGTTATGACGCATACGGGAACTGCTCGGTATCCGACATCGGCGGAACCAACAGCTTTGCCGAGAGGAATCCTTTCCGTTACCGGGGTTATATCTATGACAACGATATCGGTTGGTATTTTCTGGGTTCCCGCTACTATTCCCCCGAGTTCAGGCGTTTTATTTCCCCGGATGCGGCGGACTATCTTGACCCCACGGACTCCGGTGGCGTGAACCTTTATGCCTATTGCCGGAACGACCCGGTGAACTATACCGACCCCACAGGGAACCTCCCGATCGCTGCAACTCTGGCAATCGGATTTTTGATTGGTGCTTTTTCCGGTTTCGCATTTAGTGCCGGATCTCAGCTGGTGCAGAACGGCTGGGATTGGACGGGAGTAGACTGGGGGAAGGCTGTCAACAAAGCGCTCGTCGGTGGTGCCCTCGGCTTGGCGTTTGCTGCGGGAACCACTTTCCTGGGGCCGGTTCTCGCTGGGACTGCCGGAGCAAGTGTGGCAAAGGCATGGATCGCATGGGGCGCCACGACGGCGTTCTCTGCGACCGCCGGAGCGGTTGGATATGTGATTGAAGAACGTATGAACGACAGAACGCCCCAGTTCAGTACTGCAATGATGCATGCCGGAATTGTGGCATTGGAGAGCACGATCAAGTTCGGTATAGGCGGGGCTGTGGGCAGTGTTGTCCCTGCTAATCAACCGAATGTCAAAATTCCTTTTAAGGACCGGTGCTTCAAGTTTGTAGTCGGGCAGGAGTTCAGTACGCCGTTCACATTCATTTTGGACCTGTTGCGCAACAATCTGTTTTGGGAGGATTAAAACTCATGCAGATCAAACGGTGTTATCAGTATCTCTTTGGTTCAATAGCCATCTCATCTCTGACGCTGGCGTGTTTTGCATTCACTTGTACTGCACTGTATTTTTGCAGAGAAACGAAAGCGGCAGTTATACCATGTTCGATAGTGATTGCAATGGAGATCTTGTGCGAGGTGCTGGAGATATTCGTCTGCAATGCCTTTGAGTACTGGGGTATGGATGAGACAACTGTGTATATCAAGCGGCTTTTCCGAAAGAAAGTCAGTATTCCCTTTGACAGGATTGAATCCGTTGAAGAAACGCTGATTCGGGAGCCTATCGATCCAATGCTTTTGTGGCTGCGTGCGTACATGATTCACGGAGACGGTAAAACGATATGCATTTGGATGACAAGCAAGAAGATTGCCATCCTGGAGGAGCGCCTGAAGCCATACATGAAAGAGAGCGTTCCACAAGCAGACGCCCCCCAAACGTAGACCGCGCAACGAAAGGGGCGCGCGGGTTCCCCGCGCGCCTGTATCAAAATTTTGCGTGGGTGTTCCGAGACGGGGGTAGACTTTCACGTTCATTTTGGACCTGCTGCGCAACAATCTGTTTTGGGAGGATTAAAACTCATGCAGATCAAACGGTGTTATCAGTATTTCTTTGGCTCAATGCTAACCTTTCTTTTGATGCTGGGGGGAATTGCAATGTACACCACAGCTTTATATTTCAGCAGAGACAAGTTGATCTCAATCGTGGCATTGTCTATATTATTAGCGGTGACGATAGTAGGCGTATTTTTGCTGATATTTGTCTGCAATGCCTTTGAGTACTGGGGTATGGATGAGACAACTGTGTATATCAAGCGGCTTTTCCGAAAGAAAGTTAGCATTCCTTTTGATAAAATTGAATACGTCGAGGAAACGATGATTCAGGAGGCCATCGATATTGTTCTCATGTGGCTGCGTGCGTACATGATTCACGGAGACGGTAAAACGATATGCATCTGGAT
>CAKRNO010000004.1 GCA_934371135.1 uncultured Eubacteriales bacterium
GCGGTGTATCGTGCAATGCTTGGGCTGCTGCCGTTATCCGCAGAACATCAACAAAATCTGCTGCATCGTGGGCTTTCTGAACTGAAAATCCGCGAAAATAACTACCGAACCCTTGCAGACGGAAAAGAACTGCGCGACAGCATTGCCGCGCAGCTTTCCGCCTGTTTCGACCTCAACGGAATACCCGGATTTTATTTTCGGGACGGCTCTTGGCGGCTCTGCGCGTACAGCGGTCTGCTGATTCCCGTCCGCGATGCGGACGGACGCATGCAGGGTATCCAAATCCGCCGCGACAGTGCCGAGCGCATGAAATATGTCTGGCTGTCCGGTGCAGGCCGGCCTTGCGGCACACCTGCGCGAAGCTGGGTTCATGTGACTGGCGATTGCACACAGACCACCGCCGTTATCACCGAAGGACCGCTGAAAGGCGATGCCGCCAGTGCACTGTCCGGCGATACGCTGTTTCTCTGCGTGCCCGGCGTGTCTGCAATCAAATATCTGCCGGAAACGCTGAAAAACCTGCATTTGACTGCCGTTTACGAGGCGTTTGACATGGATAAGCTGCGCAATCCGCAAGTTGTAGCCGCACGAAAGCGACTGCGGCAGATGATTGCCGACTGCGGACTTCCGTGCCGGACGCTATTATGGAACGAAACCTGCAACGGTATAGATGACTATCTTGCCGCACAAAAAATCTGCTGAAGGAGAATTTTTATGAATAATGTTCAAAAAGTTGAAAAGCAATCCTTTTTCAAAAGCAAACGCGTTTCCGCACCCGCGGAAACGCATCAGGCAAACAAACGGTTTCTCTGATGAATGAAAAAAGTTTGCCGGGACGCACCTACAGTGTCGCGAGCGCGGTTTCTCGAAACGGCAAGTTCTCCTATTTAGGCAAGCAAAATGCATTTTTGCCTTGCAAAAATGCGAGGGCGAACAAACGATTTCACCGAAATAGTGAAAAGTTCGCTCCGGCCATCTCTCTCTTGCCTTGACAACACAAGTTAGACAATAGCTGGCGCATAAACGAAAGTAACGGTATTTTCGCAACTGCGAAAATACATCAGGCAAACGGATGGTTTCTCTGACCAATTAAGAAGTTTGCCGGGGCGCACGACGTTCGCACGAACGGGGCTTCTGCCTCTCCCCGCGCGTGCCTTATGTACACAAGTGGGGCGTTTGCTTGCGCGGGCGGGGGACAAAGACGCGTGCTTGACAGCGGCGGGAAAACATGGTATCCTTTTCCTGTAAGAGAACAGGGTAGAAAAACGCCCGGCAGGGCGGTTACAACAGAATTTTGAGAGGAGACATTTTATGAACAAGGCACTTACCCGTTTTTTCACGGAACAAGGATTGACAGTTTCCGGGAACACAGCGTATGGAGAAATGGGAGGATATGAGGTCAACGCTTCCTTACACACAATGACCGGGGGACCGACGCCCCTGCACATTCACTTCTCCTGCTTTACGACGCCCGAGCAGAAAAATGCGATCGAGGGGGCGGTGCAGACTGCGGGGCTATCCGGCGTAGCGCTCCTCGGCTGGACGCCCTACGGCATGGTCATCGGCAGCAGGCTGCCGACATTCAAAAAGTTTGCACAGCGCCTGGCAGAAGCTTTGTGTCAGCTGTCGCAGATCCTCTCCGCGAACGGAGCATCCGGTGTCGGGTATTGCCCCGTCTGCGGCGGGTCGCTCTCCGAGGAGAGCAAGGTGTGCCTCCTGAACGGTATGCAGATCACGATGGACTGCGCGTGCGTGGAAGCCATGAACGCCGCGGTCCGGAACGAGAATCAGGCGTTCCGTGATGCCCCGAACCATTATCTGCGCGGGTTCGGCGGGGCGGTCCTCGGCGGGCTGGTCGGCGCCCTGGTGGCGTACGTCCTGTTCCAGATCGGATTTATCTCCGCCCTGTCGGTTTTCGTGGCAATCGCGCTGGGGGCTTTCCTGTATCAGAAGTTCGGGGGGAAGCCGAACGCAGGCATGGTCGTCATCGTGTCCCTGACATCGTTTGCTTTCATGATCGCGGCGGTCTTCGGGGTATATCTGATCGCCATCTCCAATATGCTGGCGGAGGAGGGGCTGAACATGACCGCGGTCGAAGCGTTCGGTCAGCTCATGGAAAACAGCGATTTCTCGAGAGAATTTCTGACGAACCTGTGGATGACGATTCTGTTCTCGGTCATCGGCGTGGTCGGCGAGATCATCATGCTTATGCGCAAGATCAAACGACCGAGCGAAATTGAGTAAGAGACCCTCCCGTGCCGTACAGAGCAACCACGCGGTTGCCGGGCACACAATATAAGAATCTGTCAAGTGACCCCCGGCCGGGGGTCGCTTTTCGCTTTTGTCGGGGAGGAGCCGTTTTTGCGGCTCCTCCTTGTGTTTTGGCAATTAAAAACGGCGGAGCCAACGGTGCTCTGCCGGTTTTAGAGGGGGTGTGTCCTGATAAAGGCTTTGATGTCGGTGAGGAGGCGAAGATCGGCGTCGGTGAGGGTGTCAAAGGAGCCTAACTCCAGGAGAAAACCGGGGTCGAGACGGAGGATCTAGCAGATGCGCCGGAGCTGCTCGAGATTCGGCTCCTGTATATCACGTTCGATCTTGGAATAATTGGATTGATTCATAGGGATCAATTTGGCAATTTCCCGCTGCGACAGATCCATGTCCTCGCGGGCGTTCCGTATCTTTTCACCGAAGGTCATGTGCAAGTCTCCTTTTTGCTTGCAGTATAGCATAATCAACTCAAATTATTGACAATTAGTTTAAAATACTATAATTGGATATGTGAGTTAATTATAAACTCAAATAAGCAAACACCATAGGAGGGACAAAAATGAAAAATGCAAGAATTGTTATGCTGGTATTTTTGGTACTGGTGCTTTTGGTTGCGCTGGTCTCCTGCTCAGTCGATGCGGGCAGCGGCACAACCGATGCGGGCAACACAGGTGGGGGCACCCATACACATACCTATGCGGTCGCCTGGACGAGCGATGCGGACTACCATTGGCACGCGGCGACTTGCAGTCACGCAGACGAGGTAAAAGATAAAGCCGCGCATACGTATGAAAACGGTGCCTGCACGGTGTGCGGTCGGGCGGAGCCTGTCCACAAGCATACCTATGCGGACGCATGGACGAGCGACGCGGAGTACCACTGGCACGCGGCGACCTGCGGTCACGCGGACGAGGTGAAAGATAAAGCCGCACATACCTATGAAAACGGTGCCTGCGCGGTGTGCGGACGGGCGTAGCATGACGGCGATCTTGACCCAAGCGCAAAGTTCCTCGAATATTTGCCGCTTCCGGATGGCACTTGGTCTGTTTCCTCGGGGCAGGCAAAATTGCTCGATAAGATCGTCATCCCTGCCGCTTGGCAGGGAAAAGCGGTCACGGCAATCTCGGCGCAGGGCTTTCAAAATTGCGCAAACCTTACCGGTATTACCATTCCGGATTGTGTAGCGAACATTGGTAATTCGGCATTCTCCGGTTGCACGAGCCTGACGAGTATTACGATTCCCGCGAGTGTGACGAGCATCGGCGATTCTGCGTTCCGTGGCTGCACGAGCCTGACGAGCGTTACAATCCCGTCAAGTGTGACGAGGATCGGCAATTATGCGTTCCGTGATTGCACGCGGCTGACCACTATCCGATACAACGGGACAAAAGCGGAGTGGGACGCAATCGGAAAAGAAGATAGCATCTGGAACGACAACACCGGTGCGTACACGCTGATCTGCACCGACGGGGAATACAGCAAAGAATAAGCGCCGCGATGCAAGAGAAAGCGTCGGCGCACAAAATAACCGGATCACACGGCGAAAGCCGAAAAATAAAGGAGAAATAAACATGAAGATAACGATGAAAGACATTCGCAATTTCCTGCTCGCTTCCACCTTCGGTCGGGACAATTATCGGCGTTGCTTGCCCCTGATGTGACCGAAGACGACGTTATCACGGCGTGCCTGCTGCGTGCCTGGCGGGACGCATTCAGCCGCGTCTCCACAAGTGCGCCGGTGCAGACGGCAACCGCAGAGGACATTTGCAAAGATCCCAGAGTACTCGAAATTTTCCGGGAGTATATTCAGGCACCCGGTACGCGCACCGCGACCGGCGCGGGGTACTGCAAAGCGACGGTATTGCACAATCATTACGACGAACTCATGCGCATCCTCGGGCAGAACAGAAATGTCGGCGGGCTCGGTTACGGGCATTTGCAGAAGTGGTTCAACATGGCGGTCAAGTACTACTATGTGTTGGGGGTAAAGCGTGATCGCATCGGGCTCGACGGGGTGTTGAAGAATTATCCGTTCGATGAGGCGGACTGCCCGGTCGATTCCGTGATCCTCGCCGCACTGCAGGCAGACTGCAAAAAGCAGGGGCTGCCGGCGAAGAATCGCAACGGGAAGGGCTGCTGCCATGTGTCGTGGAGCAAGATGACCGAGGATGATTATCGGCAGATCCAGGAATGCATCGGTGCACTGACGAATGGGTGCAACCTTGACTACGATTTTCAGAACTGGTGAGAAACGTTTGAAAAGCATCGTCTGAAACAACGAGGAGGAGCCCAAAAACGGCTCCTCCTTGTTGCAAAACGAAAACCACGCGACCCGATCGTCGCGTGGTTGAAAAGAGGTTCGCTGGTGAGGGGGAAATCCTCCGATGTGTTCAAATAGATTTGACCTATTTTTATTCAATATTCCTCCAGTCGAAGACTGTACCAATCGGGAAATTCTTATCATCACAAAGTTCATTGTAAATCCGCGGTGCATCTGCGGGCGATTCAACACGCGAAATAATCGGCTCAATTTGAATTCGTTTTGAGGCGATCATATCGAGAATGGCATGGCAGTCATCATTGTGCGTCCAGTGATGCGGATAGGACTCATATTTCGGTCTTACAAAATTGTGCGCGCCGATCAGCTTGATCCCCGGTCTATGAACCTGCTTGTAAAAATCAATCGCACAATCGGAAACTCTCGTACAGCCGAGAAGGGATATCCTGCCCATCCATGATGCACAATCCAACGCTTGTTTCAGTGCCTGCGATACACCGGTAACCTCGACGCAGCCGTTTACGCCTTTGCCGTTCGTGACATTCTTCACCTTTTGGACGAAGTCTTCCTCCGACGGGTCGAACGCATAGTCGGCACCGAGTCTCAATGCAAGCTCACGTCTTTGCGCATTCAAATCGACTGCGATGACAGGGTTGGCACCGGAAAGTCTTAAAAATTGTGTTGCAAATATCCCGAGAAGTCCCTGTCCCATGACCATGGCACTTTCTCCAAGCTCGATTTCGAGCTTTCTGACGCCGCCGAGCCCCATGGAAGCAATAACAACAAATGCCGCTTCAAGAGAGGAAACAGCGTTATTTTCAACCTTTGTTATATCGCTTTCCGGGCGAATATTATACTTGGAATGGCATCCGTGGTACACCAAAACCCGGTCGCCCACGGACACTTTGCTTACCCCAGATCCGACTTCTTCCACATATCCCACGCCGCAATAGCCAAGTGACATAGGATAATTCTGTGAAGTGTTGTTCATTCCCAGAAGGCAAGCTCTTTCTGTACCGCCGCTCACAACGGTATATTCCATTCTTGTAAGAACTTCGTTTTCTTTTACTTTGCCGACTTCATTTTCCAAAAGCTCCGCCCGATGGACACCTGTAAAAAATATTTGCTTGTTTCGCATATAGCACCTCACAGTAATTTTTTCATATGATCGACGATTGCCCGAGCAGCCGTTAAATCGAGCTGTTCCATGGTGCTGCCCTCGTCATAACGGTCAACACAGAAAGCAATGTGACCGCCCAAAATCGGATTTACAATTCTCGATAAACTTCCGGCTGCACCGTTTGTATGATAGCTGACAGGTGTTTTGACTTCTTTTTTTAGAACGGTCATGGTCTTAAAGCTTTCAACCAGATCCCCTTCATCTGCTGCGAATGTCACAATTTTTATGATGTCGGGATGGCGTTTTTCCAGAAATAAAGCCAGCTCCACCACCTGTTCACAATTCATGGGAACGCCGGGGTGACAGGATAGCAAAACCTCTGCGCCCATAGAGTGAACTTTTTCGATCAAGGCGCATTGCTTTGCAATGACTCTGTCATCGGTAACGACTTCTTTCGGGTTGCCTTTTGTAAAACTATATTGATCGCTGCCGAAAAATGCGTCCCTTGAGGCCGCGTCAAACGTATATCCCTGCATATCAATGCCGGCGGCTCCGGCAGATACGGCACATAAAAGGCTGCCTATTCGTTCGTTTTCCGTAAGACCGCCATCCGACCAATCATAGTTTCTGTTGTAATTCAGTGCAAGTACCGGCAGCTTTGACGCGCGAATAATGGATTTCAGTGCATTTTCGTCTGCGTTTTCAAGGCAGGAAATATGCAAATCTATCATGTCGGCGCCGTCATATAGGCAGTTTTTGATTGCCGCAACGGCAGATGAAACGCTTTTTTCCCTAATAACGCCTGCCAATGCAGGAGCGTTGATTTCGGATATTTTTTTCATTTACGTTATCACCTTAAACGAATTTCATGTTTATTAAAGCAAAATAAAATCCGTTATGTAAATAGCCTATTCGATTTTTTTGTCATTTTTGATACTTAATTATTGACATTACGGGTGAACAACGGTAGAAAAGCATCGTCCGAAACAACGAGGAGGAGCAGAAAAAGCGGCTCCTCCTCGGGGTTTTACATCGGTCCAACGAGGTGTTTTGCGTCGGTGGTTGTTTTTGCGGCGCGGGCGTGCTATACTAATGGGGAAAACGAGGGGAGCCGGTCTCCGGCGAGTGGTCGGCATCGGGCTCCATTTCCCGCGGCGGCGCGGGATACCCTCAAACGGGCACAACCGCCGAAAGCGGCATCAGTGCCCCTTTCCCCGCTTCGATGCGCGGGGAAAAGGGCGGCGCCGGGGGGGTGGCAGAGACAAAACGAAACGGACGGAAGTGTGGCAAAGTGAAAAAAATATTGCTCCTGGCGACGGGGGGCACCATTGCGTCGCGAAATCTCGGGGAGGGACTGACACCGGCACTCACGGCGGAGGAGCTGCTCGGGTGTGTACCGGAGATCGCCGGGGTATGCGACGTGGTGGCGGAGCAGGTGTGCAACCTCGACAGCACCAATATGCGTCCCGAACATTGGGTGCGGATCGCACGGCGGGTGCGGGAGGTGTACGACGCTTACGATGGGTTCGTCATCACGCACGGCACCGACACGATGGCGTATGCCGCCGCGTGTCTCTATTACCTCCTGCAGAACACGCGCAAGCCGGTGGTGCTGACAGGTTCGCAGATCTCCATCTTTGAGCGTGACAGCGACGCGCGCGACAATCTCCTCGGCGCCTTCCGCTACGCGAGCGACCCCGCCGCCTGCGGCGTGCGGGTGTACTTCGACGGCAAGGTCATCTGCGGCACACGCGCCCGCAAGACGCGCACGCGGAGCTTCAACGCCTTTTCCAGTGTGGACTATCCCACCGTGGCGCTTGTGCGCGACGGGCGGGTACAATACTATATCAGGGGGGATGTGACGGGGGAGGAACGGTTCTACGACCGGCTCGACCCGAACGTCCTGCTCGTCAAGCTGACGCCCGGCATCGATGCCGGCATCCTCGACTATGCGGCGGCACACAGCCATGCCGTCATCCTCGAGAGCTTCGGGGTCGGGGGCATCCCGCACTATGACGACGGCGCTTTTGAAAAGGGCATCGCGCGCTTGCAGGCGAAAAACGTGCGCATCGTGGTGGCGACGCAGGTCGCCCATGAGGGGAGCGCGATGGAGACCTACCGCGTCGGGTACCGCATCAAGGAAAAATACCGCCTGCCCGAGGCATACGAAATGACGACCGAGGCGGTGCTCGCCAAGACCATGTGGGCGCTGACGGTCACCGACAACGCCGAGGATTTTTACCGCGTGTTTGAGACGCCGGTCGGGAACGATCTGCTCGTCTGACAGCGGCGGAAACAGATGAAAAAACGGAGAGGAGCCTGCAAAACAGGCTCCTCTCCGCGGTTTTCGGGTGTCGGCTATGTGCCGCCGTGGGTGACCCGGTTGGCTTTTGGCGGTTTCCGATGGGCGTCGCCCACCGGTCATTTCGCTTCGCGCTTGGTCTCCACGAAATAGGTCGCCTCGGTGTCGGCGATCGACAGGGCGAGCGCGAGGGGAAAGAGCTCAAAGGCTTTTCCGACGTTGCGCACGTCATCCTCGTTCGAAAAGCCCATGTGGTACCGGATGGCGAACGCTTCCTCACGCGTCAGACGCATGAAGCCCGAGATGACATAGACGGATTTTTCCCCGTGTCCGTAGGGGAGGTTGTCGTCAAACTCATAGTAGGGCATCGGCTTCCACTGCCCGGTGACGGGGTCCTTGACGTTCCGCGTCGAGACACGGTAGACATTGACCTTGCACAGGTCATGGAGCAGGGAGACGATGGCGATCGTCTCGTCCGAATAGGAGAGCCCGAACTCATCCCGCACCTTGTTCCGCGCGAGGTAGTCACGCAGGCACTCGTACACGTTGATTGAATGGTCGAGGAGCCCTCCCTCATAGGCAGAGTGATAGCGGGTGGAGGCGGGGGCGGTGAAGAAATCGGAATTGGCACCGGTGAGCCACGCCAGCAGCTCCTGCGCGCCTTCGCGCTTGATCAGAGAGGTATAGATATCCAGAAACTTTTCGCGGTTGGTCATAGGGGCTCCTTTCAGCGATAGTCGTCGTAAAGCTTGCGGGTGACGGTGTAGCGGCTCTGCCACGCCTCCTCGAGGAGGGCGTCCACATCCACCTTTTCCAGTTCTTTCAGCACCTGGGCGAGCTGGGGGCGGGTCTTCGGGTGCCGCGGGGTGAAGACGGTGCAGCAATCCTCATAGGGGAGGATAGAGGTCTCAAACGTACCGATCCTGCGGGCGACCGTGACGATCTCGTCCTTGTCCATACCGATGCAGGGGCGGAACAGGGGGATCGTGACCGCCGCGCCGGTGACCGCCATCGCCTCCATCGTCTGCGACGCGACCTGCCCGAGGCTCTCGCCCGTGATCAGCGCACCGGCGCCGCGCTCGCGGGCACAACGCTCGGCGAGCTTCATCATGAAGTGGCGGAGCAGGAGGGTGAAGTATTCCTCGGCGCACTTGCGCGAGAGCTCCTCCTGCACATGGGTGAGGGACATGACATGAACCTCGATTCTGGAGGTGAAGCGGCAGAGCTCCCCGGCGAGGGTAAAGACCTTTTCCCGTGCGCGCTCGGAGGTGTAGGGGTAGGACTCAAAATGGACGGCTTCCAGCTCCAGCCCCCGCTTCGCCATCATGTATCCGGCGACGGGGGAGTCGATCCCCCCGGAGAGCAGCAGCATCCCGCGCCCGGCACAGCCGAGCGGGAGACCGCCCGCGCCCTTTTCCTGCCCGGCGTGGATGTAGGCGGCGTTTTCGCGCACCTCTACCCGCACCATCGCCTCCGGGTGATGGAGATCCACCCGGATCGTGTGCAGGGCGGAGAGGACGGCGCCGCCGACGCGGGCGGCGATCTCGGGCGAGTTCAGGGGGAACGCTTTGTCGGAGCGCTTGGCGTCCACGCGGAAGGTGCGCGCACCGGCGAGCTTCTCCGGCAGGTAGTCGCGCGCGACGCGGCAGATGTCGTCGATGTCCTTCTCCGCCACGGCGGCACGGGTCACGCCGACGATGCCGAACACATCGCGGGCGCTCTCATACATACCGTCTATGTCCGCCTCGTCATTCAGCGGTTCGATGTAAATGGTGGACTGGGCGTGGTGCACCTCAAAGGCGCCGTAGTGCCACGCGCGGCGGCGCAGCTCCTTGGTCAGCCGGCTCTCAAAGGAGGATTTGTTCGCACCTTTCAGCACCAGTTCTCCGTATTTGCAAAGGATGATTTCTTTCATAAAGCCCTCTTGCGGTTAAATTCATACCAGTATAGCACACCCCGCGCCGCATTGCAAGGCAAGAATCGCGGGTGCCCTGTGCCCGGGCACTGTCGGACGCGCTTGGGCGCAGAACCCGCGGCGGGCGCCACGGCTCCCCCCGGCGCCGTCAGAGCGGGAGGATCATGAAGTCGCAGTCGATCGGCTGTCCGTCCTCTTTCTTCATATAGGCGGGGTAGGTACACAGCTTACGGAAGCCGAACTTTTCATAGAGGCGGATGGCGCGGGCGTTGTCGCTGCGCACCTCGAGGAAGACCTGCTCGAGACCGTTTTCCCGCGCGAAAGCCAGCACGCGCTCTGCCAGCGCCGTACCGATGCCTCTCCCCCACATATCGCGCAGGACGCTGACCCCGAGCTCACCGCGGTGGCTCATGCGGCGGGGACCGCGCGAGAGGCTCGCGTCGCCCACGATCCTGCCCTCATACCGGGCGACAAACAACGCGTTACCGGTGGAGCCGACCTGCTTTGCAAGGTAGTCTGCCTCCATCTCGACCGTGAAGGGAAAATCATCCGCCCCGAAGGAGAGATTATCGGTCTCCCCGCTGATGGTCTTCAGGTAATCGATCAGCTCCGCCGCATCTGCCGGCGTGCCGCGCTCAATGGTCAAAGCGCCTGTCTGCATACATTCCTCCGTTGTCACTCCCATCGCCCCACGGCTTTGGTGATTTGTCTTTATTATAGTAGAGAAACGGCGGAAATGCAAGAGCGGCGACGGCAGGGAAAGCAGGCTGGGGCTTGACAAATCGGCGGGGATGGATTACAATAGGGAGGCAATGACGGGGAGGAGTAGCCTCCCGGGGCGGTCAAGAGAGCAGGCGGTCGGTGCGAGCCTGTCGGTGCCCCGGACGGTGAAGGTCGCCCCCGAGCCGAGGAAGAAAGACGCGAGGCGGTGGCGTTTCACCGCGCGCTGCCCGGTTTTTCGGGCGCCCCGCTGTCCTGTAGACCCTCTCCCGCAAAGGCGCGCCGCGCGGCGCGTGAAGCAGGTGGTACCGCGTTATGAACGCCCTGTGTCGAGAGACACGGGGTATTTTTGTTTTTGTCGCCGGGCGACAGAAAGGACACAGTATGGCAAGAGACCTCCCAAAAACGTATGCACCGAAGGAGTTCGAGGACCGCATCTACAAGACGTGGTGCGACCGCGGCTACTTCACCGCTGACCCGAAAAAGCCGGGCCCCGCGTTCTCCATGGTGATCCCGCCCCCGAACGTCACGGGGCAGCTGCACATGGGGCACGCGCTCGACGAGACGCTCCAGGACATCCTGGTCCGCTACAAGCGGATGCAGGGCTTCAACACCCTCTGGGTCCCCGGTACCGACCACGCCGGCATCGCGACGCAGATCAAGGTGGAGGAGCAGCTCCGCGTGAACGAGGGGCTGACCCGCTACGACCTCGGGCGTGAGAAATTTCTCGAGCGCGTCTGGGACTGGAAGAACAAGTACGGCGACCGCATCATTTCACAGCTGAAGAAGCTCGGCACCTCCTGCGACTGGACGCGCGAGCGCTTCACGATGGACGAGGGCTGCTCCCGCGCCGTCAAGGAAGTGTTCGTCAGCCTGTACCGCAAGGGGCTCATCTACCGCGGCAACCGTATCATCAACTGGTGCCCGCACTGCAAGACGGCGCTTTCCGACGCGGAGGTCGAATATGAGGAGCAGGCAGGCTCCTTCTGGCACATCCGTTACCCCATCAAGGGCGAGGACGGGTATGTGGAGATCGCCACGACCCGCCCCGAGACGATGTTCGGCGATACCGCCGTCGCCGTCAACCCGAACGATGAGAACACGAAGCATCTCATCGGCAAGACGCTGATCCTGCCGCTCGTCGGGCGGGAGATCCCCGTCATCGCGGACGAGTATGTGGAGATCGGCTTCGGGACCGGCTGCGTGAAGATCACGCCCGCCCATGACCCGAACGACTTCCTCGTCGGGCAGCGCCATGGGCTCGAACAGATCAAGGTCATGAACGACGACGCCACCATGAATGCTTTTGCCGGCAAGTATCAGGGCATGGACCGCTACGAGTGCCGCCGTGCGCTGGTCGCGGATCTGGATGCCGCCGGGTATCTGCTCTCGGTCGAGCCGCACACGCATAACGTCGGTACCTGCTACCGCTGTAAAACGACGGTCGAGCCGCTGACCTCTGATCAGTGGTTCGTGAAGATGGGTCCGATGATCGAGCCCTCGCTCGACGCCGTGCGCCGCGGGGACATCCGTTTCGTGCCCGAGCGCTTCACCCGCAACTACACCGTATGGATGGAAAACCTGCACGACTGGTGCATCTCCCGTCAACTCTGGTGGGGGCACCGCATCCCGGCGTTCTACTGCGACGAGTGCCACGAGGTGACCGTCACTGCCGAGGACAGCGCCGTCTGCCCGAAGTGCGGCAAGCCCATGCGGCAGGAAAATGATGTGCTGGACACCTGGTTCTCCTCCGCGCTCTGGCCCTTCTCGACGCTGGGCTGGCCGGACGACACCGAGGATCTGCGCCGCTACTATCCGACGAGCACGCTCGTCACCGGGTATGACATCATCTTCTTCTGGGTCGCCCGCATGATCTTCTCGGGTCTTGAACACACGGGCAAGGCGCCGTTCCACACCGTCTTCATCCACGGTCTTGTGCGCGACGCACAGGGGCGCAAGATGTCCAAATCGCTCGGGAACGGGATTGACCCCCTGGAGGTCATCGACCAATACGGGGCAGACGCTCTCCGCTTCGCCCTCGCAACCGGGAACGCCCCCGGGAACGATATGCGTTTCTCGGACGAGAAGATCGAGGCGGCGCGCAACTTTGCGAACAAGCTCTGGAACGCCTCCCGTTTCGTGCTCATGAACCTCGGCGACGCCGAGGTGCCCGCGGGGCTCCCGGAGGACGGCGCGATGACCGCCGAGGACAAGTGGATCGTCAGCCGCTTCCAGAAGACGGTGCGCTCTGTGTGCGAGAACCTCGACCACTACGAGGTCGGCGTGGCGCTCTCCGAGATCTATGACTTCACCTGGGACACCTTCTGCGACTGGTATATCGAGCTCACGAAGAACCGTCTGTTCGATAAGGAGAGCGAGGGTGCCGCGACGGCGCGCCGCGTGCTGGTTTTTGTGCTCACGGGCATCCTGAAGCTCCTGCATCCGTATATGCCGTTCATCACCGAGGAGATTTACGGGGCTCTGCCGAACACCGGGGAATCCATCATGATCGATACGTACCCCGCGTTTGACGAGGCTCGTCTCTATCCCGCCGAGGAGGAGGCGACCGACCGCGTGATTGCCGCCATCCGCGCCATCCGCAACCGCCGCGCGGAGATGAACGTCCCGCCGTCCAAAAAAGCCAACCTCTATATCGTCACGAAGTATCCCGACAGCTTTGCGGGCAGAGAGGGCATTTTCGCGCGCCTTGCGAGCGCGGAGAGCGTGCACCTCGCGGATGCGTACGCCGCCGACGGCGCCGTCAGCATCGTGACCGACGCGGCGACCGTCTATATCCCGCTCGGTGACCTCGTCGATTTCGAGAAGGAACGCGCCCGTCTCACGGCGGAGCTCAACCGCGTGCGCGGGGAGATCAATCGCCTGACGGCAAAACTCGCGAATGAGGGCTTCGTCGCCAAGGCACCTGCCGCCGTCGTGGAGGCAGAGCGCGTCAAGCTCGCAAAATATCGCGAGACGGAGACACAGCTCACGGACGCACTCGCGAAACTCGCGTAACGCTTTATACCGGCGTGTCGCGAGGCAAGCGACTCGTCTGGTGAACGAAAACCGACATAACCACCGCCCGGGTGCCATGGCACCCGGGCGGTGGTTATATTCTGGGAGTTTCGTTTTGCAAAGCGGAGGCTGTCATCGCCGCTCAATAAGCGACGGAACCTCCGGCGAGGACGGTAATCACGACCATCAGAACGACCAGCGCCAGCCAGACGAGCGGGAGAATAATGGCAACGATGCACATCGTGCGATAGCCACTGCCCTTCGGGTACTGGTTGAGCCCGACGATGCCGAGGATGAACCCGACAATGCCGACGAAGAAAGCACAGATGAGCGCCGCGATGGCGAGACCGCCGGAGGGCTGAGCCACCGGGGGCTGGTAGGGGGGATAGTCTGTATACCCCGTATGATAGAACGAGGATGGGGGCGTGTAGCTGCCGGAGTCCGCGGTGCTCTCGGGGCGGCCGAAGCCGCCGGCGGGGGTGGTTTTGCCGATGTCGCCTCCGGTGGTGCCGGACCCGGACGGGGTGGCGTACGGGTTATCAGCCGCGCGCAGGGGCGCGCCGCAATTCGGGCAGAAGCGCGAGGTGGGATCCGTGATGTCGGTATGGCAGGCAGGACAGGTCTTCATGTCGGATTCCTTTCTTTGTGCAATCGCCGCTTGGAGATTGCCTGGTCGTATTTTACTTTATTGTAGCAAAAATACGCAAGACTTGCAAGGGGGGAATACATATTTTACCCCGGAGCGGGTGCCGGTGGGCACCCGTCGATGTCAGAACAGGCGGGAGAGGACCCTCGCCGCTTTTTCGTTGTCGGGCAGGACCGTATAGACGACCGTCCTGCCGTAGAGGGCGATCGTCGGGTCTGCCGCCGCGGAGGTATCCGTTTTGCCGGCGGCGCGGCAGAGGTCGATCCGCGCCCGGAGGCACCCGATGATCTCCGCCGCCGCGTCACGGTCGGGGCACTCGAAAATCCCCATTTCGGCGATGCGGGACGAGGAGGTGCCTAAAAACAAGGCAAAACGCTGTATATCCTCGCGGTCGTCGTCGCCCGGGGCGCGGGTGAAAAAGGCGTCGAACAGGACGGGCGGCAGATAGCGCTCGCTCCCCTCGTCTGCCTCGCTGTCGTAAAATCTGCCTGCCGGGAGCGGATAGGCGGCGGCGAACGCCTCCAGCGTCTCGATCGGCGAGCGCTTCGTGCGGCAGGAGAGGAGGGAGGGGCAAAGGAGCATGATGCAAAGCAAAACACAAATCCATTTTTTCATGCTACAGTGTATGCGCGGGTGGCGCCAAAAAGACGGTGCGTCAGGGGAGTACACATCCTGCCGCGCGGGCGGGTAACGGTGCTGGGGACAGACGACAGCGGAAAGTACGGAAAACAAGGCAGGGGCGCCGGGGGATAACGTCGCCCCGCGCGCGAGTGGAGACAGCAACGAAATGTGAAAAGGGAAAGTGAGAGGACGCGGGGGCGGTGGAAAAGGCAAAGGGAAAAAGCAAAGAAAAGGGGATAGGAAAAAAGCAAAAGGAAAAGGCGCGTCTCCCGGCAGGTGAGAGACGCGCCTTCCCCAAACGGGGAGAAATTACTTGATTTCGACTTCTGCGCCGGCAGCCTTGAGCTCCTCGGCTACCTTGTCTGCTTCTTCCTTGGAGACGCCTTCCTTGATCGCCTTCGGAGCGGCCTCGACGAGGTCCTTTGCTTCCTTCAGGCCGAGAGAGGTGATGGAGCGGACAGCCTTGATAACATTCAGCTTGTTCGCGCCGGCGCTCTTCAGGATAACGTCGAACTCGGTCTTCTCCTCTGCTGCGGGAGCGGCAGCGGCACCGCCGACAGCGGCAACAGCCACGGGAGCAGCGGAAACGCCGAACTCCTCTTCCATAGCCTTCACGAGATCTGCGAGTTCAAGAATGGTGAGACCTTTCACAAGGTCAAGAATCTGAGTGGTCTTTTCGTTTGCCATTTTGAATTACCTCCAAAAATATGACTTATTATTTTTTGTGTTTCGGTCGCGGGGATTACGCTTCCGCGGGAGCGGCTTCGCCTTCGCCCTGCTTGTCGATAACGGCCTGCAGGCAACGGGCAAAACTGTTGAGCGGGCCCATCATAGAGCCGAGCATACGGGCAATGAGCGTCTCCTTGGACGGGATCTCCGCCAGGGCGTTCACCCCTGCGGCATCGAGCGTCTCACCGTCAACAAAACCGGCTTTGATCTCGAAGGTCTCCACCTTGTCGGCGTATTCCTTCATGATCTTGGCGGCGGCGACGGGGTCGGTCGCGCTGATCGCGATACCGGTCATACCGGTGAGGTACTGCTTGAGGTCTCCGTAACCGGCGCCTTCGCAGGCACGACCGATCATGGAGTTCTTCTTGACGCTGTAAACAACGCCCGCTTTACGCAGTGCCGCACGGAGCGCGGTATCGTTCTCCACCGTGATGCCTTCGTACTTGACAAGCACGCCGGCAACCGCACCCTTGATCTGTTCGGTCAGGTCGGCGACGAGTGCCTGCTTCTCAGCAAGAATCTTCTTACTAGGCATTTCATTTCCTCCGTTTGTGATAAAAAAATAATCCTTTCACGGCGAGCCGAGAAAGGACAAAAAACACATAAAAATGCACTGTCTGTCTCACCTCGGCAGGAAAGCAAAGCTTTTACCGTGAACCTGCTGTCTCAGGATAACGATGATATTATAGCACCCGCCCCGCCACTTGTCAAGGGGGAAAGACAAAATAATTGCAGAATTCCTGGATCGGTCTGCCGGTGGGATCTTTCGTTTGGCTTGTGGGCGACCAGTGGTCGCCCCTGCAACGCGGAGCCGCAACTTTGCGAGGACCTTTTTCGGGATGCGGGCGACCGGTGGTCGCCCCTACGTTGGGATAGCATGGCGCCGCCGGAATTTCCCCGGAGCGTGGCCGACCATTGGTCGCTCGCCCAAGTGTTGCGGCGGGTGAGGGGGTGAAACGCACAGAGCGCGCGGCTGTCTCCGAGACGGGCACCCCTCCTTTTGTTTTGCGCGAGCCATAAAAACGCAACGAAAAGGTTTTGGAGAGGGGGTGCGGGGGAGCACCTTTTCCGGAAAAAGGTGCTCCCCCGCATATTGTCGTCTCTTTTAAGAGTGTCGTCCTCTATATTAATAGGTATTCTTTTTAATCTTGAGGGTGCGGTAGAGGGACCTGTAGCTCTCGTGGCGGGAGGGCGCGATGGCGCCGCTCTGCACGGCGCGGGCAATGGCGCACTCGGCGGGACCCTCGCCGGTGTGGGTACAGTCCGGGTAACGGCACGCGCCGCGATAGGGCGCAAAGTCGCGGAACGCGTCAAAGAGGTCGTCGAGCGAGAGGAAGTCAAACCGCATGAAGTCCAGCATCGAAAAACCCGGCGTATCTGCGAGGAACCCGCAGTCCGGGGTGTCCGTCGTCGGAAAGAGCTCGACATGGCGGGTGGTGTGTCTGCCGCGTTCGATGCGCGCGGAGACGTCGTTCGTCGCGAGCGACAGACCCGGGAACAGGCAGTTCATGAGCGTGGATTTTCCAACGCCGGACGCCCCCGCAAAGGCGGCGCATCTGCCGCCGCGGACGTGCTCCGCAATGTAGGCGCGCAGGGACCCGACCCCGGTGCCGGCGGCGCCGGAGAGTGGGAATACCGTAAAGCCGGCCTGCCGGTAGAGCGCCGTGTAATGCTCTGCTGCCGCGGGGTCGCAATCCGACTTCGTGACCACCAGCACCGGCTCGATGCCGTTGTGCTCCGCGATCGCGAGGAGCTTATCCAGCGTCTCGGTCACCGGCGCGGGGCGCGCCGCCGCAATGACCGAGAACAGAATATCCAGATTGGCGAGCGGGGGGCGGATGAGCACATTCCTGCGCGGCAGGATCTCACGGATGACGGCGGTCTCGTCGGGCGCCGCCTCGTCAAAGCGGAGCAGCACCTCGTCGCCGACCGTCACCTTTTCGTCCTCGTGGCGGAACGCCCCCTTGGCGCGGCAGGAGAACAGCCGCACGGCGCCCCCCGACACGGTGCGCACCGTGTAGAGCCCGCCGAGCCCCTTGATGATCTTACCCTGAACGGTCGTTTCTGTCATGCTTTGTTTCCCGTTTCGTTGTTGTCCGCCTGCTTTTTGCGGAGCTGACCGCAGGCGGCGTCGATATCCGCGCCGAGGCGCCGGCGCACCGTCGCGACGATCCCGCGGCGGGTGAGCACTTCGGCAAAGGCGTTCGCCTCCGCGGCGGTGCCGTGGCGGAAGCCCGTCTCCGCCACCTCGTTCACACGGATGAGATTGACATGGATCGGTACCCGCCCGAGGTGCGTAAGGAGCACGTCGGCGAGCACCTCTGCGTCACGGGTGCTGTCGTTCTTGCCTGCGATGAGGGTATATTCAAAGGAGATGCGCCGCCCGGTCACCCTGAAGTAGTCGGCACAGGCACGGAGCAGCTCCGCGACGGGGTAACGCCGGTTCACCGGCATGATGGCGCTGCGCGCCTCGTCGGTCGCGGCATGTAGCGAGACGGAGAGGGTGATCGGCAGATCCTCTTTTGCAAGGTCGTAGATGCGCGGCACGATGCCGCAGGTGGAGAGGGAAATGTGTCGGTAGCCGATGTTCAGCCCCGCCGGGTGACCGACAAGGCGCAGGAATTTCATCACATTGTCATAGTTGTCGAGCGGCTCGCCGATCCCCATGAGTACCACGCCGTCGATGCGCTCGCCCGCGTCGAGCGACGCGGCGATGATCTGCCCCAGCATCTCGGACGGGGTCAGGTTCCGCACCTTGCCGCCGATGGTGGAGGCGCAGAATTTACAACCCATCGGGCACCCGACCTCACTCGAAATGCACAGGGTGGTGCCGTGATGATAGCGCATGAGCACGCTCTCGACGCAGTTGCCGTCGAGGAGACGAAAGAGGTATTTCACGGTGCCGTCGAGGGCGCTCGTCTGCCTGACCTTCACGGTGGGGAGCCGCCATTCGCACCTCTCCGCGAGCGTCCCGCGCAGGGCGGCGGGGAGGTTGGACATGGCTTCGATCGGGGTGCCGCGGCGGCACCAGTCAAAAATCTGCTTTGCACGGTAGCGCGGCTGCCCCAGGGAGGCAAGGTACGTCTCGATCTCCTCCGGGAGCAGGGACAAAAGGTCGATTTTCTCTGTCATGCTTTCTCCTTGCCGCTCTTGCGGAATTTCGCGAGATAGAAGCCGTCCGTGCCGTGGCGGTGGGGGTAGAGCGTCAGCCGCCCGCCCTCCGACGCCAGCGCGCCGACGGTGAAATCCTCGGGAGTAAAGTCTTCGTGCGCGGCGCGGAACGCGTCCGTGACCGCTTCATTCTCCCCGGGGTTTACGGTACAGGTGGAGTAGAGGAGCACTCCGCCGGGGCGGACGCACCCCGCCGCGTTTTCGAGGATGGCACTTTGCAGCGCCGGCAGCTCGTCCGCCGCGCGGAGATCCTTATAGCGGAGGTCGGGTTTTTTGGAGAGCACGCCGAGCCCCGAGCAGGGCACGTCACAGATGACACGGTCGCCGAGCCCGGAAAGGGCGGGAGCGGGGGCGGTGGCGTCCTGCTCCTCCGCGGTGACGCAGGTGAGCCCGAGACGGGCGGCGCCGCTCTCAATCAACGAGAGCTTGGACGCGTGAAGGTCAAAGGAGAGTACCCGCCCGCGGTTTTCCATGCGGATGGCGGCGCCGAACGACTTCCCGCCCGGGCAGGCGCAGAGGTCAATGACCGTCTCGCCGGGCTCCGCCCCGAGGACCTCCGTCGCAATCTGGGAGGCTTCATCCTGCACGAAAAACCATCCGTCGGCGAAGCCGGGGAGGTCGCGCGGGGGGCAGGTGCCAGAGAGGCGGACGCCCGCCGGGGCATAGGGGGTCGCCGCGGCGTCGATGCCCGCGGCGGCAAGGCGCGCGAGATAGTCCGCGCGCGAAATCTTCAGGGTATTGACGCGCAGGGTCATGCGCGGCGGCTGTGCCGTCGCGCACAGAAAGTCCTCCGCCTCGTCACCGAGGACGGCGGAAAGCCGCTTCACGGTCGCGAGGGGGACGGAGTAGCAGACGGAGAGATAGCGCGCCTCGTTCTTGTCTCTCGGGGGCAGAGGCAGGGCATCCAGCGCCGATGCGGCGCGGAGCACGCCGTTGATAAAGCTCTTTTCTCCCCGGCTCCCCGCGAGCTCTACCCATGCGTTGACGGTCGCGTGGCGGGGGGTACGGAGGTAAAACAGCTCATAAAGCCCACATTCGAGGATGGTTTTCGCGGCAGGGGAGACATCCGAGCGGCGCGCGAGCGCTCCGATGGCATAGTCCAGCGTGAGCTTATGCTCGACGGTGCCGTACACGAGCGCGGTGAGATAACGGCGGTCGGCGTCGGGGAGTGCCTCCGCCGCCCTGCCGATGGCAAGATTGATATAGGCGTCGCCCGCCTCCCACCTGGCAAGCACACGCAGTGCAGTCAGCCGGAGGTTCATCTGCCGAGTCGCTCCCCGACCGCGAGGTGCGCCCCGCGCAGGAACGCGGCGGCGGTCATGGTGCCTCTTCCCTCGGGGCGGAGCTTCGTCAGTCGGAGGGCGCCCTCCCCGCAGGCGACGGTAATGCCGCCGTCGCCGGTCTGGTCGAGCGCGAGGATGGTACCGGGCGCGCCGTGCCCCTCGGTCGGGCGCGCGGCGAGGACCTTCAGCAGCTTGCCGTCCGGCAGGTAGGTAAAGGGCAACGGGATGGGGGTCAGCCCGCGCAGGATGCAGTCCAGAGCGGTGGCGGACTTTGTAAAGTCAATCTCACATTCGCTTTTTTCAATCTTGGCGGCGTAGGTCATACCCTCCCCGCTCTGCGGGGAACGCGGGGCGGTGCCTGCTGCGAGCTCGTCGAGCGCCAGGGGGAGCAGCTCTGCCCCGAGGGCGGCGCTGCGGTCGTGGACGGTCTCAAAGGTATCCTCTTTCGTGATGGGAAACGCGCGGGTCATGAGAATATCACCGGTGTCCAGCCCCTCGTCCATATACATGACGGTGACGCCCGTCTCGGTGTCGCCCGCCATAATCGCCCGCTGCATCGGGGCGGCGCCGCGCCAGCGCGGCAGGAGGGAGACGTGCAGGTTGATACAGCCGTAGCGGGGGGTATCCAGCACGAACTTCGGCAGGATTTTCCCGTACGCAACGACGACGATGACGTCGGGCGACCTGGCTTTCAGCCATGCTTCAAATTCCGGGGTACGGATCTTTTCCGGCTGGACGACCGGGACCCCGTGCGCGGCGGCGAGGACCTTGACAGGCGGGGGCGTGAGGGTATAGCTGCGCCCGGCGGGCTTGTCAGGCTGTGTGACGACTGCCGTGACGGTATGCGACGAGGCGAGGAGCGCCTCCAGGCAGGTCGCCGCGATCTCGGGCGTGCCCATAAAGACAACGTTCATTCTTCGACCTCGACCTCCCCTGCGACGGTGCCCGGGTCGGTAAAGAGCTTACCGTCCAGGTGGTCGATCTCATGGCAGAAGGCGCGGGCGAGCAGATCCTCCCCGCGGTATTCGACCTCCTTGCCGGTGCGGTCGAGCGCCCGCACGACCACCTTGCGGGGGCGGTGCGTCCTCGCCCATTTCTTCGGCAGGGAGAGACAACCCTCCACCTCGCACTGCTCACCCGACCAGGAAACAATCTTCGGATTGATGAGCTCCAGTACCTCACCGGGCTCCACCTCGATGACGACCACGCGGCGGAGGACGCCGACCTGCGGCGCGGCGAGCCCGACGCCGTTCGCGCGGCGCATGGTGTCCGTCATATCATCCAGCAGCTGGAGGATGCGCGGGGTGATCTCGGTGACGGGGCGGCTGATCTTACGGAGGACCGGGTCGCCCTCCAGAACGATTTTCAGGTATGCCATAATGATGATGGTCTCCTTTCGGAATAGGTCGGTCACATACGGGATGCGGGAAGTTACGCGGAAAAGCGGTCGGTCACGCGTGCAGGGGGTTGATATCCACCGCGGCAGAGACGCCGCGGAGAGTCGATGCAAACAGCAACAGCTCCCGGACGTACGCACGGGAGCGCGTGTTCCAACGGCATTTGAGGACGAGGCGCATCCGGTACTGCTCCGCGGCGCGGTAGACCTGCGCCTCCAGGGGGCCGAACAGCGTCAGCGGCGTATCGGCGTATTTTTCACCAGCGAGCGACTTCGCGAGGTCTGCACACTTGCCGATCGCCTCCGAGAGGCGCCCCTCGTCCCGCGAGGTGAGCGTCAGCTGCACGAGGTCGCAGAACGGCGGGAAGCACAGCTGCTCACGCAGCTTGATCTCCGACTCGTAAAAGGCAACGTAATCCTGCGCCTGTGCGAGGCGGATGACGTCATTTGTCGGGGAGAAGGTCTGGATGATCGCCCGCCCGGGGGCGTTTGCCCGCCCGGCTCTGCCGATGACCTGCGTGAGCAGGGAGAACGTGCGCTCGGAGGCGCGGAAGTCGTTGGCATAGAGCCCGGTGTCGGCGAGGATGACGCCGACGAGCGTGACACGGGGGAAGTCATGCCCCTTCGTCACCATCTGCGTACCGAGCAGCACATCTTTTTCTCCGCGGCGGAAGCTGTCGAGCATACGGTCATAGACCTGCTTGCCCGTCGCGGTATCCGCGTCCATGCGGAGCACCGAAAGATGGCTCTCGTGCCCCTCCACCTCGCTCTCGACTTTTTCCGTCCCGTAGCCGACGTAGGTGAGCCTGCCGTCCCGACAGGCGGGGCAGGTCTTCGGCGGGGCGGCGCGGTAGCCGCAGAGGTGACAGAGCAGATGCGGCGCCGGGTTGGTATGCAGGGTGAGCGCCACCGAGCAGTGCGGGCAGTTCAGCACCGTGCCGCAGTTCCGGCACTGGAGCGAGGCGTGATAGCCGCGGCGGTTGAGAAACAGGATCGCCTGCTCGCCGCGCTCCTTGACCGCCGCGAGCGCGTCGTAGAGCGTGTGGCTCAGTGGCGAGACGTTCCCTGCGCGGAGCTCCCGCCGCATATCGACGATCTCCGCCTCCGGCAGCCTGGCACCGCCGAAGCGCTCGGTCAGGGGCACCAGCGTGTAACGTCCGTGAGTGGCGGCATAGTAGCTCTCAAAGGAGGGGGTCGCCGAGGCGAGGACGACCAGGGCGTGGTGTACGCCGGCGCGGTAGGCGCAGACGCGGGTGGCGTGGTACTTGGGGTCCTGCTCGGATTTATAGGTGTGCTCGTGCTCCTCGTCCACGACGATGAGCCCGATGTTCGCAAGCGGGGCGAAGACGGCACTGCGGGTGCCGATGACGAGATCGACCTCGCCGCGGCGGATCCGGCGCCACGCGTCAAAGCGTTCGCCCGCCGAGAGGGAGGAATGAATGACGGCGACGCGCTCTCCGTACCGGGAGCAGAAGATGCGGACGGTCTGTGGCGTCAGGGCAATTTCGGGCACCATGACGATGGCGGTCCTGCCGGCGGCGAGCGTGCGATCGAGGAGCTTCAGCATGATCTGCGTCTTGCCGCTCCCCGTCACGCCGTGGAGCAGCGCCGCTTTCGCTTCTCCGGTATCCTGCAACGCCGCGAGGGCTTCGAACGCGCGCGTCTGCGCGCGGGAGAGGTGGATTTCCCGTCGGTCGCGCTCGCGCGCGAGGTCGGCGTACGGGTTGCGGAAGGTCTCACGCTCCTCCTGCGCCACATAGCCCTTTGCGATAAGGGCAGAAATCTGTGCCGGTGTGACCGAGAGGTCGCGGCAGAGGTCGCTCCTCTCTACGGTGCCGTTTTCGGCAAGGTAGGAGAGGATCCGTTTATGCGCCTCGGAGCGCAGGGCTTTCCCCGCGAGCAGGTCGCGGAGCGCGTCCGGGGAGAGCACCGGCGAGCAGTAGGGCACGCGGTAGATATTCTGCCCGAGCGAGGAAAAGACGGCGGGGGGAAGTACGCACCGCACCGCGTCCCCGAGCGAGCAGAGATAGTAGTCGGATAAAAAGAGGCATAGCCCGAGCATCTCACCGTCGAGGGCATACGCCGGGTCGAGGGCGGACAGCACGGGCTTGACGGCGACGCCGCTCTGCGGGGTCGCCTCCCCCATCACTACGCCGAAGACCGGGCGGTCGCCGCGCCCGAACGGCACGGAAACAATGGTGCCGCGGGCGAGCTCCGGCAGATAGTCCGGCAGCAGGTAGTCAAAGGGGTGGTCAATATGAAACGGGGCGTCCAGTACGCGGACGCTGACGGCGCGCGCCACGGCGGGCTTTACTGCTCGCTGTGCCGCACCATGCGGTAGGTCCCGTCGGCAAGGCGGCGGACGGCGATCTTGACCGCCTTCTGGTCGCGGTATTCGGGCGAGATCATCTGTGCGAGCGTCTGTCCGCCCTCGCGGTGCTCGTCGATGGCTTTCTGCGCCTCATTGCGCTGCCGTACATATTCGTCGGTCACGAGGCGGGCGCTCTTGGCGATCCCGATGACCAGTTCATAGCGGTTGAATTTCCCGTGGGTGAGTTCGTCTGCGGTCGGGTGTAACATGATTGTATCTCCTTCTGTCCCGTAAAATGGGTGGCATTGTAAACGGTTTTATACGTTGGTACGGCGATGCGGCGGGGCGGGTCAGGATCCCTCCTCGTCCTCGTCTTCCTCCTCGTCCTCCTCATTGCCGACCTCCTGATCCAGCCGGTTCCAGAGCGTTTCGGTCTGGATGGCGGAGAGGATCACATGGTCGGAATCCATGATGAGTACGGCGCGGGTGCGTCTCCCGCAGGAGGCGTCAATGACGCGCCCCTCCTCCTTGGCGTCCTGCACCAGGCGCTTGATCGGCGCGCTGTCCGGGGAGGTGATGGCGACGACGCGCTCTGCCGCGACGAGGTTGCCGAAACCGATATTGATGAGTTTCATCCTGTCTCCTTACTCAATGTTCTGCACTTGTTCGCGGATCTTTTCCAGCTCGTTTTTGATGTTCACGACGATGCGGGCAATCGCGGCGTCGGAGCACTTGGAGCCGATCGTGTTGGTCTCCCGGTTCATCTCCTGCATGAGGAAGTCCAGCTTTTTGCCGGCAGGCACCGGTTCTTCCGCGATCTCGTGGAAGGCGCTGATGTGGGCGCGCAGGCGCGTGATCTCCTCATCGACGGCGATGCGGTCGGCGAACAGGGCACACTCGGTGAGCAGGCGGTTTTCGTCCATCGTCACCTTCTGGTCGGCGAAGATGGCACGCAGCCGCGCCTCGAGCCGGTCGCGGTAGCCGACGGTGTCTGCACAGGAAAGGCTCTCGACCTCCCCGACCCACGCAGCGACGCTGTCCAGCTTCGCGTACAGGTCGCGCTGTATCTTCTCCCCCTCGGCGCGGCGCATACGCGAGAACGCCTCACCCGCCGCCGCGAGCGCGGGGCGCAGAGCCTCCCATGTGGCGTCCGCATCGAGCTCGGTCTGGGTATAGGTGAAGATGTCGGGCGATTTCGCCACCGACATGACGGTGATATCGTCGGGGAGCGCATAACGGTCACGCAGGGCGCGGAGCGCCGCCATATACGCGTCGGCATACGCCGTGTCGAGCGTCACCGTCTTATCGGAGACGCCCTCCCGGGCGAGGGTGACGTTGACGTCCACTTTACCGCGCGTGGTGACGGAGGACTGGATATAGGACTTGACCCGCTCCTCCAGCGGGAGCAGCGAGCGGGGCATCCGGCAGGAGACGTCCAGGTATCTGCCGTTGACGGCGCGCATCTCGACCGTGAAGGTCATGTCACCCGCCGTATGCATCCCGCGGCCGAACGCGGTCATACTGTGCATCATTTGTGTTTCTTCTTTCCTTTGACGAGGGCGTTGAGTTCATCGAGAAAGCTCTCCAGATCGCGGAACTCGCGATACACGGAGGCGAAGCGGACATAGGAGACCTCATCGAGGGTCTTGAGGTGATCCATGACCATTTCACCGAGGCGCACGGAGGTCACCTCGCTCGCAAGGGAGTTGACCAGCTCGTTTTCGATCTCGGTACAGAGCGCATTGACATCCACGGGGCGTTTCTGACACGCCTTCATGAGCCCGTTCTGGAGTTTATGCCGGTCGAACGGCTCACGCGAGCCGTCCTTCTTGATGACGAAGATCGGCACCGTTTCAATCATCTCATAGGTGGTGAATCGCTTACCGCAGGCGGTACATTCACGCCGCCGCTTGATGCTGGCGTCGTCTTCCACCGGGCGGCTGTCGAGCACGCGGCTGTCACGGTTGCCGCAGGCAGGGCATTTCATGTGGGATCCCCCATTTCCGCGCACGGTCATGCGCATACTATCGTAGGTAATAATATAACACATTTACGGCGTTTTGTAAAGGGGGCGCGCCGATTTTCCCGCCGCGTAGGGAGACACCGGCAGGGAGCGACGGGGGTGCGGAGACAGCTCGAAAGCCGGGGGAAGCGGTGCACTGCCGGCGGCGTACCCCGGAGTGTGGGCAACACGCCGTGGGGAAAGAAAACACACGGCGGGGAGAAAGATAATGCCGCGGCGGGGGAGATAGCGGCGGCGGGTGGCGGGGAGACAAGGGGGGCGGCACCGGGGACACGCCCGGGGGAACGGTAAGGATAAAAACGGGGCGGCGCCCGGTTTTCCGGGCGCCGCCTTGCTTTTTGGCTTGTGTTTTGCTGCGCGGTTACTGCACATACTCAAACTCGAAGTCGTAGATGTTGACGGTATCGCCGTCTTCAATGCCCTTCTCGCGCAAAAGGGCGAAGACGCCGTTCTTGTCCAGCACGCGCTGGAAAAAGCGCAGGGATTCATAATCGTCGAAGTTGATCTGCCCCATGAAGTTCTCGATCCATTTCCCCTCGACAAAATAGGTGCGGTTCTCGCGGCGCACCGTCGTCTCGATGCCGCAGCCGACCCCGGCGAGCGCCTCCTCCTCGGGGGAGATCTCTGCCTCGTATTCGGTCATCGGGGGGAGGGTTTCGAGCGTTTTGGCGACGTATTCCATGAGTTCACGCACGCCGTCACCCGTCGCGGCGGAAATGAAGTAGAGGGGGCGCCCGAGCTCCTCACAGTATGCCTTGAAGCGACGTACGGCTTCACTGTCCGGGTCGGCGAGGTCGCTCTTGTTCGCGACGGCAATCTGCGGACGGGAGGCGAGCGCCTCACTGTAGCGCGCGAGCTCGCGGTCGATGATGCGCATATCCTCCGCGGGGTCACGCCCCTCGCTCGCCGAGATGTCCACGACGTGGAGCAGGAGGCGGCAGCGATCCACATGGCGCAGGAATGCGTGCCCGAGCCCCGCGCCGTCGGAGGCACCCTCGATCAGGCCCGGAATGTCCGCCATGACAAAGCCGCGCCCCTCGCCGCCGAGGGCGACGACTCCGAGGTTCGGGGAGAGGGTCGTGAAGTGGTAGTCGGCAATTTTCGGTTTTGCCGCGCTGACGCGCGCGAGCAGAGAGGATTTCCCGACGTTCGGGAAGCCGAGCAGCCCGACGTCCGCGAGCATTTTCAGCTCCAGCTGAAGCTCTTTTTCCTCCCCCTTGGTGCCGGATTTGGCGAACCGGGGGATCTGGCGCGTCGGGGTCGCAAAATGGCGGTTGCCCCAGCCGCCGCGCCCGCCGCGGCAGGCGATGAACTCGCGGTCACGCGACATATCGAAGATGATCTTGCCGCTCTCCGGGTCCTTGATGAGCGTCCCCGGGGGGACGAGGATCACGGTGTCCTCTCCGGATTTCCCGTGGAACTTGCGCCCTTTGCCGTCCTCGCCGTTCTCGGCGACGAACTTGCGCTTGTAGCGGAAGGCAAGCAGGGTGTTTGCCCCCTCGTCCACGCGGAAGATGATGTTGCCCCCTCTGCCGCCGTCCCCGCCGTCGGGGCCGCCGTTCGGGACGTATTTTTCACGGTGGAAGGCGATGGCACCGTTGCCGCCGTCGCCCGCTTTTGCATAGATTTTTACGATATCGATAAACATAGTCAGTCTTCCTTATCGCCCTTCTGGCGGATGACGAGCTTGATCGGTGTGCCGCGGAAGCCGAATGCCTCGCGGATGCAGTTTTCGAGATACCGCTGGTATGAGAAATGGAACAGCTCCGCGCTGTTGCAGAACACGACGAAGGTCGGCGGCGCCACCTGGCTCTCGGTCATATAGTAGAGCTTCAGGCGCTTGCCCTTGTCGGAGGGCACCTGGTTGCGCGCGACGGCGTCGGCAAGGAGGTCGTTGAGCATCCCGGTGGAGACGCGCTTGCGCGACTCGGCGTACACCTGGTTGATGAGCTCAAAGAGCGTACCGACCCGCTGCCCCGTCATCGCCGAGACGAACTGGATCGGGGCATAGGTCATGTAGGAGAGCGCGTCACGCACGCGGCGCGTCACGGCGTTCGTCGTCGTCGAATCCTTTTCGACGGCATCCCACTTGTTCATGCAGATGATGGACGCCTTGCCCGCCTCGTGGGCGATGCCCGCGATGTGCTCGTCCTGCTCGGAGATGCCCGCCGCGGCGTCCACCATGATGAGGCAGACGTCGGCGCGCTCTACCGCCATGTGGGCGCGCAGGACAGAGTATTTCTCGATCTTGTCGTCGATCTTCGAGGAGCGGCGGATGCCCGCGGTATCGATGAAGCAGAACCTGCCGTATTCGTTTTCAACGACGGTATCGACGGCGTCCCGCGTCGTGCCGGGGATGTTCGAGACGATGAGACGGTCGGCGCCGAGGATGCGGTTGATGATAGAGGATTTCCCTGCGTTCGGCTTACCGATGACGGCGACGCGGATGATGTCGTCGTCCTCCGCGGGTGCTTCCTCCTCCGGGAAGTAGGAGACGACGCGGTCGAGCAGGTCGCCCGTACCGGAGCCGTGCAGGGAGGAGAGCGGGACGGGATCTTCCTTGAGCCCGAGCTCATAGAACTCGTAGTATTCAAAGGGCAGGTCGCCCGTGCGGTCGATCTTGTTGACGCAGGGGATGATGGGCTTTCCGCTCTTTGAGAGCATGACGGCAATCTCGCGGTCGTCGGCGGTCAGCCCGGCGCGCACGTCACAGACGAAAATAATGACGTCTGCCGTGTCGATGGCGATCTGCGCCTGGGTGCGCATCTGCTTCAGGATGATGTCGTCGGTCTTGGGCTCGATCCCGCCGGTGTCGATGAGACAGAACGGGCGCCCGCACCATTCGGTCTCGCCGTAGATGCGGTCGCGCGTGACACCGGGCGTGTCCTCAACGATGGACAGGCGCTGACCGATGATCTTGTTGAAAAGGGTGGATTTGCCGACATTCGGTCTGCCGACAATGGCGACAAGGGGTTTGGACATAGGAGCCTCCTTTCAGGGAGCGAGGGACGACCGGCGGTGGCACCGCCGGTCGGGTTACGGTGTGGTGGTGGTACGGAGGGGCGCCGTACGGCGCGGACGGAGAGGGAATGGGGCGACGCGATCCCGCACAGCGGACCCCCGGGGTCAGTCTGCCTCGGCGAGCGTCAGCCAGAGGGCGGGGCAGGTGCCGACGAACGCATAATCCACGCGGCTCGTGAAATAGGCGAGGTCAAACTTGCGGTCGCCGGCGGCGGAGATCATGCCGACGGATGCCGTGAGCTCGCTGTTCGCCTTATCGGACGGCGCAAAGGGGAGAGCGTACTTCTTCGGTGTCCGCAGGAACCAGTAGGCACCGCCCGCAAAACGGTTGTTGTCGTGCAGAAGGCGCAGACCGCGGCAGGCGGCATAATCCGACCCGCGGCGGAACTGCATATCGGCGGTGGCGCACAAGGTCAGGATATCCTGTGCACTCAAGAGAAATACACGGTCCCCGATGCTCGCGACGGTGGAGCGGTCCTTTTCCCCCTCACCGACCGTTACGGCGTTCAGGAGCGCCGCCTCGTCTGGCGTGAAGGCGGTACGCAGGAACTCCTCGATGAGGAACCGGCGCACACGGCTGTAGGCGTAGCTGTTGGCGTTCGTCCCGGACGGGGCGCCGTTCGCGTCCGTCACGGTAAAGAGCAGGTCTTCCGGCGTGCCGGTATCGCCCTCTTGATGATAGGGGTTCGGCAGGGACACCTCCTGCACCCGGTCCTGGTAGGGCACGGCGTCCAGCACCAGGTCGGCGAGGAGCAGCACCTTGCCCCCGCTGCGGGAGAGGATGCGCCAACGGATGGGGTCATAACGGAAGAAGTACACCATCCCTTTGGCATAACCGTTATCATCCTGCTCCGAGTAGATACCGTCGGCAGGCAGATCCGACGACAGGGGGCGATAGGCGGTGAAGTAGACGGCGCGATAGGCGGCGCCGTCCAGCGACAGGTCGCGGTACCACATGAAGTCGCCCGTCTGCCCGTTCGCCGTGCAGTCGCCGTACGGCGTCCATTCCCCGGCGCCGGCGGCGGTGGGGAGCATCCCTGCTGCGGCAGTGAGTGCCTCGAGCAGCTCCTCGTCCGTCACGCGGGACTGCGGGTAGGTGCCCATTGTGATGACACCGTTCTTTTTGGTGTAAACAAGGCGGGTGCTATCCACCTGGCAGGTGCGGCAGACGCCGTTTTCATCGGGGTCGTGCGGCGCCTCCCCGTCGGTAGCCCCGCAGGAGCAGGAGTGAAAATGCACATCGGCATCATAGTCCCATTCTTCGGAGAACGTGTGCCCCGTCGCGGCGACGGAGCGCGTCTCTTTTGCTTCACAGCTGGTGCAGTTGCGCGCTTCGACCCCGGTCTCCGTATGGGTCGGGGGCGTGACGGTATACCAGTCACCGTATCGATGCTCGTGCGGAGCCGTCTCCTCCCCGCATCCGGTGAAGGCGAGGAGAGGGAGCAGCGCGAGGAGCAGGAGCAACGGCAGAAACCGTAAATGTTTCATAATCGTACCTCATGCGTAATTTGGAAGCACCGCGCGCTTCCGCGCGGAATATAGACAGACAAAGACAATATAACATAGTTTGTCGCGAAAAGCAAGACCCGGCAGGAGAGCCCTGCCGGGTCGCGGGGATAGCGACGCACTGTGTGCGATAAGTGCGGGGGAATGTTATGCCTGTGTCTTTGCCGCCTTCGCGTTCGGTACGGTGGAGGGTTTCGGAGGATAGAGGACGGTGCGGAGCGAGTTGAGGATCGCGAGGAGGGCGACGCCGACGTCGGCAAATACGGCGACCCACATACCGCCTGCAAACATGGAGAGTACACCGGTGGCGGCGAGCACCATGACCGCAATCTTGACAAACAGGGCGAACACGATATTTTCCTTTGCGATGCGCAGCGTCTTCTTGGCAATGCGGCGCGCGAGCGGGATCTTCTCCGGGGCATCGGTCGTGAGGATGACATCCGCCGCTTCGATCGCGGCATCCGATCCGATACCGCCCATGGCGATGCCGACGTCGGCGCGGGCGAGAACGGGGGCATCATTGATGCCGTCACCGACATACATGACCTTCTCGTTGCTCTCCTGCATCAGGGCTTCCAGTGCGGTGTATTTTTCCTCCGGGAGGAGCCTGGCTTTCACGGTGTCGATCCCCGCGGCGGCGGCAATCGCTTTTGCCGGAGCTTCCGCATCGCCGGTCAGCATGACCGTCTTGCGGATGCCGAGGTGGCGGAGCTCGGAGAGGGCGGGGACAGTGCCCTGGCGGAGCGTATCCGCGATGGAGACGGCACCGATGTAGGCGCCGTCACGGGCGGCGAAGATGCCCTCCTCCCCCTCGGGGACGGTGGCGCCGATGTCTGCCATGAGGGCGAGGTTACCGACGGCGATTTCACGCCCGCCGACGACGGCGAGGAGACCTTTTCCGGGCACCTCCCTGACATCCTCTGCCATGGGAGCGTCCGGCGCCTCGGCACGGAGCGCGAGGGCAATCGGGTGGGTGGAGTGTGCTTCCGCGGAGGAGACGAGCGTGAGGAACTCATCTCTCGTTACCTGCCCCGCGGGGCGGACGTCCGTCACCGAGAAGGCACCCTTTGTGAGGGTCCCGGTCTTGTCGAACACGGCAATCTTCGCCGCGGCGAGCGAATCAAACGAGCAACCGCCCTTGAACAGGATCCCCTGTCCGGCGGCACCGCCGATCCCGCCGAAGAAGGCGAGCGGCACCGAGATGACGAGGGCGCAGGGGCAGGAGACAACGAGGAACATCAGTGCGCGGTACACCCATTCCCGCACGACGGCGCCGTCAAAGCCGCCTCTGCCGAGGCAGATAAAGAGGGGAGGCAGGAGTGCCACAAGGACGGCGAGCCCGACGACGATCGGGGTATAGACGCGGGCAAAGCCGGTGATGAAATTCTCCTGGCGGCTCTTGCGGTCGGATGCCTCCTGCACGAGGTTCAGCACGCGTGCGGCGGCGGAAGTCTCGGACGTGCGGTCCGCCTTGGCATACAGCACGCCGTCCATGACGATGACGCCGCTCTGCAGGGTCGTGCCGGCGTGTGCGGCGACGGGCAGACTCTCACCGGTCAGGGCAGCGGTGTTGACATCCGCACTGCCGCTCACAACGGTGCAGTCGACCGGCACGCGGGAGCCGGGGCGCAGGACGACGGTCTCACCGATCTTTACGTCGGTAGCGTCGATCTCCATTTCCTCCCCGTCACGGGAGACGAGCGCGCGGTCAGGGTTGATCTCCATGAGCGTCTTGATGGACGCACGCGAGCGGCGCACGGCGCGATGCTCGAAGTACTCGCCGACGAGGTAAAACAGCATGACGGCGGGCGCCTCGGCGTACTCGCCGATGATGAAAGCGCCGACGGATGCGATCGACATGAGGAAGGTCTCATCGAGCAGCTGACCCTTGAAGATGCCGCGGATGGCTTCCCAGAACACCTCCAGCCCCGTCACGAGCAGGGCGACGGCGAACACGATCGGCACCGCGTATTTTGCTACGGCTTCATTGTTCTTTGTGGCAATCTTCACGATGAAACCTGCAATGAGCAGGAGCCCGCCGAGCAGGATCCGGCACAGGTCTTTATCTTTCCACAGCTTTTTCATGGCATCACTTCCGGTCGATCGAGACCTTCTTGCTGAATTCCTTACCGCAGGCGCGGGCGAGCTCCAGTGCGTCATCCTCGTCGAGCGCTGTCGTGACCGTGAGGTCCTCCGTCAGGAAGTTGAGCTTCACGCTGTCGAAATCTTCCTTACTCTCCATGATGGCGGTGAGCTTCTTGGCGCAGTTGGGGCAGTCCAGTCCGGATACGGTGAATTTGTAAGTCATGATGTATACCTCTCTTTACATTATAAAAATCAAATTTCGGATGCGGTGGTCAGTCGTCCTCCGCTAGGTGCTCTGCCGCACATTCAATAATCTTGCGCACATGATCGTCGGCGAGCGAGTAGCGGACGTTTTTGCCCTCGCGCCGGAAGGTTACGAGATGGGCGGCGCGCAGGGCAGAGAGCTGGTGGGAGACCGCGGATTTGGTCATGCCGAGCAGGTCGGCGAGGTCGCAGACGCAGAGGTCGGCGCGGTCGAGCGCCATGAGCAGGCGCACACGCGTCACATCACCGAACACCTTGAAAAAGTCGGCGATGGACAGGAGGAAGCCATCCTCCGGGGCGGACGCGCGCAGGGAAGCGAGGAGCGTGTCATGATGATGCTGCTCCGTACAGAGCGGTGCTTGCGTTTCCATGGTACCTCCGAACGGTTGAATTTTTGAACAGTTGAGCAACCGTTCAACTGTTTACGGCTCTATTATACGCACCCGCGGCCACTGTGTCAAGGGGAAACCAAAAAAATCTTTACTTTTTTCGGGGGCGATGGTAAGATGGTGAAGAAGTAAAGAAAACGGGGGTGGACGTATGTTACCGGAGGTATTTCTCGCACGGATGCGCGCCCTGCTCGGGGGAGACTACCCGGCGTTCCTCGCGGCGTATGACGAACGCCCCGCGCGGGCGCTCCATACCGGAGGGAAGATGACGGCAGAGCGGCTCGGGGAGCTGCTCGGCGGAGCGGTGACCCCCGCACCGTTTGCACCGGACGCCCTCTATCGTCAGGACACGGAGCCGGTCGGGGGGGACCCTCTCCACCACGCGGGCGCCTACTATATGCAGGAGCCCTCCGCGATGCTGCCGGTGCTGTGCGCCGGAATTCTGCCCGGCGAGCGGGTGCTCGACCTGTGCGCCGCCCCCGGGGGTAAGTCCACGCAGATCGCGAACCGGATCGGCGATGCGGGGCTGCTCGTCTCCAATGAGTATGTACCGAATCGTTGCGTGACACTCGCCGGGAATCTTGAGCGTATGGGTGTCCGCACGGCGGTGGTGACGCGGACGGACGCGCCGATGCTCGCCGCGACCTACCCGGGCTTTTTCGATGCCGTCGTGATCGACGCGCCCTGCTCCGGGGAGGGGATGTTCCGGCGTGAGCCAATCGCCGTCTCGGAGTGGAGCCCGGAAAACGTGACCATGTGCGCCGCGAGGCAGCGGGAGATCCTCTCTGCCGGGGCGGATACGGTGCGCCCCGGCGGGCGGCTGGTGTATTCGACCTGCACATTCTCCAGGGAGGAGAACGAGGAGAACGTGCTGTGGTTCCTGCGCGCGCGCCCGGATTATGTTTTGGAGGAGGTGCCGCCTGCGGTCCTGCGGATGACGGTACCCGGGGTCGTACCCGAGAACTCCGACATCGGGCGGGAGGTCGGGCGCCTCTCCCGCCGCGCCTATCCGCATACAGCCCCGGGAGAGGGGCAGTTCATGTGCCGTTTCCGGCGGCGGGAGGATGCCCCGGTGGCGGCGCCCGTGCGGGGAGAGCGTAGAGGAAAGAAAAACGCCCCCGGCGGGGCGGACGTTATGCCGCTCACAAGGGAGGAGAAAACGGCTTTTGAGGCATTTCTCGTCGGTGCGGGCATTGACGGAGCAAGTTTGCCGGAGCCGGTGAACTTCAAGGGCGGCATTTCATTGCTCCCCGTGGATGTGCCGACGCCGCGGGAGATCACTTATGCGCGCGGGGTCAATGCGGGGACGGTGGAAAAGGGGCGCCTGTGCCCGGAGCACTTTTTCTTCTCGGCGTATGGGGCATATTTTGCGCGGAAGATCGATTTTTTGCCCGGTGACCCGAGGCTCGGGGCATACCTGCGCGGGGAGACGTTCCCGTGTGAGCTCGCGGACGGGTGGGCGGTCGTGACGGTGGCGGGAGCGCCGCTGGGCGGCATCAAGGTGGTCGGAGGGGTAGCGAAAAACCATTACCCCAAAGGACTTCGAGACAAGTGTGAGAAGCGCAGATCAAGCGCCCAATAAGGGCGTGATAGGCAACCGATTTTGTTGTACAAAATACAATGTACAGCATCGTCGGTTGCCTTTTCTTTAAGAAACGACGGGCGCTTTACCCCCGTGCACGTTGCCTACCGTACCAAGTACGCCTACAGCAACGTGCACGGGGGTTCTGCATCTCCTCACGCTTGTCTCGGCAACACAAGTTAAGCAATAGCTGGCGCAACGTTTGCCAGGGCTTCTGCATCTCCTCACACTTGCCTCGGTAACACAAGTTGAGCAATAGCTGGCGCACAATATGTTTTACCGCTTTTGCGGTTTTTATTGTAGGGGCGACCAGTGGTCGCCCGCGTTTCGCCACAGGAATTTTCGGTTTGCCGTTTGTTGTCCTTTTGACAAGGAGAGACGGGCGACCGATGGTCGCCCCTACAGGGTCGGAGCGTACAGGGGCATCGGGTGGAGCCGGTGTATCGTTTTGGGGAAACGGGCAATGAAAGCATCGTTTCTCCGATGAGAAAGAACGGTATTGCCGGCGTGAGCGACAAAAACTCCTGACAGTTTTTAGGGGAGGGGTGCGGGGAGGGCGCTTTTTACAAAAAGTGTCCTCCCCGCAAATATTCGCTTCATTGCCCATGCCGGCGGTCGGCCGGGGGCGCCTGCGGGGTGATAAAAGCCGCGGGGGAGCGCCCCGCATGAGTGAGGCGCTCCCCCGCAGAAAGGTGGGGTGCGGAATTATGATTCCGCCGAGGATGCGGCGGGAGTATTCGGGACCCGGTAAACATACGACTGCGACCAATTCTCGCGGCGATAATAAATGACCTCGCCGGTCATCAGGTTGAAGACGACGCTCCACTCGGTGGAGGAGCCGGGAACATTGAAGTTGGATTTGGCGACGGAAGAAAGCGCTTCGCGGACGCCCTCCGCATCAAGGATGGCCTCTCCGTTTTCGTTCTCGGCAGCCTCCAGTTTTGTCAGGAGGGTCTGATAGCGCTCCATCGACTGGTTGGTGCCGATACCGTATTTGTTTGTGCCGCTGACATCGTTCGGCGTGAGGTAGAAGTTCGTGACAGCCGGGGTGTCCGTTACATACATCTGTCCGTTGATATACTCCACCACAACGCTCTTTCCGGTCCGGTCGGTCATGGCAAAATGGAAGAGCTGTCCGCCGCCGGGGATTGACATACTGTAGTTGCCGAGGAGGGCAATCGCTTCATCAACGGTGGCGGCGCGGTTCAGCAACAGTCGGATGGCGGAGGTGAAGTTGATGGGGGTTTTGCCGGGCGCCGTCTGATGTGCCGAGACGCTGCTGTCCTTAATCATGTTGACAGCGATTGTAAAGCCTTTTTCGTTCATGCCGTCGAGCGGGAAGTAAAGAGCCGCTTTTAGTTGGTTTTCCAGTGACATGGAGTAGAATCTGAGTCCGCACGCCGCAACAATGGTGGTGTTGATGGTGGAGATCGAGCAGTAGTCCCCGCCGTCCGTCGGCTTGTTGACCAGAATCATCCCGCCGGACTCTGCCCAGTCGAGATTGCGCCCGAACAGCGCTTCGCCGTCGGCGTTCTTCGCGGTAATCGTGCTGCAGGCAAAGCCGATACCGTCGCTCTCCGGGTCGCTGTCCGTCGACGCGGTGGGTTGACCGCTCAGCCACGCGACAATGTATTTTGTCAGCGCGGTTTCTCCGGCGGCACCGACCTTCAGGAAGTTGTCAAGCTCGTTGTCGCCCTCATAGGAGGCGATGTAAAAATCAGAGGTTAATTTGTCTTGTTTCACGATAGGCTCCGGTTTCGGTGTGGGCTCCGGCTCCGGTTCGGGTTCCGGATCGGGCGTGGGTTCATCGGGGGTCGGCTCCGGCGTGGGCTCCGTCTTGTCAGAGCTGCCCGGTGTCGGCGTGGTGCCCGGTTCTTCCGGCTCCCCGCCGCAGGAAAGGCAGGCGAGGATCAGAACCGCCGCAATGCCGAGGCACAGGGCGGCGCGCAGTAATTTCATGTGAACTCTCCTTGCTTTTTGCAAATGTGACGAACTGCCTATGCTGTGCCGTACGATGCTTGTCACCTCGTCCGCTTTCAGCATAGCAAAAAAAGATGGATGAAGAAAGAATTCACAAAAAGATTGACGAAATTGCAATAATTTCAGTAATATTGTCAATCCTTGCGCACGGAGGAGCGGGGAGGCGGCGAGAAAATAGGTGTTGAAAAGCGCGCACTCTTATGATATACTGTTTTATATCAAATTACGCGCGCCGGAGGAACTTTTTCATGACGGATGTATCGTATGTGCGCCGTAACGCAGAGAGGATCCTCTCCGAGGTGGCGGCGCTCGCCGCCGCATCCGGCGTGGCTGTACCGCGGGTCGTCGCCGTGACAAAGGGCGGCACCGACGAGGAGGTCACGGAGCTGCTCGCTTCGGGGCTGATCCGGGAGGTGGGGGAGAACCGCACCGACCGCTTCCTCGCCCGCCGGGCGCTCGCCGGGGCGGCGGGATATACGCCGCTTTTTCACCTCATCGGGACGCTCCAGACCAACAAGGTCAGGACCGTAATCGGCAGGACCGACCTCATCCAGTCGCTCGACAGCGTGCGGCTCGCCGCCGAGATCGACAAACGCGCCGCCCTCGCCGGGGTGGACAAGGTCGCGTGTCTGCTTGAGATCAACAGCGGGCGTGAGGCTGCCAAAGGCGGCGTGCTGCCCGAGGACGCCGGGGAGCTGGCGGCGGCGATCGCCGCCTACCCGCACATCCGGCTCACGGGGGTAATGACGATGGGCCCCGCCGGGGCAGGAGACGCCGAGACGGCGCGGTGCTTCGAAACGACACGGGAGCTTTTTCGGCGGTTTTCCGCCGCAGGGTGGCTCGGGGAGGACCCGATCCTCTCCATGGGCATGAGCAGATCTTACCGGATCGCTATCGCCGAGGGCGCCGGTATGGTGCGCATCGGGCGGGCGTTCTGGGAACATGAATAAAAACGCGTAAGACGCAAAAAGGAGTAACAGAAATGGGCATTTTTTCGTTTGGACGGAAGTCGGATATGGAGACTTACGACGGTGACGGCTACTATGAGGACGTGACGCCGACCGAGCCGGTGACGACGGCGGCGCCTGCCGCCCCGACCGGGAACGGCTTGACGCTTGACGGGCGCGAGGGCGCCAACCTCGAGCTGAAGCTCGTGCGCCCCGAGACCTTTGAGGAAGTGACGACCATCGCCGACTATCTGCTCTCCGGCTGCACGGTGTTTCTCAACCTGGAGGCGACGGCGCCCGACGTGACGCGCCGCATCCTCGACTTCCTGACCGGGGTCGCCTATTCCGGCGGCGGGCAGATCCAGAAGGGCTCCGCCTGCACCTATATCATCTCCCCGCGCAATGTCGATGTGAGCGATCCCTCCAAGAGCAACTGAAATGCAGGCGGTTCTTTATGTGATCGCGCGGACGGTGCAGCTGCTGCTCGGGTTCCTCGAGACGGCGATGTTCCTGCGGGCGATCCTCTCATGGTTCATCGCCGATGACGAAAACCGCCTTATGGTGTTTCTTTATGCCGTGACGGAGCCCGTCATCCTGCCGGTCCGTGCACTTTGCAGCAAGATTAAGGCGCTGGACGAGTCGCCCCTGGACGTACCGTTCTTCATCACCATGCTGCTCCTGACGCTCCTGAACGGTCTGCTGCCGGCACTGAAAATATAAGGGGGTCCGAATGAAAGAGAAATGGACGCGCGCAAAAGCGGCGCTGAAGGAATTTTTCCATGTTTCCGTCCCCCGCGGCTTCCGCGCACGGTGGTATTACCTCCTGGTCGTGCTCGGCGTAATCGTCTGCGACCAGGTGTCGAAACGCGTCATCGTCGCAACCAAGCCTGCCGGCGTGGTTGTGATCCCGCACATCCTGAACTTCACCTATATCACCAACGACGGTGCGGCGTGGGGGATGCTCGACGACCACCGATGGGTGTTCATGCTGATGTCCGTCATCGGGATCGTAGCTTTTTCGCTCTACCTGTTCGGGAAAAAACAGGGGCACCGGTGGATCGACATCGGGCTCGCCTTCGTCATCGGGGGCGGCATCGGGAACATGATCGACCGCGTATTCCTCGGGGAGGTCGTGGACTTCCTTGAGACGGCGTTCATGGATTTCCCCATCTTCAATGTGGCGGACAGCTTTGTATGCGTCGGCGCCGCTATTCTGCTCGTCGCGCTGGTGGTGGACATCATCCGCGAGGAAAAGCAGAGCAAAGAACAGAAAAAGGTCTCCCGTGAGGGGGATACAGAGGACACCGGCAATGATACTGACAGTCGGGGCTGACGGTGAGGGGGAGCGCCTCGACGCGTACCTTGCCGCGCACACCGAGCTGTCCCGCACCGCCGTCGCGCGCCTGTGCGGGGAGGGGGCGATCCTCGTCGGGGGGAGACCCGCCGCCAAAAACGCGCGGCTGACGCCCGGCGCGGAGATCGTGTGGGAGGAGCCCGAACCGGCGCCGCCCGAGGCGGTCGCGCAGGAGATCCCCCTGGATATCGTCTACGAGGACGATGACCTGCTGGTCATCAACAAGCCGGTCGGCATGGTGGTACACCCCGCCCCCGGCAACCCGGACGGGACGCTGGTCAACGCACTGCTCTATCACTGCCGCGGCGAGCTCTCCGGCGTGGGGGGCGTGGAGCGCCCCGGGATTGTGCACCGCATCGATAAGGACACGGCGGGTCTGCTCGTCGTCGCCAAAAACGATCTTGCCCACGCGGGATTGACCGCGCAGATGGCGCACCACGGCATCCGTCGGGTGTATCACGCGCTCGCCACCGGCGGCTTCCGCGAGCCTGCGGGGACGGTGGACGCACCCATCGGGCGGCACCCGAAGGACCGCAAGAAGATGGCGGTCATCCGTGACGGCGTGCATACGGCGCGCGAGGCGGTCACACACTATCGGGTGCTCGAGGATTTCGGGAACGTCAGTTATCTTGAGCTACGGCTCGAAACGGGCAGGACGCACCAGATCCGCGTCCACATGGCGTCGCTCGGGCATCCGCTCCTCGGTGACACGCTGTACGGCGGCGGGCACACCGCCTTCGAAAAGGCGCACGCGGCGTATCTGCACGGGCAGGCGCTCATCGCCAAGGAGCTCTCCTTCCTGCATCCGCGCACGGGGGAGCCGATGCACTTCGAGGTGCCGCTGACCGCGGACTTTGAAAAACTCTTACAAATTCTTCGTACCCGGGGATAACGCCCCGGGTCGGTTTCGGTAAAGGACAGACTATGACGACCCAAGAAGAAATCAGACGGCGGCGCACGTTCGCCATCATTTCGCACCCGGACGCCGGGAAAACCACACTGACGGAGAAGCTGCTGCTCTACGGCGGCGCCATCCAATCCGCCGGTACCGTCAAGGGCAAGGCGAGCGACCGCCACGCCGTCTCCGACTGGATGGAGCTCGAAAAGCAGAGAGGGATCTCGGTCACCTCGTCCGTCATGCAGTTTGAATACGACGGGTACTGCATCAATATTCTGGATACACCCGGGCACCAGGATTTCTCGGAGGATACCTACCGCACGCTCATGGCGGCGGACAGCGCCGTCATGGTCATCGACGCGGCGAAGGGCATCGAGCCGCAGACGCGCAAGCTTTTCAAGGTCTGCGCCATGCGGCATATCCCGATCTTCACGTTCATCAACAAGATGGACCGCGAGAGCCGCGACCCCTTTGACCTGCTCGACGAGCTCGAAAAGGAGTTCGGCATCGGGACCTACCCGATGAACTGGCCGATCGGGTGCGGCAACAGTTTCCGCGGTGTGTACGATCGGGAGAGAAAAGCGGTCTACGCATTCGGAGAGGCGCACGCGGGCTCGCGCCGTTTGCAGGCGATCGAGTGCTCGCTCGACAACCTCTCGTCGCTCGGCGACCTCATGGATGAGTACCAGCAGCGGGACCTGCGCGATCAGGTGGAGCTGCTCGACGGCGCCTGCTTCGACTTCGACCTCCAGGCGGTGCATGAGGGGCGGCTGTCGCCCGTGTTCTTCGGCTCTGCCCTCAACAATTTCGGTGTGGAGCTGTTCCTCAAGGAGTTTCTCCGCCTGACGACCTCGCCCCTGCCGCGTGCCTGCGAGGAGGGCATCGTCGATCCGTTTGACGAGGGCTTCTCCGCATTTGTCTTCAAAATTCAGGCGAACATGAACCGCGCGCACCGCGACCGCATTGCCTTTATGCGCATCGTGTCGGGTAAGTTCGACCGCGGGGAGGAATATTACCACGTCCAGGGCGGCAAGACCCTGAAGCTCTCCCAGCCGCAGCAGATGATGGCGCAGGAGCGCGCGGTCATCGATACCGCTTACGCCGGGGATATCATCGGCGTGTTCGACCCGGGTATTTATTCGATCGGCGACACCATCTGCTCGCCCGCGCACAAGGTGCGCTTTGAGGGCATCCCGACCTTTGCGCCCGAGATCTTCATGATGGTGGAACAGCTCGACAGCATGAAGCGCAAGCAGTTTGCCAAGGGCATGACGCAGATCGCGCAGGAGGGCGCCATCCAGATGTTCTTCGAGCCGGGCGCGTCCATGGAGCGCGTGACGGTCGGCGTCGTCGGCACCCTGCAATTCGATGTGCTGAAATTCCGCATGAAAAGCGAATACAACGTCGAATACCTCTCGACCCCTCAGCCCTACCGTGCCATCCGGCGCATCGTCGCCCCCGCCGACCCGAAGAACATCAAGTTCTTCGACAACAAGTGGGTGCAGGACGTGCGGGGCAACAACTTTGTCCTGTTCCAGAGCGAATATATGATCGGCTGGTTCCTCGAACAGAACCCCGGCACCGAGCTCGTGGAGTTCGGGAAGTAACGACACACAAAAAGGACGCTACACGGCGTCCTTTTTCTAATATGCCCGGCACCGGAGGAGCTCGCCGCGTAACAAGAAAAATTAAAAAAATTCGAAAAAACCGCTTGACAATATTCCTTTTTTGGAATACACTGTGGGTGAGACGGGGGAAGTGCAACGTGTTTGACATTACCTTTTATGAGCGGGAGAACGGTGAGAGACCGGTAGAGGATTTTCTGGACAGCCTGAACGCAAAGATGCGCGCGAAAGCCGTCCGCAGTCTGGAGCTGCTGGAGGAATTCGGCAACCGGTTGACCGAGCCACACTCCGAATATCTGTGCGACGGCATCTTTGAACTACGCATCAAATTCGCCGGTGACATTTCCCGGATTTTTTATTTCTTCGTCGTTCAAAATAAAATAGTGTTGACGAACGGTTTTATCAAGAAGACCCAGGCTACGCCGAAGAACGAGTTGGACAGGGCGAAAAAATACAAAGCGGACTATGAGAGGAGGTTTTCTCATGAGTGATTTGCAGAAGTACAGAGAAAAGCAGATGAACGACCCGGAATTCCGCGAGGAATATGAGGGGATGCGCTCCGAGTTTGAGCTGAAGCGCGCTCTCATCGCGGCACGCACCAGCCAGCACCTGACGCAAAAGGAGCTGTCTCAAAGGTCCGGCGTCCGGCAATCCAACATCAGCCGCATTGAGAGCGGCACCACCAGCCCGACCGTCGCCACCCTGCAGGCGCTGGCTACCGGAATGGGTAAACGATTGGTGATCTCCTTCGAGTAACGGCATGATGACGCAAAAGCACCGCCCCCCGGGCGGTGCTTTTTAATCTTGTAATCTTAAAGGAAACAGCATGACAGGAAACCGCCCTCGGTGGTTTCCTGTTACCTATTTGCGCTGTCAACTACGGCGGTTGTTTTCGGTCAGGGGCGGCAGGTGCCGCAGGGGGTGTATCCTTTGGCGACGATGTCGTCCCGGGGGTCCCAGAGCGCGATATGGTTGGAGACGCTCATCAGGGGGACACGGTTACAGTCCGGACGGTGGAAGACCATGGTGGACCGGTTGCCGACGTAATATTCGGGGGCGTCGGCGTCACGGAGTGTGTCGTCGCCGTGGTATTCCCGGGGCATGGTGATGTAGGTGACGGAACCCCGATGCGATGAACAGGACATGAGGCAGGGACAAAAAACAGAGACGAGAAGAAGAACGGTTAACAAGGAGATAATGAGTTTTTTGACTGACATGATACTGCACTCCAAATAATGGTCGATATGTTGAGCATATAAATTATACTCATTATATTGGCAATTGTCAAGTTATAAGGAATTTTTCAATAGTTGGGCATAGTTTATAATGAAAATGCCAAATTAATATTCGGAGTGACGCCACATGATTGTCTACACGCCTCTTTATGAAACCATGCGTAAGCGCGGGATCAGTACCTACCGGCTTATCACATATCACGGTGTTAGCCGAGGGCTTATCAATCGGTTGAAGCACAATCAGGCGATTACGACAGTGACGCTAAATGACCTTTGCAGAATTCTTGATTGTCGTCCGGAGGACATTCTTGCGTATATTCCGGACAATGACGATACGGGAGAGGGAAAATAATTTGTTTGCGCGAGACTAATCGTGCAATGAACAGACCCGGCGGCTCGAAGTCGAGCCGCCGGGCATTTTTATGATTCGGTTGCCGGGTCAGGCGAGGAGGTAATCGGCGAGCGCTTCCGGTGTCTCAAAGAAGGTATCGGCGCCGCAGGCGACGAGCTCCTCGCGGGTGCGGAAGCCCCAAAGGACGGAGAGACAGGGGAGAGCGGCGTTCTTCGCCGTCTCATAGTCAATGTTGCTGTCGCCGACATAGGCGGCGTCCGCACGGTCGACACCGAGCTTTTCGAGCGCGAGCCAAACGCCGTCGGGCGCGGGCTTACGTCTGACAGCGGGGCTGTCTCCGACGACGAGCGGGATGTCCGGGAACAGGTCATGGATGAGCTCATCCGCGGCGGATTGCAGCTTGTTGGTGACGACGGCGGTCTTACAGCCCGCCAGGCGGAGCCGCGAGAGCAGCTCGCCGATCCCCGGATAGGGGGCGGTGAGATCCTGGCAGTGCGCCTCATAATAGGGGCGGAAGCAGTCGAAGATCTCCTCAAACTGCGGGTTGGTCTCCCCTCCGGGGAGCGCCTGCGCCATCATATAGCGCACGCCTCTGCCGACAAAGTGCTTCATTTCTTCCGTCGTGCGGGCGGGGTAGCCGAAGGAGGTGAGGGCGTAGTTGGTGGCGTTTTTAAGGTCCTCAATGGTATTGAGGAGCGTGCCGTCCAGGTCAAAAATTACTGCTTTGAATTTCATGGTGTTCCTCTGTTTTGTTTTTTCGGGTACATTGTACCATAGACAGGCGCCCGGCGCAAGCGCAAAAAATGAATAACGCTATATCATTTTGTATCATTGCGTGCGCAGGGCGCCTGTGCTACAATAGGAGTATAGAGCGGTGTATGCCGCAGAGCAGATGCAGCGGCTAGTGCCGCACGGCAGCGAGGGGGCGAGGGAGACGGAACCGAACGGGAACGTCCGCGTGGTGCGGAAGAAAATTAAACACACCTATCTGCGCGTGTACCCGGGCGGCGAGGTGGTCATAACGGCGCCGCGCGGCACCCCCGACAGCGCCATCGAGCGGCTGCTGAACGATCGGGCAGACTGGATACGCGCCCACGTCGCCGCGGCGCGCGGGCAGGGGACGGAGCGGCTCACGCTGACCGCAGGGGAGCGCGTGTATCTTTTCGGCGAAGCGCTGACGCTCGCTTTCGAAAACCACCCCGGGCGCCCGACCGCAAGGCGGGAAACGGACAGACTACTCCTCCGGCTCCCGGGCGGCGAGGGGGCAGACTACGAAGCGCGCCGGACACTGCTCCTGCGCTACTATGCGCGGGCGCTCTCCGCGCGGGTGGAGGAACGGCTGCCGGCCCTCACGGCGGCGGTCGGCAAAGCCGCGAGCCGCGTCAGCATACGGCTCATGCGCTCCCGCTGGGGGAGCTGCACGCCCGCGACGGGCGCCATCCGCCTGAACCTGACGCTCGCCTGGTATCCGCCCGAATGTCTCGACCTGGTGCTCGCGCATGAGCTCACGCATCTGTGGGTGGCGGGGCACGGTGCCGCGTTCTACCGGCGGCTCGACGGCGCCTATCCCGCACGGCGGGAAACGGAGGCGGTGCGGAAGCGTTTCCCCGCCTGCCCGTTCGACGCACCCCATCGGGAAGATGACGAATAAAAACGGGGAGGAGCCTATCAAACCGGCTCCTCCCCGTCTCTCTTATGGATAATCTGCGTCGCGCGGCGCGCTCGTACGCATAGCCACGGGCTGCACTGCGTGGCGCGCTCCGCACGCGGATGAATGGCTTGCGCTATTCAATGGCGCGCTCCCGGCACTTATCCGTGCAGGGCGGCGAGGTAGGCGCATACGATGTGCTGGCATTTCTCTGCCGCGATCGCCGCAAAGGTGGGGTAATCCAGCTGTGCCGAGCCGTCCGCGCTGTCGGAAATGACGCGCAGGACCGCCACGGGTACGCCCGCGGCATACGCCGCGTGGGCGATTGCCGCCCCCTCCATCTCACAGGCGAGGGCGGGGAAATACGAGAGGATTGCCGCCTTGGCATCCGCCCCGGCGACGAAGCGGTCGCCCGTCGCGATCATGCCGGTGCGCGGCGTTTCGCCGCACGTCCCGGCGGCGCGGGTCAGTGCCGCGACCGTTTCCCCGTCTGCGGGGAGCTCGACGAGCTCCTGCCCCCGGATCTGGAGCAGTCCGCGGGGCTCTCCGAAGGGGGTGGTGTCCATATCGTATTCCACGAGCGAGGTCGCGACGACGACGTCGCCCTGCCTGAGGTCCCCGGCGAGGGCACCCGCGACGCCGGTATTGATGAGCCGGTCGGGGTGATAGAGGAGCGTCATGGCGCCCGCCGCGAGGGCGGCGTTGACCTTACCGACCCCGGCGCGGGTGATGACGACGGGTTCTCCCGCAAGTACCCCACGGTAGAAGGTCATGCCGAGATGCGTCTCGGTGACGGCATCCGTGAGCGCCGCGACGAGGAGGGTGATTTCCTCCGGTATGGCACCGATGAGACCGGTCATAGCGTTTCTTCTCCTTTGGGATAGTCAAAGTGCGCGCCGCGCGCGAGCAATGCGTCGAGGTATGCGGCACATTCCTTTTTGGCGGCGTCGAGGGAGAGCCCCCGGTAGTTGCCGCACATCTTGCGCTGCGCGCCGAACATCTCCGTGACGTGCGGGACCCCGCGGAGCGTTTCGACGAGCAGGCGGTAGACGTCCTCCGGCGACAGGGTGTCGCGCACGAGCAGATAGAAGCCGGTGCGGCAGCCCATCGGGCCGAAATAGACGATCTCGTCACCGTGCGGGCTGTTGCGCAGGAGCGTCGCGAGGATGTGCTCGACCGAGTGCATCGTGAGGTTCGACATATAGTCGCCCGCGTTGGGGCGACGGGTGCGGAGGTCGTAGGTCACGACGTCGCCGTCCACCCGCGAGGTGTACATACCGGGGACGATGAAGTCATGGTCGACCGAGAAGCTGGCGATCGTCCGCATCGTCATGCCTTGGCGGCGAGCTCTTTTTCACGGAGCTTTCTGCCCATGAGCACGCCCATGACGGATGCCATCATGAGGCCGCGCGTCCACCCGGACGAGTCACCGAGGCAGTGGAGCCCGCGGACGTTGGTCTCCAGATTGGCGTCCATCTTGACGCGGTTGGAGTAGAACTTGAGCTCGGGGGAGTAGAGCAGCGTCTCCGTGGAGGCGAAGCCGGGGACGACGATATCCACCGACTGGATGAAGTTGATGATATTGGTCATGGCGCGGTAGGGCATCGCGGCGGTGATGTCACCGGCGACGGCGTCCGGCAGGGTGGGGCGGACGTTCGACTGCGAGAGCTCCTTCGGCCAGGTGCGCTTACCGTCCAGGATATCGCCGAAGCGCTGGACGAGGATGTGACCGGCGCCGAGCATATTGGTCAGCTCGCCGACCTTCTGGGCATAGGCGATCGGCTGGTTGAAAGGATAGGAGAAGTTGTGGGAGCAGAGGATCGACACATTGGTGTTCCCGCTCTTGATGTCCTTATAGGAGTGGCCGTTGACGACGGCGAGGTTGTTGTCGTAGTTCTCCTGGCTGACGAAGCCGCCGGGGTTCTGGCAGAAGGTACGCACCTTGTTCTTGAAGGGGCGGGGGTAACCGATGAGCTTGGACTCATAAAGTACGCGGTTGATCTCCTCCATGACCTCGTTGCGCACCTCGACGCGCACACCGATGTCTACGGTGCCGGGCTGGTGCGCGACGTCGTATTCGGCGCACAGCTTCTCGAGCCAGTCGGCGCCGCGGCGCCCGGTCGCGATGATGGTCGCGCCCGCCTCGATCTCACGCGTGTCCTTGCCGTTCGTGACGACGACCCCGCGGCAGACGTTGCCGGTCAGGAGCAGATCGTCGCACTCGTAGCCGAACATCATGTCCACGCCGTTATCCTGCAGATAGTGCTCGATCGCGAGGTAGATGTCCTGCGCCTTTTCGGTGCCGAGGTGGCGGATGGGGCAGTCCACGAGCTTCAGCCCCGCGTGGATGGCGCGCTTACGGATCTCCTTGACCTTATCGGGGTCGGAGACGCCCTCGACGTGCTCGTCCGCGCCGAACTCGAGATAAATCCTGTCGGCGTAGTCGATGAGCTCGACGGCGAGATCCTCCCCGATGAGTGAGGGCAGGTCTCCGCCGACCTCGGGGGAGAGCGAAAGCTTACCGTCCGAGAAGGCGCCGGCACCGGAGAAACCGGTGGTGATATGGCAGTAGGGCTTGCAGTTCACGCACTCCTTCGTCTTGCTCTTGGGGCAGCGGCGCTTTTCGATCGGCTGTCCCTTTTCGACGATGAGGATGGACTGGTGAGAGCCCTGACGCAAGAGCTCGATGGCGGTGAAGATACCGGCGGGTCCGGCACCGACAATGACAACATCGTATTTCATAAACGACCTCTTTCCTGCGGGCGCGCACCCGCCTGACAATCAAATACCGGAAGCCACGCTCCCGGCAAAGTACACTCCATTGTAACACGCGCGCGCAAAATTATCAAGTGAATTTTCCGTAACATCTTTTCGTCGGGGGCGCCCTGTGCTATAATGGGGAAAACAGGGGGGCGACACGCCCCGCACCGGTGGGAGGTGAATCACGCGGCGCCCGGTTTTCCGGGCACCGCCCCGATATGGAGATCAAAACGAAAAGACTGCTCCTGCGCCCGTGGCGCGAGGAGGACGCCGAGCGGCTGTACACGCTCTGCCGCGTGCCGGAGATCGGACGCGGGGCAGGGTTCCCCCCGCACGGGAGCGCGGAGGTCAGCCGCGCCGTCATCCGCGACGTGCTCTCTCAGCCCGAGACGTACGCGATCGTGAACCGCGGGAGCGGGGAGATCATCGGCTCCTGCGCGCTCATTCTGTCGCTTGAGGGGAGCGAGTGCAAACAGCCGGGGGACGCCGAGGTCGGCTACTGGATCGGAAAGACGTACTGGGGCTGGGGATTTGCCACCGAGGCGCTCGGGGCGCTCATCGCCCACGCCGAGCGCGACCTCGGACTGCGAGGGCTCTGGGGGGGCATTTTTCCGAGCAACGTCGGCTCCCGCCGCGTGCTCGAAAAGGCGGGGTTCACGTTCCACCACCGGGAGGACATCTTTGCGGCGCAGCTGGGCGTTGTACGGGAGACACTCTGTTATTATCGGGCGTTATCCACGCCGGAGGCGGGGGATACCCGCGAGGGGCGCTAGCGCCGCGGCGCACATTGTCGCCGGGCTGCCGTGAAAGCCGCCGCACCGCAAGCCGGTAGCGCGGCGCCACCGGGCGCAACGGGGCACGGAGCTGCCGCCGAGAGATGACCGCGGCTGTCGCGACGGCTGACCCCTGTGACCGGCGGATAACGATTATTTTATGCACAAAACCGCGCCGCAGAATATGCGGCGCGGTTGCCTTTTTACGGGATAAGTGTAAAGTACTGACTGTTTTCCGGTGGATAAAATCAACCCGCAAAAGCAAGTAAATATGCCGGACATTGCATTTTGACTTGCACCGGAGGATGCCACCCCGGGAGTGTCGCCCCCCGACAGTGCCGTCCGGTCCGGACGCGGCGAGGGCGTGCGGGAGCAATCCCCCCCCGCATTGCCGGACGTGGTGAATGGCGGAGGGATGAGCCGCATCGCCTGACCGGGATTTTCCGAAAAAACCGCCGGAATTGTTGCCGGAGACACCGAAAAACCGTCGTCGCCCGGCATGGCGCCTGCGGCGGAAACGAACGGTCCGGACGGGAATTATCCATTTTATTATATATATGCCAATATCGGCACCGCTCCCCGGGGAAAACTGCCGCGCACTCCCGCAACAGAATTTTACCGGACGACGCTCGTTGCCTGTCGTCGCAGAAGGCTGTCGCTCATCGCCAAAGCCTTTCGATGCGGCTGTTGACAACGGGTGACGGTATTATGTGGGGAGGCAGGACAAATCTGCAAGTTTCCGGTGCGCAACTTGCCGCCGCCCGGAAAAAGCGAACCGTCGACGGTCTTATGAAAGCTATTCCAGAAGAACGGATATTTATTCACGCATTGTAATAAAAATACATCTTGCAGAGCGCTCTCCCATGCCCGGCGCATGACGGACCCGGCGGGTCCCGGGGGCGCGGTGATTGCGGTCGACAGACGGGCGCGGTGCCGCTCGCGGCGAGGCGGCGGAGCCGGCAATTCGGCGGGGCGGTGGCTGAGACGGGGATGACGGGAACGGGGAAGGACCCCTTGACGGGCACGGTAAATGTGCGCCGGTGTGAGGTGCACAGCGGATTTTCCGGTGCCGGCCGGTCAGCCTGCCGTCGGAACAAAAGCAAAACGGGAAGTAACGGGCAATTTTTCGCCAATCGTACCAAATTGATGCCGTGAGATTCGCCGATTTGCGGCTATTTGTATAAATTTGAATTTCTTTGTAAAATATCTTGCAATTTGGGGGAAATAGTGCGATAATATATTATATTTTATATAGGAGGGAAACCATGAGTCACTTCAAAAGGAGTCTGGTCAGCGTCGTTTTGCTGATCGCACTTTGCATTTCGCTGTTCCTCCTGGTGTCATGCGACAAGGATAAAAACAATCCTGACAACACGCCTGGCAATCAGACGAAGACAGACTATGGAATCGATAACGAGTACTTCATGCTGGAAGGAGGCATTGAGTACCACTTCACCATTACCGGTAACAAGTTCCTGTTCTCCGGGATGGACGGTGTTCAATCCGGCACCTTCACCTATGAGAACGGTACTCTGACGTTGACGTTCAAGGATGGGGACATCAAGGATGCCTCCGCCAAAATCGATAACGACGTCCTCACTCTTACCTACAAGGGCGGCACCTACCGTATGCTGCAGCGCAAGCAGTTTGCGGTAACGTTCGATGCGGACGGCGGTAGCGAAACCGCTCCCCAGACGGTGCTCAACGGCGAGCTTGCGACCAAGCCGCAGGATCCCGCCAAGGACGGCTACGTCTTCATCGGCTGGTACACCGATAAGAACTATACCACCGCCTTTTCGTTCAACACCACCCGTATCACGACGGATACGACGGTCTATGCCCGCTTTATGGTCAAGGGGCACACCGAGTACAAGGCGACCCTCATCGGCGGCGGCGACCAGAAGCCCGCGGAAACGGTCGGCGGTATCCTCTACAACCTGCCTACGCCCCCTGAAAAAGAGGGCATGGTGTTCGCGGGCTGGTGGATGAGCGATTCCGACGATGCGAGCAAGCTGACCGTCAGGTATGACGGGCAGAAGCTGACGCAGGACGTGACTCTCTACGCACGGTACGAGCAGAACGACACGCTGATGGTTTCCGTCGACGCCAAGGGAGTTTACTGGAACTCCGTCGGTACAAATGTGCCCTACTATAACGTGCTTGTCAAGTGCGGCAGCGATGAGGTGCTCAATACCCAGGCGACTGCCACGAGCCAGGCGTTTGACTTCTCTGTGAAGCCGGCGGGCGAGTACACGGTTACCGTGACCGCCGCAAACGGTAAGAGCGCAACGGCGTACTACCGCAATAAGGCGCTGGAGCGCGTCTCCAATCTGCGCGTCGTCTCGGCGGGCGGCAAGACGCTCCTGCTCTTTGACAGAGTGGCGAATGCGCAGTATTATTTCATCACGGCGAGATGCGGCAGCGCCAGCCATACACACGCCAACTACAATAACGGCAACAATCTGACGTTCGACTTCACCGACTGCGAGATGCCCGCAAGCGGCATCACGTTCGTCGTGACGGCGAAGGCGGAGGGGTATCTTGACTCCATCGGCAGTCAATTCACTTACTTCCTGGGCCTTGACGCCGTGTCGGACATTACCACGGACGGCACCGCAATCCGCTGGAATCCGGTCGAAAACGCAACGGGGTACATCGTCAGCATTTCGAGAGACGGCACTTCCTACAGAAGCTATGAGGTGACGAGCGGTACCTACTACAGCATCGCCGATCTGGATGCGGGCGACTTTTACGTCAAGGTGACGCCGACCTGTGCCGGGTTCTATGTTGCACCGGCGGAAGCGGTGACCTTTACCAAGACGACCCTCAAGTGCCCGGACGGCGTGAAACTCTCCGACGACAAGCTGGTCTGGAATGCGGTAACTGGCGCTGCCGGCTATCGGGTCACCATCAACGGCGTGACCTACGACACGGCGGAGGCGGCTCTTGAACTGCGGGAATTCGTCAAGGACGGCACCGACAATTATGCGGTTTCCGTGCAGGCTCTCGCGCGGGACGCACAGGCACATTCGCCCGCATCCGCGGCGGTCAGAATCAATTATTCTTCCGTCAGCGAGGTGACCTATCGTGACGGATATCTCTACTGGTCGCCGGTTCTGAACGCGGCGAAGTACATCATCACAATCGGCGATTCGACGGAGGAGATCGAGGTCCCTGCAACCGCTACCTCCTGGCCGATCACCTTCACCGGAAAAGGGGAGGTCACGCTCACCGTTACCTATGTGGATGCCCAGAACAAGCGCCCTGCAAGCGCTTCCACGACCGTAGAGGTGTTCGAGGTAATCCTGGACGTCCGCGGCGGCGTCGCCGTATCGCCTCTCTATTACGCGAAGGGCGACAGCGTCACGCTGCCCACCACCACCCGTGAGGGCTATATCCTCTCCGGCTGGTACAGAACGCCGTACAACGCCGAGGCGCGTAACGAATACGCTGACGGAACCAAGTTCGAGGGCGTCGACAGCATTCTCTACGCCGGTTGGACAGAGAAGAAGACCACCGTCAGCCTGGATTCCGGCAGTGACGGTACGATCGATAATGACAGCGTTGTCCTTGCCTATTGCAAGCGGGAAAATATCGCCACGCCGACCTGCACGGATCCCACGAAGGCATTCTTCGGCTGGTATTCCGAGCCCAACGGCGCCGGTATCAGATACTTCGACCAGAACGGCGAAGCGCTCGATATCTGGAGAAGCACCAAGGATCATGTGACGCTGTATGCACATTATGTTGAGGTGCTGGCGTTCACGCCCGTGAACGGCGGTGAATCTTATTCGGTCTCCGCGGGCCCCCTGGGGATTGCCGGTCTGACCGAGGTTACCATCCCCACCAGGTACAACGGCAAGCCGGTCACCGAAATCGCGCCCGGCGGGTTCAAGTCCTGCAGCACGCTGGTGACCATCAACATCCCGAATACCATCGAGATCATCAACATCGGCGATGACGGTGTGAACAGCTCGACCTCCAGCTTTGTCGGGTGCTCGGAGCTCGCCGCCATCAACATCTACGAGGTGGAAGGCGCAATCGAGCCGAAATACCACTCCGTGGACGGCGTCCTTTACATCACTGAATTCGGCGAAAGCAAGATCAAGTGCTGCCCGTATGCCAAGACGGGCGTCCTGAAGATCGAGGAGGGCACCACCTATATCCCCAGCGGCGCGTTCAAGGGCGCCCGCGTATCTGAGGTGCAAATCCCCCATACGGTCACGTATGTCGCCGCCAACGCATTCAACAGCTACTATATCAAGTACATCCGGTTCCTTGAAACGCCGGACGGCGCCGCGGACGCTGCGCTCGAAATGGTGGATACCGCCATCGACTCCTGCAGTCAGCTCATCGAGATCACCATCCCCTCCCGCGTGACGAGCTTCACTGCCAAGACCGTCAATGATTGCATGAGACTGACTTCCATCAACATCGTCGGGGAAGGCGGCCGGTACTCCGCGAAGGGTGAAGACGGCAAAAAGGTTCTTTGCTCCGCCGACGGCAGCAAGCTGATCTTCTGCCCGCAGGGCATGGAGGGCGAATTCCGGATCCCCTTCGGTGTCGTCACCATCGGCGACGGCGCGTTTGCTACCTGCCGCTCGCTGACGAAGGTCACGATCGACGGTAGTGTGGAGACCATCGGAAAGAACGCTTTCGATGGCAACTACAGACTGAAGACGGTCGAGATCGAAGACAAGGGGCAGCCCCTGACCATCCGCAAGGGGGCGTTCAACAAGTGCTCCGGGCTGACCCATATTACACTGCCGTGGCGTCTCGTCAAGCTCGAGGCCAACGCTTTCGCAGGCACAAGCAAGCTGACAAAAGTCATCGTCAATACTGCCGGTATCTCCGATGAGGCGGGCAATGCGACGGTCGACTTCGCGGTGGACGCGTTTGTGACGGCGGACGATAAGCGCGAGTCTTATGTGACCGACGTTACGCTCAGCGACAACACCCCGTTCTTTGACATCGCCGGCGTGTTCGGCAAGCAACTCCAGAACATCTATGTAACGGATACGAATCCGAGCTTCACCTCCAGAGACGGTATCCTCTTTGATAAAGCGGTGACGAAGCTCGTGTTCTACCCCGTGGAGCGTGCCGGTGACTATGACTTGCCGGAGACCGTTGTCGAGATCGGCGCCGCTGTCTTCCAGGGGCGTACCGAGCTGACCGGTATCACCATCGGCAAGAATGTGAAAACCATCGGTAAGAGTGCATTCGAGGGCTGTAACAAGCTCACGACCGTCACCTTTACGGGCGGCGGCGAGGTCGCACTGGAGATCGGCGAAAGAGCCTTCTATCAGTGCAAGGAGCTGACAGCGGCAGAACTGCCCGTCCGCCTGACGACCATCGGTGCATCCGCATTCCAGAACTGCTACAATATGCAGACCCTGACCCTGCCCGAAGGGCTCACCAGGATCGGCGAATCCGCTTTCCGGGGTTGCCGTAGCCTGACCGCCATCGCTTTGCCCTCCACGCTGGAGACCATTGAACTGACCACGGAGGCGACGCAGGATACCATCGGGGACAAGGGCGCCTGCTCCGTCTTCTTCGGCTGCGCGGCGCTGGAGACGCTGACGATTCCGGATTCCAACCGGTATTACGGCACGATCGACAACGTCCTTTATCAGAAAGCGGAAAAGACCACCATCGACGCGGAAAACAACGAGGTCACCACATATGTTGCAGTCACGCTGCTGTATGCACCGCAGCGGAAAGCAGGGGCGACCGACGTGGTCACGCCCGGTACGGTGACCAAGGTAAACGCCTGGGCATTCTTCGCCAACCAAAAGGTGACGTCCATTGCGTTCGACGACATTGCCGACGGGGTGGAATTCACCATTGAAGAAAACGCATTCTACGGTGCCGCCACGCTCACGAAGGTGTCTCTCCCGAAGGGGCTGACGACCATCGCAAAGGGGCTGTTCCGCAGCTGCTCGACGCTGGAGGAGATTTCTATCCCAAGCACCGTGACCAGTATCGGAAACAGTGCCTTCAGCGGTTGCACGAATCTGAAGAAGCTGACGTTCGTTGCGCCCGCGGAGGGCGAGCCGGTGGTACCGCTCGTCATCGAAGACGCGAAAACCTATAAGGACGCTCCTTTCTACGGCTGCGCCAGCCTGACAACGCTGGAGCTGCCGGAGAGACTGACGGTCCTCGGCGACTTTGCGTTTGCGGGAACGGAGAAGAAGTACAATTATTCGGGTTCGGTCACTGAATATGAATACAATCACCCCATTACCACGATCGTATTCCCCTCGACGCTGACGCGCATCGGTAAGAATGCTTTCTATTACGGGAAGAACCTCGTCTCCGTGACGTTCGCTCCCGGAACGATTCTCAAGGATGAAGGAAAGGTTGCCGCCATCGGCGACAAAGCCTTCTACTATTGCAGCAATCTGACGAGCATCGCGCTCCCTGCCGGCGATACCGCCGCGCCGTACACCGTCGGGACGCAAGCCTTCATGTGGGACGGTTTAACGTCTGTTGCCATCCCTGCCGGGCTGGGTAAGCTCGGTAACCAATGCTTCCAATACAACAAGGCTCTGACCGATGTCACCTTCGCCGAAGGGGCACAGCCCGCCTTTGGTACCAGCGTCTTTGCTTCCTGCGGCCAACTCACTGCCATTACTCTCCCGGAGGGTACCACGGAGATCGGCAGCTCCATGTTTGATAGCTGCAAGTCGTTGACCTCGATCGTCATCCCTTCGTCGGTGACGAAGATCGGTTCCAGCGCCTTCAACGGTTGTGAGGGACTGACGAGCGTGACCTTCGCCACCTACACCGGGACGGACGGCAAAGCGTACTCCAAGGTCAACAACATCGGTGCGAACGCATTTACCAGAACCGCGATCACTTCCTTCACGTTCCCGACGCTGGAGGGCACCAAGACCCTTACCCTCGCCGGTAACCTGTTCAGCGGCTGCACGACGCTGACGTCGGTGACGCTCTCGAAGTCTGTCGGTAACCTCGGCAGTGCGCTCACCAACTGCTACTCCATCCGCAGCTTTACGGTGGATCCCGACAATGCCAACTACTCGGCAATTGAGGGCGACCCGATCCTGTACAACAAGACTAAGACCGCTTACCGTTACGTTGCCGGACTGCTCGTCGGAGAGTTCCGCGTGGGTGACAACATTACGGAAATCGGCGAAAATGCCTTCCAAAATCAGATCGCGCTGACCAAGCTGATCATCCCCGCGAGCGTCAAGACTATCGGGAACAATGCGTTCAAGGGGTGCATCCTGCTCGAAACCGTTGTGTTCGAGCACAGCGAGACAGAAGCCAACCAGTTCGCCGCCGGCCTGACAAGTCAAACCAAGAGCACAAGCATCTTTGAGGGGTGCTATGATCTGAAGAATGTGACATTGCCTGCCAACATGACGGTGATTCCGAACTCGATGTTCAGGTATTGCTACAGCCTGGCGTCGGTCGAGCTCCCGTCGGGGCTCGTCACGATCGGTACGTATGCTTTCGCAGAGACAGGGCTGGTTTCCGTTACCATCCCCTCGAGCGTGAAGACGATCGATACGAACGCGTTCGCCGGTCCGGGCGCGAGCGATTTCGGCAAGCTGGAAAGCGTCACCTTCGCGAAGAAGGCGGACGGCAAATATTCTCTGACGAAGATTAACGGTAACGCATTCAGGTATCAAAAGCTGAAGTCGGTCTCCATTCCCTCGACGGTCACGACGCTTGGTACCTATGCGTTCAGTGACAACCCGGAGCTGACGACGGCGGTATTCGAGGGGGGGCTCACGGTAATTCCCGCGAACCTGTTCACGAATTGTGTGAAGCTGACCTCCGTGACACTCCCGCAAAACACGACGACCATCAACGCGTCTGTTTTCAAGGGCTGCACGTCGCTTGAGACCATCACGCTACCCGGCAAACTGACGACAATCAAGGGGTCCGTCTTCAGCGGGTGCACCGCGCTGACGTCCATCACACTGCCTGCCGGCGTGACGATCATCGATGCCTCTGCATTCGCCGACTGTACCGCGCTCACCAGCGTCGGGATGCCCGATTCGTTGGTAACCATCGGTAAGGAAGCCTTCCTCAATTGCACGGCACTTACGAGCATCAGTCTGCCCGACACAATCAAAACGATCGGAGCAAGTGCGTTCAAAAATTGCGCGAGCCTCGCGACCGTTACCTTCGGGAACGGTGTAACAGAGCTTACGAAGATCGACACGGATACCTTCAGAGACTGCTCGGCGCTCACTACGATTGCCATCCCGGACAGCGTTACGACGCTGGGGACTACGGCGTTCCGCGGCTGCGTGGCACTTTCTACCGTCACCTTCGGTGAGGAATCCAAGCTGACCGCCATGGGGAACGAGTGCTTCGGCGGCAGCGGGCTGACGTCCATTTCGATCCCGAAGGGCGTGACGTATTTCGGTTACGGCACGTTACAGTCCAAAGCAAGTATCGGCAGCGTTGCACAGCAGTTCCTTGACTGCACGAAGCTGGAGACGGTCGAATTCAAGGGCGACTTTGCGCTCCTCGGCGGTAAGGTCTTCCGCAACTGCACCGCGCTGACCTCCATCACCTTCCCGGCGTCGATCGCCCAGATCGGTGAGTATGCTTTCGACGGCTGCACGAAGCTCACAAGCGTCACCATTACCGCCGGCGGCACAGAGGAACTGAAGATCGGTCAATATGCGTTCCTCAACAGCGGTCTGACGGCGTTTGCGGTACCCGCGAGAACCTCTGTAATCAACCAATATGCATTCGACGGCTGCTCGCAGCTCGCAACGCTGACGATACCGGAAGATACAGTCAAACTGACGCTCGGTAAAGGCGTCTTCCGCAACTGCGCCGCATTGACCTCCGTTGCGTTGCCGGACGTGGTGACGGCACTGCCCGACTATGCTTTCAACGGCTGCAAGAAGCTTGCATCCGTGACGGCGAATAAGCTCACGACCATCGGTAACAGCGCCTTCAGCGGGTGCTCCGCACTGACCGCGATCGCGCTCCCCGAAACGGTAACGTCGATCGGTGCCGATGCGTTCCTCAACGCGGGATTGACTTCCTTCACCGTGCCGAAGGGCTGCACGGAGATCGGTGCTAATGTCTTTGGCGGCTGCCGCAATCTCGCGACGTACGCCGTGGCAGACGGGAACACCGCGTTCACGACCTTCAAGGTGACCCAGACCGAGACGCTCCTGCTCCGGGTCGGTGCAGACGACGCCCCCTCCACGATCATCGCGGCACCCGGTCTGCTCACCGGCACCGCGACCCTGCCGGAGGATTGCCTGCTCGGTGCGTACGCGCTGAACGGTCTGCTGAAGAACATGACCTCGCTGGTGCTGCCGGAGGGGATGGAGGAGATCCCGGATGAGGCCTTCTTCGGTTCCTGCATCGAGTCGATCACGCTCCCCTCTACACTCAAGAAGATCGGTGAGAGTGCGTTTGAGGGCTCCAATCTGAAGTCCATCACCATCCCGGCGTCCGTTACCGAGATCGGTGCCTATGCGTTCGCCGACTGCGATTCGCTCTCAACCGTTACGTTTGAGGAGGGTGCGGAGCTCACGACGCTGGGCAAGCGCGTCTTCGCCGGCAGCGGACTCACAAAGATTGAGCTCCCCGCCGGTGTGACGACCCTTTACAGCAACGATCCTTATGACGATTGCTATACTTTCTACAACTGCAGCAAGCTGACCTCTGTCACCTTCCTCGGCAAGCTGACCGTGCTGAACAGCCAGGCTTTCCGTGGTTGCACCGCGCTGAAGAGCTTCACCATTCCGGCGAGCGTCAAGGCGATGGGCGTGTGGGTGTTCGTAGACTCCGGCCTTGAGAGCATCACGATCCCCGGTACGCTGGAGAGACTGTGCACAAGATCGGCAACGAATCTTACCTATGACGGTAACACCTTCAGAGACTGCAAGTCCTTGAAGACGGTTGTATTCGAAGAGGGTGTGCAGTATATCAACGGATGCGCATTCAAGGGTTGCACGGCACTCACCAGCGTTACCATCCCGGCATCGGTGACCGGCATCGGTGACAATACCTTTGAGGGTTGCACGGCTCTGACCGATGTGAACCTTGCGGCGGGCTCCAAGCTGGAGACCATCGGTTCCAAGGCCTTCCTTGGTTCCGCTCTGACCTCCATTGCCATCCCGGCTTCCGTGCAAACGATCGGTACGTACGCCTTTGACGGATGCGCCGCACTCAAGAACGTGACCTTCGGAGCGAATGCACAGCTTACCACCATCGGTCTTGCCGCATTCCGCGGGACCGGGCTGACCGCGATCGCCCTGCCCACGACTCTGGCTGAGGACGGGCTGACGCTCGGCTCAAGTCTTTTCCAGGATTGCACGAGCCTCGCAAGCGTGAAGCTGGGTGATTCCGTCACCAAGATCGACGCGTCGACATTCCAGGGCTGCACGGCTCTGACATCGATCACCATCCCGGCTTCGGTGACCAGCATCGGAAAACTCGCGTTCTCCGGTTCGGGTCTGACCTCTGTGAAGATCCCTGCCACGGTGGTCACCACCGGCGACAGCTGGTTCCAGGATTGTCTTGCACTGACCGAGGTGGAGTTTGAGACGGGCTGCACATACATTGACGATCACACCTTCGATGGCTGTGTAAGTCTCCGTACCGTGAAGATCCCCGATACGATGGAGAAGATCGATACCTATGCATTCCGGGGATGCACGTCCGTCTCCACCCTGGAGATTCCTGCCTCCGTCACAACGGTCGGTATGTATGCGTTCGGCGGCTGGACCAAGTCGCAGACCATCCGGGTGAAGGCCTCCAAGATAATCTCCCAGAACTGGCGTCACAGCCTGAACAAAGGTTGGGACGGAGACTGCGAAGCAAACGTCATCTGGAAATGGGGCGTAAAGGAAACCGTTTATACCGGTGACGGTAAGAGCTCCGTTGAGATCATCTTCGCCGAAAACAAGATCCTCAGCCTGTCGATCGCCACCGAGGAGGGCGGCGAGACGACCGGCACGACCGTTTCCGTTACGGCTTGCACTTACGACGCCACCACCGGTGTCTATACGGTGACCGGCGACAACCTTAAGACGTATACCGTAACCGTGACGAACGGTGTGGCGACCATCACGGAAGCCACCGATACGACGACACAAGCATAAATCGTCGAAATAAATTTTTCCCCGCAGGGCTGCCATTGTGCAGCCCTGCATTTTATGTCGGGAGAGCTCTGCGGGGCAGGGCGACGCCCGGAACCGCCCGCGACCGCCCGGCACGGGGACAATCCCCTCCAATCACGCACCGTACAGGGCACGACGGCGGGGCATGGTATGGCTTTGGTCATATCCTGTAAAGAAAGGGTCATTTTTCCGTTAATAATATGAAAACAACCGAAAAATACAACAAATAATCCTTTACAACCTTGTCCGGAAGTGCTATATTATAATATATGTATATTTATAAGAGATTCCGAAAGCAGGTCTCCCCGCCGAAAGGGGAGCGCCGCACCGGTTATTTAGACAGGAGGTCCCTATGAGCAAACAAGAAAACGCACGCACGCAGACATCGGAAGCCGAGAGGCTGCTGGCGCAATATCGTACCCGCCTCGCCACGGAGGGGTGGATTAAGGCTGCGCTCTGCGGTCTTACGGTCGGCTTTGCAATGCACTTTCTGTATACATTCGTTTGCCTCGTGTTCGGGATCAAGATGTTCTGGGTGGGTGCTCTGCTTTTTGCACTGGGGGCCGCTACGACACCGCTTTTCTATTTCACACGGTTTAAAAAGTCCATCCGTCAGGTGGCGTCCCGCGTGGATACTCTCGGACTGGAGGAGCGGGTGCTGACCATGGCGCAGCTGGAGGGTGACGACAGCTTTATGGCGCGCCGCCAGAGAGAGGACACCATCCATGCCCTGAAGACGGTCAACGCGTCGCTGATCAAGCTGGCGGTTTCTGTCCCGCTGATCGTTCTGTGCGCCACGACCTGTGTACTCAGCGCCACTGCCGTGACAGCCAATGCCGTGGTAGACGAATCCCTGATCCAATATTTCAGCGGAGTAAAAAATGATGAGGCAGCTTCCTACACAGTGAGCTATAAGGTCAAGGACGATACCGGCGGCGTAATCGCAGGGACGCTCGACCAGACCATCAAAACCGGTCAGACGGGCAGTCCGGTGCAGGCCATTGCGAATGACGGCTACGTTTTCGTCGGCTGGACGGATGGCTTCGAGCCGGCATTCCGTGCCGACGCGGATGTGCACGAGGACTTCATCGTATATGCGGTCTTCATGCCTATCGATGAGCAGGATCTGCCCGATCCGGATGATTCTGACGATCCGCAACCCGGTGAACCGGGCGAATCGCAAGCCAAGCCTTCCGACAGCGACAAGAAACCGTCGGATAATCCGGGCGACCCCTCCGAGGACGGCGGTACCGGTGAAGGCGGCGGTGCCGGCGGCTCCTCCGCACCGAGCAATCAGGTGATTGACGGTCAGACCTACTACGGCAATGAATACGGCAACAGCCTCTCCGATGCGCAGGATGCCATGAACGGCAACACGGATATGTCCAAGGGACAGACGGACGCCATCGGCGACTATTTCGGCAACATCGCCAAATAACATACCAAAAAGCTAATTTACGAAAAAGGGAATATCAAAATGGTTACAGAAGAAAGCATCCAACAGTTCAGTGCGCTGTGCACGCGCATATTCGAGGAGACCCGTAAGGATATGATCGGGCAGGAGGAGGTCGTGAGAGACACGATCATCGCGCTCATCGCAGGAGGGAACATTCTGCTGGAGGGCGTGCCCGGTGTCGGTAAAACAAGACTGGTCAGAACGCTCAGCCGTGTATTTGATCTTCCCTTTTCCCGCATTCAGTTTACCCCTGACCTGATGCCGGCGGACGTCACCGGTACCAACATCATCACCAAGGATGAAAACGGAAACTCTACCTTCCGCTTTGAGCCCGGCCCGATTTTCGCAAACCTGATCCTGGCGGACGAAATCAACCGCGCAACGCCGAAAACGCAGTCCGCTCTGCTGGAGGCCATGCAGGAGCACACCGTAACGGTTATGGGCGTCTCCCGGAAGATGAAAGAGCCTTTCTTCGTCCTCGCAACGCAGAACCCCGTAGAGCAGGACGGTACATATCCTCTGCCGGAAGCGCAGATGGACCGCTTCATGTTCAAGCTGGTGGTGGATAACCCCTCGCTGGAGGATCTGAAGGGCATCGTCACCATGACGCAGAAAACCATGGGCGAGACCGCCAACGTTGCCTGCAACGCAGAGCAGCTCCTGGAGATGCGCGAGACCGCGAACCAGATACCCGTCGCCGACGAGGTGCTGGATTTTGCCATGATGGTCATTTCCGCAACGCAGCCGGACAGCCGGCACGCGTCGGAAGCGGCAAAGAATTATATTCGTCTCGGCTCCTCTCCGCGTGGCGGTCAGGCGCTGATTTCCGCCGCAAAGGTGCTGGCGCTGATGAGCGGCAGATTCAACGTATCCTATTCGGATGTTGCGACGCTGGCGTTCCCGGTCCTCCGTCACCGTATGAAGATGAACTTTGAGGCGATCGCCGAGCGCATCTCACCCGACTCGGTCATCCGCATGATTGTGGAGGAAGTCGCAAAGCGCTGCAAGGTGCATCTTGACGCCGGCGTATGGGCTGCCGCCGCAGGAGATAGCAATAAAAACTGATGAAAACTTCTTATTTAAACGACGAGTTCTTCAGTCGGTTGGAGGCGCTTGCGTTTAACCTTCGCAGGGATCTCGGCGGCTATTTCGGCGGTAAGCACCTGGTCAATACCTATGGGCAGACCGTCGAGTTTGCCGATTACCGGGAGTATATGCTGGGCGACGATATCCGCCGCATCGACTGGAATCTATACAGCCGTTTTGAGAAGTATTTTATTAAACTGTTCACCGATGAGAGACAAATGCAGGTGCAGATCTATATTGACTGCTCCGGCTCCATGGGCAAGGTCAATCCGGAGAAGGGCGCTTACGCAATTGCCGCCGCCGCTGCGATGGGGTACCTTGCCATTCATAACATGGACAAAGTTTCCTATCATCTGATCCGGGGCGACAGGGCCGAAAATCCTTTCGGCACCATCGTGGGGAAGACGGCGTTCTTCCGCGCTATGAAAGCTCTGGGTCAGATTGAATTTGACGGCGATGCGGATATTTCCCGCGCGATCATCGGGAACCCGAACACCGGTACCGGTGACGGGATGACGGTCATCATCTCCGATTTTTTCTCAAACGACGATTGGAAAAAAGGGGTCGACTATCTGGTCTATAAAAAGAAACAGATCCTGCTCATGCAGGTCTTTTCTCCGGATGAGCTTGACCCTGCCTATACAGACAGAATCAATTTGATTGATGCGGAAGCTGCCGATATGGCGGACCCCCGCAATATGAAGCTCCGCATCAACAAAGCAACACAGCAGGCGTTTCGGGAGGCGGTTACCGCTTTCTACGACGATATCGGAAATTTCTGCAAAAAGCGCGGGGCGGGATTCATTTCCCTCAACTGTGAAAAGCCGATTGAACGTCAGCTCTTTTCCGAACTGCTGAAACGAGGTACCGTATCGTGAGATTACTTCTACCACTCGGACTCCTCGCTCTTGTCGGAATTCTCGTTCTCCTTCTGATTTACCTTATTAAGCCGAATTTCCAGCAAAAGCTGGTTTCCAGCACCTATATCTGGAAGCTGAGTCTCAAGTACAGAAAACGCAAGATCCCGCTTAGCAAGCTCCGCAATATCCTCCTGGTGGCGTGCCAGGTACTGATCATTACCGCCATCGCTTTCATTCTCTCCAAGATCGTTGTGGTACTGAAGGAGCCAATCGCACAGCCGGAGGTCATTCTGATTGTCGACTCCTCTGCCAGTATGCGCACGGGGGACGACGCCTCCACCCGGTATGAGCGCGCGGTGAGCGAAGCCGTGAAGGAAGCGGAAAAAACCTTTGAACAGAACGGGATTGTTTCCGTTATTCTCGCCGGCGGAGAGAACGCATATCTCACGGAGCGTGCGTCCGGGGACAGCCGGGAGCGGGTCATCTCGGATATGCGGGCTCTGCTCGACGGCGGGACAAGCTGTTCATATACCTCTGCGGATATGGATGCCGCAGTGGCGATGACGGATCGCGTCCTCTCCGTCAATCCCAACGCGAAGATCTACCTGTATACAGATGAAGCATACGCAGATCTTTCCGATAATATCAGCCTTGTCAATGTCGCCGAGGAGGCAGAGTGGAATGCGGCCATCCTCAACGCGACCGCGACCTACGAGGATAACTATTACACGTTCCGTGTAGAGGTCGCCTGCTACGGCAGAGACAAGGATATTTCCGTGCGTCTGACGGTCAACGGCGCCAATGCCGAGAATGCCGAAGATCACGACCCGTCGAATATACGGTCGTGGGTTGAGACGGTCCCCTGCACAAATGACGGTGTTTACACAATTATCTTCAAGTATGTGCCGGAGGAGGAGGAAAAGACATTCACCGACTCGCTGGACGAGTACACAATATACCATAAGATACCATACGACACAAGCAAAAATACAGACGAACGCGTGTATTCCTATCAGTCCGTTCTGGCGACCATCGACGAACAGGATTCGTTGGCTCAGGACAACGCCTTCAGCATTTACGGCGGACTCAAGGAGACGGTCAGAATCCAGTATTACAGCGCCGGGGAGGACCCGGCGACGAAGGAATCCCTCGGACCGAACGTCTTCTTCCAGCAGGTGCTTGCGGCAATCAGGAAGGTTTACGCCGACCGTTGGGACATCCAGATAACCGAGATCAAGAAGGGGAATCCTTACGAGACGACAGGATTCGATTTCTACATTTTTGAGCATACGATGCCGGAAAAGCTGCCGGAGGACGGTGTGGTCCTCCTCGCCGATCCGACGACCGTACCGGTTGATTGCGGGCTTTCTCTCGACAATATCGTTGATATGAGCGGGAACAGCGTGTTCCTTACTGCCGAAGGAACGCATCCGATCCTCCGTAATATGACACCGACCAATATCACGGTCAGCCGATACGAAAAGCTGACCTATGATCCGTTGCTGTACACGTCGCTGCTCTCCTACGGGGGGGATCCCATGCTCCTGGTCCGGAACGATGACAGAGTCCGCGTGGCGGTCATGAGTTTCTCGCTCCATTATTCCAATCTGCCGCTGCTCGTGGACTTCCCGCTCATGATGTACAATATGTTCGGTTACTTCTTCCCGGAAACAGTGAGCTCCAACGCGCTTGAAGCGGGGGAGACGGTTTCTCTCAACAGCCGCGGCGCGTCGCTCGACGTCAGCAGAGGGGATGACAAGGTTACTTTCAACACGTTCCCGGCGAGCATGCGTCTCACGGTTCCCGGTTCCTACACCGTCACGCAGACGACGTTTGCCGGTAAAACCGTGACGGAGACCATCTATGTCCGGGTGCCGCGCGCCGAGAGCAATATTTTCTCTGCGGAAGGCGCTCTCAGAAGTCCGTACTTTGCCGACGAAAATGATTATTACGTCGATGTACTGCTGTATATCGCCTGTGCTTTGGTGGCGCTGCTGACGCTGGAATGGTATTTGCAGCACAAAGAAAGCAGTATTTAAGGAGGCGGAGCAATGGTACATTTCAGAATTCATTTCACATATCCGTTACTCCTCCTCGTTTTTCTGCTCGGTCTCGGACTCACAGCGCTCCTCTACTTCAGACTTTCTAAAAAATACCGCAAAAACAGGAACCGCGTCACCTCAATCGTGCTTCATCTGATTGTATTTGCGCTTGCGGTCCTGACGCTTGCCGGAACATTTTTCACTTTTGACATTCCGAATAAGGAAAACCAGATCATTCTCCTTGTGGACGCTTCCGATACCGAAGAACGGTCTGCCGAGGCGCGGGATGAGTTTGTCAGAACAATCCTCGACATGGGGCAGTATGACGGTTACAGCATCGGGATTGTCACCTTCGGCTACAACCAGGTGTATGCCGTGAAAATGACCGACAGGATTTCGGTTGAAAAAATGATGAACGGCTACCGGGCAGCCGAACGGCCGGATACCACGGCGACGAATATCGCCGCCGCTCTGACATACACTGCCGACCTCTTTACCAATCCGTCTGCGGGACGCATTGTGCTCGTCACGGACGGGAAGGAAACGGACCGGGAGGCAAAGGATGTCATCCGTTCTGTTACCGCCAAGGGCATTGCGGTGGATATTGCCAACGTTCCCTCCTCGTTCGGGGGTGACGATATGCAGCTGGTGGGGGCTGCCCTGCCGGACTACCATGTGGCTCCCGGCGCAAGCTGCCCGATTACGGTCACGCTGCACGCGAGCGTTGCGGCAGAAGCCAAGGTGGAGTTTTATGACAACGGCACATTGGTGGAGACGCAGAACGTAAATGCAACAATCGGTACGCAAAACGTGACATTCAATCACGCTTTTTCCGGCTCCGGTCTTCATTCCATCTCCTTCCGGCTTCTGAACCAGAATGACGGGTTGGAGGAGAACAATACTTACTATACTTTCCTCAATCTTGAGAACTTCAACAAGGTTCTGATCCTGGAGCACAAGGACGGAGAATCCGAAAGGCTCAAGGCGCTCCTGACAGAGGGAGATGACGCGTACGATGTGACGGTCAAAAATATTACGACCGACACGACCGTACCCGCAACGGCTGAGGAAATCCGTCAGTATGACCAGGTGATCCTCAACAATGTTGCGGCGAAGGATATGCCCGCCGGCTTCCAGGAATTGCTCCGGGATTATGTAAACAAATACGGCGGCGGTCTCTTTACCGTCGGCGGTGCCGACGCGGTGCCGGGCGAAACAAACAAGTATGTCGCCCACGCTTACAACCGTACGGATATGTGGGGGACCATTTACCAGGATCTCCTGCCGGTGCAGGCAATCAACTATACGCCGCCGACGGCGCTGATGGTGATTGTCGACCGTTCCGGCTCCATGAGTAAGCAGGACGACAACACCGGAGACACCTACTATGATTTTGCATTGTCCGGTGCGAACGGATGCCTTGAAAAGCTGACCGAGAGAGATTACTTCGGCCTCATGACGCTGGACTCCGACGAGGAGATGATCCTCCCCCTGACGCCGCGCTCTCAGACGAAGAAGATCGAAAATGCGTTTGCCCGGGCCCGCCAGCTGGGGACAAACGGAGGCACCGTGTTCCCGAACGCCATTGACCGCGCGAGCCGTGCGCTCCTGTCGCTGGACGTGGCGGTGCGCCATGTCATCATCGTGACGGACGGTCTGGTGCCTACGACGCAGGAGGAAGAATACCTCGAATATATTCAGCAATTCCATAATGACAACGGCATCACCTATTCCGTGGTCGGGATCGGTGTAAGCGAGGGTGATCCGGCCGCCGAACAAATGGGACGTGCATGCAAACTCGGCGGAGGGAAAATGTATGTCACCATGGACGGGGTCTCCATCACGGGCTTCATGCAGGAGGACCTCCACGCGAGCAAGGTGGATGAAGTCAACTACCTGGATAAAGACGGCAAGCCGCTCAAATACGACGTGATCGCACGGGACGCATTTTCTACCTTGCTGAACGGCATCGAATTCGCCGTCACGGATGAAGGGAGAAAGACCCCCAAGCTGAAGGTGACCCTGGATGGGTTCTTCGGCGTAAAGGTGAAGGACGGCGCCGAGCTCGTCCTGATGAGTAACTACGGCGTCCCTCTGTACGCACAGTGGAAGTACGGGAAGGGGACCGTCGGCAGCTTTATGTGCGACCTGAACGGTACATGGTCCGCGGACTTCCTTTCCGAGACCGAGGAAAACGGTGGCTCCGGGCGGCAATTTATCCGCAATGCGGTGAATGCCATTATGCCGACGGAATCCGTACGGGAGAACCAGATCTCCGTCAAAATCGAACAGGACAATTACACAAATCAGCTCAGTGTCTTCGCGACGCTCCTTGACGGTGAGCGCATCATCGGTTATCTGAAGAGCATGACGGATCCGGCAGGAGAAGCGATTGCTCTCGAGGCGTTGACGGCGGCACCGGATGGGCAAAGACTCGAGGATCTTGCCTGCTACGTTACGTCCGCACTCGGTTCTGCCAACAACTACAGTCGCTGCGGTTTTGTCATCAAGCAGCCCGGCGTGTATGAGCTTTCTCTGAAGAAAGTGGACGCGGAGGGTAATGTGCTCGCGGAATACCGGACCTACCGTTCGTTCTCGTTCTCCGAAGAATATGAGCTTGTGAATGCGCCTGAGGACGCGGAGCTTGCGGCATCGCTGGCTGCGCTGGCACAAAGCGGCGACGGGTCATTGATCGAAAAGAATGACGACCCCGTGGAGGTCTTTGCGAATTTCGTGACTGCGATTCATAAGACCTTTGATCCGAGATATGTATTTATGATCCTGGCGCTCGTCCTGTTCCTCGCGGATGTTGCGGTTCGTAAATTCAAGTTTAAATGGCCGCACGAGCTCATACGCGCGCATCGGGAAAAAGTACAAAAGGGAAAAGGAGGATCAAAACAATGAAACGCGTGACAGCATGGCTTTTCGCGGCATTGACGCTCCTGCTCCTCCTGTCTCTGACCTCCTGCGGCGAAAAACTGAAAGCCCCGGAGACGCTCTCGGTAGATGCGGACAACAAGCTTTCGTGGAAAAATGTCGAATCCGCCAGATTCTATACGGTGGAAATCCAAAATGTGAACGGCGGAGAGCCCACCCGCAAAACGACACGGTTAACTACCTTTTCTCTGTATGATCTGGCTGTCGGTGATTATGAGATCCGCGTCATGGCAACGGGGGGCACTGATAATGAATTGACCTCGCCGTGGTCGGGCACGCTCGCATTCCACCGCGACTATGAATCCGGTTGTGTCTACGAGCTTTATAACGGGAACAGCGAATACCGGATCCTGCGCGCCGGGAGTGCAAACGGTGAGGTCCTGATTGAAGGGACCTACCGCGGGAAGCCCGTGACCGCTATCGGCGACGGCGCCTTTAAGGGCAACCGCGAAATCACGAACATCGTGATCGGAAACAATCTGCGCACCATCGGTGACAGCGCGTTCTACAACTGCTTAAACCTGACTTCCGTAACCTTGCCCGACAGCGTGACCTCCATCGGCGAATCCGCTTTCCAGGGCTGCCGTGCGCTCACGCAGGTGAATCTCCCCGCAGGGATCAATGCGATTCCGGGTTTTTGCTTTACCTATTGTCGTAAGCTTGCGAGCGTGGCACTCAACGACCGCATTAAAACCATCGGGGAATCCGCGTTTAACGGCACCGCGCTGACGTCGCTGGAGATACCGGACAGCGTGACCGGCATCGGCAAGAATGCCTTTTCCGATATGAAGGAGCTCACGGCGGTCCGCATCGGGCGCGGGGTCAGTACCATCGAAGAAGGTGCGTTCAGCGAAAATCCCCAGCTGACATCCGTCGTGTTCGCCGAGGGAGGCGTATTGAATACGCTGGGCTCGCAATGCTTTCAGAACGACGCTCTGCTTACGGAGATAACACTTCCGGCAGGGCTCGCGAGCATTGGCGACCGGTGCTTTTACTCCTGCGACGTGCTGACCTCTGTCGTTATCCCCGACAGCGTGACAGGCGTCGGCGCCCAGGCATTCGTCGGAACGAAGCTGTATAAGGATTCGCCATCGGATTTTGTGTACGCGGACCGGTGGCTGATCGGTGTAAAAAATCTGAATTCTTATGTCAAAATTGAAGCAAGCGATATCCGGAGCGATACCGTCGGCATCGGTGACGCCTGCTTCGCACGGGCAAAGGCATTGGAAAACATTACGCTGCCCGCGTCGGTACAGACGGTGGGACAATATGCGTTCCAAAACTGCCCGGAACTCATGAAATTTACCGCGGGCGCATCGCTCATACGGATCCGGAAGGCTGCATTTAACCTCTGCGCAAAGCTCTTTAGTCTGACGCTGAACGATGCACTGGAAGAAATCGACGATTATGCGTTTTACGGTTGCAAACTCTTGAGAAATAACCTGCTGAATCCGCTGGTGCCGAAAAACGTCGTACGAATCGGTCAACAGGCGTTTGCGGAAACGGGGTTGCCGGACGATGACACGAACAAAGACAGCAACGTGATCTACGCCGGCAACTGGGTTGTCGGATACAGAGGGAGTATCGGTTACGATCAGAACAATAAAGTATCGCTCGGCACCGTTACGCTGTCCGATAAGGTTGTGGGGGTCGCGGATTTTGCGTTTTACGATTGCGACTCACTGATCAACCTTGTCAACCTGAGTAAATGCCGGTATATCGGCAAGGGCGCGTTTTACAATTGCGTCAAGCTGGAAACAGTACAGCTCCATCCGCGCCTGAAAACATTGCCGGATTTTGTATTTTACCGGTGTAAAAGCCTGTATCAGATCAGCGTGCCCACATTGCTGGAGTCCATCGGCACGGCCGCTTTCTACAGATGCACGATGCTGCGCGGCAGCCGCCTTGCGGGGGCTGCGGAAGACGCCCCGGGTACGGAGAAGGAATATACGCTGGATTTCTCTCTGACGACTTCGTTCCGGTCCATCGGTACTTATGCGTTTTACGGTTGCACGAACCTGCGAAACGTCAATCTCGGCGATAAGCTGACGGAGATCGGCGATGAAGCGTTCTATTACTGTAAAGAGCTGCAGTCCGTTACCATTGCGGATACGGTCCGGGAGATCCCGGATAAAGCCTTCGCGTTTTGCTATAAGCTGGGGACGGTGAACTTCGGCGCCGGTGTGGAACGGATCGGTGATTACGCTTTCTATAAGTGTGGGGCCCTGAAAGAAATCCGTATGCCCGCCTCCTTGCAGGCAATCGGGAATTACGCGTTCTATAAGTGCACCGCCGTGACCACTCTGAATGTCGGGGAAAATCTCCGGACGATCGGGGATTATGCGTTCCTGGGTCTTATCAACGTCACGACCATGCGGCTGCCCTCTACCCTGACGGGCATCGGCACATATGCGTGCAAGGGGATGGAATCGCTGCGGACGCTGATCATTCCGAAACAGGTCGCCGACATCCGCAGCAACGCATTCTACGGTTGCTACCGGGTGACCTTCTATGTGGAGGAGGGGGCAGACGCAAGCGGCTGGAACCTCCGCTGGAATTCCTCCAACCGCCCGGTGGTCAGCGGCGTCCGACTTTCGGAGACGGGGGACTATGTCTCATCCGTGACCGTGCGGGGCGATACGGTACAAAACGGCATCAGCCTCTCGGATGTAATCATACCTATATCCGCACCGGAGCGTGCCGGCTATACCTTTGCCGGATGGGCACGGGAGGACGGAACCACGGTGACCGCCGCGGAGCTGGTTTCTCAGCCGGAAGGTACGGTATTGGAGGCAACCTGGCTCCCCTCCGCATAAACGGTTATCCCGCATGACCGGCAATATCCGGTCATTTCAGTGATTTTCAAACTGGTTAGGAAACGAGAGATTATGAAAAAGACACATTTGCTCCTGTTGGTAAGCGTTCTGGTTTTGCTTTGCGGGCTGTTTGTCGCCTGCGGAAAGACAGAACAGGTGACCCTTACGCTGGTCCGGAACGACGGTACCGATAACGTCGTCGTGCAGACCGAAAAGGGTGCATCGTATACGCTGCCGGAATCGACGCGCGAGGGCTATGCCTTCGGCGGTTGGTACACTTCAGCGGACTTTTCCGGTGACCCTGTGACCTCGATCACACCGAGCGCGGATACGACCGTTTACGCTAAGTGGGATAAGGTCTATCAGCTGACGCTGGATCCGAACGGCGGCACCCTGGGAACCACCCGGCTGACGCTCGCCGCCGGGGATGTTATCTCTGAAAAGATTGCAGAGCTGGTTCCGGAAAAGGAGAACTGCCGTTTCGGCACATGGCTCCTTGACGGGGAGCCGCTCACCGCCGATGCCGTGATGGGCAATGAAGACATCACGCTCGTCGCGAAGTACAAGATCAAGTACACGGTCGAGGTCTTCAGACAGAATGAAACCCTGGATGGCTATGTTCGTGACGCAGAAACGGCGGAGGACTACGGCTATATTGATGAAGCCGTCACGCCCGCACTCACGATTACCGGTTTTAAGGTAGTGAGCCACGAGGGTAGTGTTACGAGACTGGTCCTCTCGGACGACGTGTCGAAAAATGCCTTCCGGCTGTATTTTGACCGGCAGAGCTATACGCTGACATTCGCCTCCAATTATCCGGACGGCTCCGAGAATGAAAGAAAGACGGAGACGCTCCTCTACGGTGTTACGCAAAAGCTCCCGTTCGTGACGTTCGAAAAATACGGATATCTCCTGGAGGGCTGGGCACTCAGCGCAGGCGGTGAAAGAGTGTACTCCTCTCATGTGATGGACGGCAAGCTGCGCAATGTGCCTGATAACGGCACAACCGCGGCGGAGGAGATTACTCTGACCGGGAACATGATACTGTACGCCGTTTGGGGTACGGGATATCCCGACCTCTTTGGCGGTAAGGACCTGATGTACGTTTCCGCCGCGGAAAAGGACACCGTCTACCTCAACCGTGACACGGTGTACTTCAAGGGGGTTCTCCTGTCCGACGGCAGAACCATTGCTTTCACCGAGGGGAATGTCCCCGCGGACTTCCCGGAAGCGGTTCTGTATCCCGCCGGCAATGCCTTCCTTTATAAGAACGGCAACCGGGCGGAAATTACCGCTACCCTGTACGAGATGGGTGCCGGCAAGGGGCTCAATGAGCTGATCAAGCTGGTATTCAATGATGAAAACGGCGTGACCTACTCTGAAAAACCGAGCGAGGATGCGACCTCGACCATTGACTCCGAGGGTACCTATGTATTCGATGAGGACGGGAATTACCGCACGTATTTCACCTCCGGTCCGCTGAAAGGCAGGACATTGATCATCACCGTCGGTACCGTCTCGGTGAGCAGCACCGAGAGAAGAACGGCATTCCAGGTGAGAAACGAGGAGGAGCTGGGCCTCGGCACAATCCGCCAGTTCGTGGTGGAGGGGAATGCCCTTGTTGTCCGCACCGACGGCAACAACAAGCTGGTCGGAGATCTGACGCTGAACGGTTTCGGTATTGCCTCTTACAACACCGGTTCCGGCAGGAACAGTTTCTATTACACCTATGACGCCGAAAGCCGCACCATCACCCTGGTCTCGCAGGGGAAGGTGGTCGGTGTGCTCCGCCTCATGGAGCTGAACGGTGAGCTGGGGTATATGATTTACAATGCCTCCATGGATGTTACTTACAACCTGGAGGATGGCTCGACCCTGGCACTGGACGGTATCCAGACCGCTACCTACACCAAGGACGGCGTTGCCCACAGCGGCTTCTTCACAACTGCGAAATCCGCGTTTGGCGGCACCATCCTCACCTTTACCGACGGCAATGTGACATATAAGTTCATGCTCACGGTCAAGACGCAGGAGGTTCTGGTGGACCCGTCCAACCCCGACGGTGAAAAGAAATCTACCAAGGTAACCGTTGTCGAACAGCTGTCGGCAGACTATGCGGAATACTATTACAAGGACGCCGCCGGCGTCTACTACGGACCGCTGTTCGTATTCGATACGGCGGATCGCACGACCGTAACGATATACGGTTACAACCAGGCAAAAGAGTATCACAAGATCGCCAAAGGTACGCTGACCTATGATGCGGCGACCGGGCTCTATCTCCTGACGGTTACCGAGACCTTTACACTTCCGGAGGGTACCGAGCCCGTCTTTACAAAGCCGCTCGACTTCTCGAAGGTCAAAACCTGCGCGCTGATGCTCAACTCTACCCTCACGCAGTACAGCGTCCATTTCTGGTTCAATTACAGTGACGGTGTGGAAACGGTCGACTGCACGCAGGTGTTCACCGATGATAAAGGCGGCAAGCTGACGCTGGTGGCAGGCTTCGCCATCTACCAGATCAACGGGAAGACCGAGATCGGTGTCTGCAAGCAGGACGGCGACGTGGCAACCGTATCCTTTACGGATCGCAACCTCTACTTCACGCTGGACACCGAGAAGATGACCTGCACCGTCTCGGACAAGAGCCAGGCTTCCACGATCTATTTGGAGGTCGGCAAAGACGGTCAGATCTCCAAGACGAGTTACCTCGTCAATAGTCCGAAGACAGGCTGGACCTATTGCGTCGTGGTGGTGGACGGAGAAACGCAGAACGTGCTGCAGTACCCCGGCACCTGTAAAGATACGGGGAGAAAATCCCTGACCGGATTCCCCATCTATACCTTTACGTCAGATGAAAAGGCAGAGGGGACCGACACGCCGCTCTATGCATTCGACTTCATCGAGAGAGAGATCGTGACCGGCAACTATTTCTTCCGCTACGATGAGTCGTATGCCGGTACGTTTAAGAATCCGGTGACGAGCGGAGTTCTGATGCTCGACGGCTTAGGTCTTGCCGGCACCTACTCCGACAGCACGGGGCTCTCGCTCCAGGGGATGTATCAGAAGAACGGCAATGACGTCATGCTGTCCTCCGGCGGCAACTACTATTATTTCCTGCTCTCCGGCGAGACCTGCGCTCTGCGCGGCGGCGAATACGGCAGAACCTATCTCATGATGGACAACCAGGTGTTTGACGGACTGTATGCAGAGTTTGACGGGCTCGGCCACGTCACGATCTTCCGTATGGTCAAAAACGGGGATGAGTACGAGAGAGAAGTGGTCGATGCCAACGGTACTTACACGCGCGACGGCGACAGAGCCACGCTCTCCTACAAGGTGGGTGCCGTGACGCACGAGATTACCGTGAAGTTCGGCACTGTGACGAGCGGCAGCAACACGCTGAACGCTCTGCACAGGATTTATGACCGGGTTACCTATTCGTATGTGAACGAGGATGACTGGTCTGTCCTCCATCTGAACGGTGACGGTACCGCTACCAAGTACCTGGCAAACGGTATGACCGAGGAGGGCACCTATTCGCTGGTGACCGACCATCTGCTCTACTATGTCAATGCGGGCGGTACGGAAGCGTATATTTACAACTACGATACCGAGCGCGGCACGGCAAAGCCCCGCACCTATACCGCAGTTGCGTATTATACGCCCCAGCTGGATTCTCTCCTGTTCTCCCAGTACGGGTTCGCGATTTTCAATAACAGCGTGCGGTATTACTACACCGTTGAAAACGATCAGGTGACCCTGTACCATCTTGACGAAAACGCAACCGACAAAAACGATTACGGCTACGTTGAGGAGTCTTTCGGAGCGCTCTCCGAAAGCAAGACCTACGGGGGCAAGACGTACTACAAGAATGACGGCTTTGCCATCAGTTTTGTCCGTGCCGATGCAACGAAGGATTACTATCCCGTCCGTGTAGACGAGAACAACACGTTGCCGACGTTGATGCTGACCTTTGCACCGACGGGCGGCGAGAACTTCTCGGTCAGCGGGACCGTGGTGATCGGTACCGAGACCTATAATTGCACCGTTGTCAGAGAGACCGTGGACGGAACCTCTCAGATGTACTTTACGATTGCGACATTCCGCTTCGACATTACCATCAACTATCAGGGTGACGGCGTCGGGAGCGAAACCAAGAGCACCTATGAGGTCACCGGTCTGACCAGCAGCAACACGATGCCTTCGTACACTTATCTGTATTACCTGTACTATCTGTACGCGATGGGCGGCTCTCAGTACGCAGGTCAGTTCAAAAACACCTTCGGTACGATTTCGCTGCACACCGTTTACAAGCAGGACGGTACGGTGGATGAGCGCTACATGGACGCGACGTTCGGCGAGTCCACGAAGCTCATGGAGACCGATGGCGCGCTGATTGAAAAGCTGGAGCACAAAGCGTTTGACAGCCTCGGCAACAGCTTCTACAGAGTTGCCTTTAAGGGTGCGGACGGGTATCAGTACACCATGATTTTCGTGCAGCGCTATATGTCGGTGTTCAGAACCTACGGATACAGCATCTACGCACTTCTCCGCGAGGAAACGGTGCCGGCGAACGACGGATACGTCGTGACCGTCAACCGTGTGATAGCGTCCGATATCGGGCTGTCTACCGGTGCATACTTCTCGTTCTCGCTGACGAAAGACGGTACGGAGATTCCCGCATCCGACATCATTATGAACGACGGGAAACTGTACTATATCGTCAGAAATACCGGTGAAGGGGAAGACGGAAAGACATACTACTATCAGTTGACATTCATCGAGAAGTCCTCCGGCAGCATTGAGGGTGCCACCGGCGAGGGGAACGGTACCGATCCCGGCGATACGACGGAGGAGAAAAACAAGCCGCTGCCGCTCTTTGAGAGCGCGACGGTGACGGTCATTGAGGCGACCACCGCGTACACGGCGGACGGCAAGAACTTCGTGGATGTTCTCCCCGACAACAAGATTCTGCTCCTGTCTCTGACGACAGAGAAGGACGGTAAAGAAACCAGCAGCACCCTGCTCGTGGCTGAGTGCAGCTACGATGCGGAGAACGGTGTGTACACGCTGAAGACCAGCGATGACAGAACCTTTACCGTGACAATCACCGGCGGGGTGGCGACCATTACCGAGACGACTGAGCCCGCAACCACAGAACAGGCATGAGCCGATCGGTACACATATAACACCCGCAGGGCTGCCAAAAGGCAGCCCTGCTTTTTAATTGCCGGTGAATTTATACTATTGTCAGGTGGCGCACTTGATAGTATCATTCAGCTAATTCACCCCCACGATAAAAACCTCCCGACGTTTCGTCGGGAGGCTTTCTGTTTTGTCAGGGTCAATGGGTCGAGGAGACATCGAGGATCTTTGCGTCGTATTCGTCCCAGTGCTCCACGGTACGATAAATCTCCGCGGATTTCACATAGATGGTGGGGGCTGTCGCGCCCGCAAAGAGGTTGAACGACACATTCTCCGTTGTGGTGGTCACGGTGTAGTACTCGATGACCGGGACATCTGCGGGGGATGTAATTTCCTTCCAAATTGTGATGTCCTGGAGCCCCGTGCAGTACGCGAAGCAGGCGCCGCCAAGCTTCCGCAGGGCAGAGCCGCCCTCCTCGGTACCGAAGGTGACACGCGCGAGGTTGCGGCATCCGAAGAATGCCATCTCGCCGATCTCCTCAAAGCAGGTGGGGAGCGCAAGCGACTTCACAGACGCGCGGTAGAAAGCGTTTTTCTCGATCACGCGGAGGTCGGATGCGGCGGGGAGAATGAACTTCAGGTTACCGTAGGTGGAACCCTCGCCGATGTAACGGGTGCCGGCATAGGCGAACGCCGCCTCGCCGATCGACTGGAGGGTCGAGGGGAGCGTGACGCTGTCCAGCTTGGAATAATAGAACGTATCACCCGATTCCTCGTCCTTGGAGCCGGAGAGGATGAAGCAGTATGCCGGGATGCGGGTCACACCCTCACCGAATACGACCGTCTCCAGCGATGAGCATTCTCTGAACAGATAAATACCGAGATTTCCGCCGACAGAGCCGGGGATCACCGCATTCACGAGCTCGCTCATGGCGGCAAAGGCATAGTCGCCGATGCGCGTCACCGTATTCGGTATATGCAGTTCTGTGAGCCCTGTCTGGCAGAATGCATAGTCATCAATATAGGTGACAGTGCCTGTAAAGTTGATCTCCGTTACCTCAGTGAGGTAAGCAAATGCAAATTCACCGATGAAAGAGATGTCCTCGGAGATGGTGAGCTTACGGAGCGATGTCGGGGTGCAGGAGCGGGAGCCGGTCGTGTAGGAATAGGTCCCGTCCGCCTGGATAGAGTCGCTCTTGGAGACTGTCCCGCCGAAGATGTACATCATATAGTCGTTATCCGTATTGGTGCGGGAACCGCCGATAAACGGCACCGTCAGCTCCTCGAGGCGAACCACGCCGGTGAAAGCGCCCTGCTCAATGGTGGTTACCGTGGCGGGAACCACTACTGTACGAACCTGTGACTTATAGAAGGCACCGGCGGCAATGGTCTCAACGGTATCGGGGAAGGTGATAGCCTCTTTGGTCTGGGGGACCAAATACAGAACGGTGCACTCTTTGTTATAAAGGCAGTTGTCAAATGCGGCGTAAGCGGTATTTTCGGGAGCAACGGTAAAGGACTCGATTGCGGCACAGCCATAGTAGGCATTGTCGCCGATCTTCGCCACCGTCGCAGGGATGGAAACCTCACGCAGGGCGGTGTAGGCGAAGGCGTACCGGCCGATCGAGCGCAGGTCGCCGATGCCCTCGACCTCGGAGAGCCCGGTAAATCCGTAGAAGGCGTAATCCGGGAGCGTGTCACCCATGACGGCGATGCGGACCTTCTGCAGCGTAGCGGGGGAGAAGTTACCGGCAGAGCCGTTCGCCTCACCGGATTCGGCGCCGAAATAGTATGCGAGATAGGGGGCACTGCTCGGCAGAGAATAGACCGCTAATGCTTCAAGTGCGTGCATCCCGGAGAGTGCGCCCCGGCGCAGGGTAAGCCCCGGCGCGTCGAGCGTCAGCTCCGTGAGGTTGCGGTTGCCGTCAAAGGCAAAGGGCGCAATCTCGGTACAGCCGGCAGGGAGCGTAAAGCTCGTCTCGTTCTTATCGGATGCGAGGTAGAGGGAGAGACAACGGCCGTAAGCGCTGTAAAGATTACCGTCAATGACGCGGAACAGCGCCGTGTCGTTGTTCGGGGCGGGGAGCAAAGTCGTGAGGGAGGTGCATCCCTTCAGTGCTCCGGTGCGCAGGTCGTTCAGCGACGCGGGGATGCGGAACTCACGCATGGCGGAGCAGCCGGAGAATGCATATTCACCGATTTCGGTCACCGTATCGGGGAGCAGGATCGAGGACAGTGCCTCGCAGTCGGAGAACGCATAGCGCCCCACGGCGAGCAGCCCCTCGGAGAGCCGGACCGCCGCGAGGCGGCGGCAGCCGGTAAAGGAGTGCTCCCGGATCTCGTCGAGCCCGGTGAGGTCCCCGGCGTCTGTCAGCTTGCCGCACCCGGCAAATGCATAGGCGCCGACGGACGTGCAGGCAGACGTGAGATTCACAGCGGAAAGCAAGTAGCAGTCATAGAAGGCGGAGGCACCGACGGACACAACGGTCGCGGGGAGGTGCACCGTCTTCACCCGTGCATTGCCGGAGAAAGCGGAGGCACCGACTTCGGTCACCTCCACACCGTCCCATTTTGCGGGGACGATGACGTTCCGCTCGTTGCCGGTGTAGCCGGTGACGACACCCGTCTCAATGCGGAGCCCGTCGGTGTATGCCATGCCGTACAACGTGACGGAGCCGGTGGAGACATCACCGGTAAAGGGCTGCGTGAGAAACACATCGGAGAACCACAGGTAGGAGACGCCGTCTCCGGTCGCCGGCAGGACGGGGGCACCTGCCGGGAAGACCGAGCGCGCCACTTCTTTTCCGTCTGCCATACCGATGTATTCACCCATGCCGTCATTCAGTTTCCATCCAGCATACAGAGTGGTATTCTCTGCGGGTGCCGTCCGGAAATTGAATTTGGCGGTGCAGGAGGTGTTTTTGTACCAGCCCGTAAAGGTGTAGCCCTCTTTGGCAGGAGCGGGAATCGACGCTTCGTCCAGCGTGTTACCATACAACAACGAGACGGGGGAGACCGCAGAGCCGCCCTTGGTGTCAAAGCTGACGAGGAGGGACTGTAGCGGAGCCCAGCCGGCATAATAGGTGACATCCGCCGTCACGGGCGTCGTCGCAGGAGTAGCCGGCACCGTACCGGCGGCATCGGAATACCAGCCGGTGAAGGTGTAGCCGTAACGGGTGGGATTGGCGGGAACCTCGGGGGTGTCTCCGTTTTTCACGGAGACCGTGGTCACCTCTGCGGCGTCCCGGGTATCAAAGGTGACGGTACAGATCTTGTTTTTGCCACAGGAGAGGAGACACAGCCCCAGTACCAGGCAGAGGACAAACAGAAAGGATATGCGCGTCAATTTAGTTTTCATCGGAGTCCTCTCCTTTCGTTTCTTCGGTCTTCTCCGCAGCCGTCCCTGCGGACCCGGTCGCGTCACCGGCAGAGGCTTCATCCCCGGCGGTGTTCGCTACCGTCGTATCGGATGCTCCGGTATCCTGCGCGGGAGCTGTCCGTTTCCGGATGACCAGGAACCAGACTGCCGCACCGGCACCTGCCAGGACGACGACAGCGCCGACGACAATCAGGACAATCGCGTAAGCGGGCAGACCGCTCTTTGAATCCTGCGGGGTATCCGGCGTCGGGGGCTCCGGCGTATCGTCGCCCTGCTCGGCGCGGAGACGCTGTACGGTGGCGATGGCGCTCTGCAGCTTTGCATAGTTTTCGACGAAGATCCGCTGGTCAGCGGAGGTTGCGTTATACATCCGCTCGAGACGGTCAACCGTCTCGGCATCCGCGAGCGTAATGGCTGCGGGGAGGTTCCGGATGCTCTCGTTGAGAGCGGCAGTGCCGTCGGTCATCGAGATGACATCCGTGTTTTCTACGGTGCCGATGTACCCTTTCCAGAGGAGAGAGTCATAGCCTGCCGCATTCTTCGGTACTGTGATATGCAGGTTCGGCGCCTTGTCGGCGTCCGCAAAGTCGTACACAAAGTTGCTGTACGACCAACCGTTCACCGCCGCGGCGGAATAGTGGCTCTCCAGCGTGGGCGCCGTCACGGACAGGAAGCGGAGCGTGTGCAGCGATGTGCTGCCGTAGAAAGCACCGTCACCGATTGACTTCACGGTACGGGCAACGGTCACATCCTCAAGGTAGGGGTTGTTGGCGAACGCGTATGCTTCGATGCGGACGGTCTTGTCCAGAATTGCGTAGGTTTTGTCGGTCTTACCGGAGGGGTAGGCGACGAGCAGATACGAGCCGTCGGAGAGCTTCTGATAGAGCACCCCGTTGTCCAGGAAGAAGCTCCGGTTCGCGCTGTCCAGTGTGATGCCGGTCAGCCGGACGAGGCTGTCGTCGGTGGAGTTGTACGCCTTCGTGGTGAGGGCGTTCGGCGCCACATAGGTCAGGCTCGCAGGCAGGGTCACAGACGAAACCTTGGTGTTGTAGATGGCATAGGAGCCGATGGTCTGCAGCATAGGTACATCCAGCGAGGTGAGGGATCCCGCAAAGGCGAACGCAAGGTCACCGAGCGTTTCGCAAGCGGGGAGCGAGACGGAGGTGAGCCCCGTAGCACGGGCAAAGGCACCCTCACCGATGTGTACGGCACGGTCGAGTGAGAGGGAGGTCAGCTCCTTGGTCTCGGCAAAGGCATAAGCACCGATGTCGGTCGCGGCGGGGAGGCGGACGGAGGTGAGGTGTGTTTTTGCAAAGGCGTAGTCACCCACCGTTTCCACAGTGCCCGCGTCCAGTGCGGTCAGGGCAGTGCCAACGAAAGCATACTTGCCGACGGAGGTCACGGAGGTAAAGTCAAGACCCGCCAGCTTTTCAGCACCGAAGAAGGCAAAGTTGCCGATCGAGGTGACGGCCTCTGGCAGCGTCAGAGCATCCAGAGAGGTCGCACCGTAGAAGGTATAGTCCGCAATTTCGGTGAGCCCTGCGGGCAGAGCCACGGTACGCAACGCCGCGCAGGCGGCGAAAGCACCCTTGCCGATTGCCCCGAGAGAGGCGGGCAGGGTCACATCCGTGAGTGCCGCATCGCCCATAAAGGCGTAGTCGCCGATTGCACCGACTCCCGCAGCGAGGGTCACGGAGGTCAGCGCAGTGCATTCCGCAAAGGCAGCCTCACCGATCTCGGCAACGCCCGCCGGAACGGTCACGGAGGTGATGCCCTCGTTCTGGGCGAAGGCGTATGCACCGAGCGAGGTCAGGCTCGCGGGGAGCTCAAGCCTGCCGGAGAGGGAGCTCTGCACAAAGGCATACTCGCCGATGGAGGTCACGCCGTCGGGAATGCCGCCGAGCTCCAGTCGGTCGCAGGAGGCAAAGGCGTAGTCGCCGATGGTCCTGAGAGACGTGCCCGGAAAGACGTTTTGTACGCCGGCGCCCATGAAGGCACCCTCACCGATCGCGGTCACCTCGTTCAGGTTGACCGAAATGATGGAGTAGACATAGGAGAGGGCGTAGTCGCCGATGGTCCGGACACTGTCCGGGAGCGAGAGCCCGACGATGGATCTGGCAAACGGAGAGAGGATAAGACGGGTCATATTCTTGTCATAGAGGATCCCGTCCCGGGCGGTCATGTACTTGCTGCCGTCTTCCACCACGAAGTTTTCCACAAAGACGAGGTAGAACGGGTTGCGCCCGACGGAGCGGATGTTGGCATCCGCGCTGAACGTCACGGCACTGACGGCGCGGCACCCCGCGAAAGCAAAGTCACCGATGTACTCGCACCCGGCAGGGACATACACGGAGGTGAGAGCCGAGCAGTTGGTGAAGGCGTAGGCACCGATGTAACGGCAGGTCCCCTTGAAGGAGACGTTGGTCAGGGCGCTGCAATAGTAGAAGGCAGCGTCGTCAATCTCTGCCACGTCGGAGGTAAACACCACGTCGGTCAGACCCGAGCAGTAGTAGAAGGCGTTTTCACCAACATAGGTGGCGCCAAGGGTCAGCGAACGCAGGGAAGAACACATTGCGAAGGCGTAGTCGGCAATCTTGTTCGCCGGGGAGGTCCTGAGCTCCTCCAGCCCCGTGCAGCCCACGAAGCAGAATCTGCCGATCTGTCCCACCGTGCTGATATCCACCGTTCGCAGCGAGGTACAGAACGAGAAGGCACGGTCGCAGATGGTATGGCAGTTCGAGAGGTCGATTGCTTCCAGCGCCCGGTCGCCGTAGAAAGCGAGCTGGCAGATGGTCTGCACTTTTCCGAGGTTGATGGTCTTCAGCGATTCGCAGTAGCCGAACGACCATTCATCGACCTGCTTACAGGTGGACGGCAGGACAATCTCCTCCAGGTTCTCGCACCCGTAGAAGGCGCCGTATTCAATCTCCTCCACCCCTTCGGGGATGATGACCTTACGGATGTCCTTGTTGTTGTAGAACGCGAGGCGGTAGATGCGCGTCACGCCCTTATCGGCAGGAATCTCGACCACGCCGTCGGCGTCACCGCGGCCGGTATAAGACTTCAGATACTGCCCGAGATATTCGAACTCCTCTGCGATGCCGAAGCTGCAGGTCGAGGAGAACAGTGTCCCCTGCGCTTTCACCGTGACGATGGCGGAGCCCGATTGCTTGGCAAATACGGTGCAGTGGTACGGGTCGCTCGGGTCAGGGGTCAGCGTGATATAGGGCGAATTATAGGCATCCCACACGAGCGTGGGGACGGCGGTCGCGTTGTAGGGAGCCACGGTCGCGTAGAGCTCATACGTTTCTCCGCGCACGAGCGAAATACGCGTGGAATTCAGCGTCAGCCCGGAAATGGGGATATCCGTGCTGCTCGCCGTCCCGGCACACTTAATCGTAACCTGGGCGGTACTGGCGCCGTCCCGTGTGGCGACCGTGATGACCGCTTCACCGTTCTTGAGGGGCGTCACGACACCATCCTGTACGGTGGCGACGGTATCATCGGAGGAGGTCCAGATGAAGTCGCTGTAGTATGCCTCCTTGGGGGAGGTCACGAAATACTTGGTGGCAAGCAGGTTAATCTGCTGATAGGGCTTCAGGTTGAAGACGATCTCATCGCCCTTTTCGGTCGTTTTTCTGCCGTTCTTGATGTTTACGGAGTCGACCAGAGATTTCTCTAGCGTCAGATCCACGACGGTCTTGTTCTTCGCGTAGTCGTAGAGCGTGAACTCGATGTTCTTGGAGCCGGGGGTAGCACCGTCCTTCAGCTTGTGCCAGACGGAGGTCAGGTCGATCGTCACCTTGTTGGAGGTGCCGGCGACCATGTCATCGACGGGGATGAAGCCGTCAATGACCGCTTCCGGATCGACGGCGACGCCGTTCGCATCCTTCTCCGCAAAGGTGGACATGAAGTAGCCGGAGAGGAAACGGTTATCATAGACATAGAGGTCGAGCAGGTATCTCTCGATGTTGCCCTCCGCATCTCTTTCCACGCGGAGGTTGGTCTTCTCCATATCCACCACCGGCGCTTCATCGTCGATGTAGAAGGTGAAGGAGAAGTCCCGACGGAGGTTGTTCTGTTCACCCTCCCAGTCGAGCTCGCAGCTCATGTTGAAGACGTATTTGGTGTTGTTTGCGAGACCCGCCGCTGAGGCGTCGAATTCCACTTCGATGTAGCCGCCGGTCTGGTTGCCGTTGTAGTAGGACTTGCGGCAGTTTTCCGCCGTCTTTTCAAAGATCACGTTGCCGGTCACGGGGTCCACGATAGTCATGTGGACGCGCTTCGCGTTGCGGAGCAGACCCGCGCTGATGTACTTGATCATGAAGTTGCCGTCCTTGGAGGTCGTGAGGGCGCAGTATTCCTCCAGGGTCGCGGGTGCTTCATAGCCCTTCGCCAGGATGAAGGCGGGCTTGCACATATAGTAGTAGGAGATCTCGTTCCCGGAGTAGAAGCCGACCATCGGGATGGTGGCGTAGACGTCAGCCTTCAGCTTTTCGTCTTCCAAGATGGAGGAATCCTTTGCTTCCTTGCCTTCCTCGAAAGCGGTGACGTCCAGGAGCGGTGCCTTGGTCCAGTCGCCGAAGAAAGCGAGGTACGGGATGGTCAGGTTGGCGTCCCCTTCGTTGTTGGTCAGGGTGCAGAAGCCCTCGACATACATACCGTTGGCAAAATGGCTGTCGATGTAGGAGCGGTCGGCGTCGGAGAGGGTGATCTCCGCCGTGATGGTCGCTTCGGCATAGCCGAGCACGGTCACGGTGTTGCCGGTGAGACTGCCGTTTGCCACCGAGTAGCGGATGGCGGGAGAGAGCATATATGCCTGCTCCGCCACGGTCTTACCGTCGGTGGAGACCGTTTCGGTCATGGTATAGGTGTTGAGGTTATAGGACAGGGTACTGCCCGTTGTATTTTTGAGACGGAAGGTGAGGGTATATTTACCCGTCTTATGCGGGTCGTCGCCGAGCGAAAGCTTCGCTTTGTCCGAGCCCTCCACACACAGGTAAGCCCCTGCCTTGATGGCGCGCTCCGCGTCTGCGAGGCCGGAGCCCTGCTTTCTCGGAGAGTAGGGGTTGCCCGCCTCGTTGAGGAGGATGGAGGCGGTGGACATGAGCAGGCAATTGACGGTCGCCGTCACCTCGGAATCGGTGTAGTCCGGGTGCTTGCTCTTGACGTATTGGCGGACCAGCGCGGCGGAGCCGGCAAGGTTCGGGCACGCCATGGAGGTGCCGGAGAAGACATCGTACCCGCCGCGGACGGCGGAGGTGATATCACCGCCGTAGGAGGTGACATCGGGGTTCAGGATGAGGTCGGCGTTCGGACCCCAGGAGGAGAAGTCGCTCATGAAAGGACCGGCGAGGTTGCCAGCCCCGAAATGCAGGGTACCGGTCGGGTGCTCGACAAAGTATGCACCGGCGTCCATGGAGATCGAGCAGGTGGGCAGGGTCGCGGTGGTGATGCTCATGCTGATTGTACCGGACACGTTGTTGTAGATGATGGCACCGACAGCGCCCTTCGCAGCGGCGATCTGCACCTTTTCTTCAAAAGTGTTGACACCGCGCTTGATGATGGCAATCTTACCGGTCACGTCGATATCCGTATAGTTGCTCTCGTTACCGACGCCGGGCACCACCACATAGTCGAACTGGGCGCTCGTCCTGCCGTTCAGGAGGATATCGTAGAACTCAATGTCCTTGCCGCCCTTGACCGCCTTGGTCAGGTACACGGGGTACTCGCCGTTGACGTACAGATAATGCGTCTTGGCACCGAGCACCGATGCGACCGCCATCGAGGAGTCGTAGGAGGCAGGAGAGCCGAGGGTCATGGAGTCGGGGTTGGTCGTCAGGTTGGTGTCGCCGGCGTTGGAGCCCTTGGCGGAGGAATGCGAGTTGGAAGCCGCGACAATCAGGTTGATGCCTGCGGCGCGCACCGCGTCATAGACCTCGTTCACACCCTCCTCGTCAGCAGCTCTTGAGAAGCCGCAGGAGGAGCCGAGCGACATATTGATGACATCGACGCCGAGCAGCACGGCATCCGAAAGCGCGGCGAGGATATCCTCCGTTTCGGCGCCGGCGTCCTCGTTGCCGAACACCTTGAAGATGGCGAGCTGCGAGTCGATGGCGACACCGGTGATCTTGTCGTCCTTACCCGAAATGATGCCCGCGACGTGGGTGCCGTGGTCATTGACGGGGTAAACATCGGTGTCCTTATCGGCGTAGTCATACATATAGATGACTTTGTCGGAGTAATACGTCTCCTCCCAGCGGCCGGAGGTGTTCAGAGAGGAGGCTGCCAGGTAGGGGAACAGCTCCTCGATGTCATCCTGCGTCAGCTTGAGCGTCCCCTCGGGGAGTCTCTGGAAGGCGCTGTGCGTATAGTCGAGACCGGTATCCAGGACGGCGACGACCATCCCTTTGCCGGTGTAGCCGGCGTTTGAGGAATTATAAATACCGGTACCGTAAGCATTCAGCGCATTATCGGTCGCGGTGGATTCCTGTTTATCGGAGATGTATTTTTCTCCGATAATGGCAGAGGAGCCCGCAAACAGCCCCTCAATCTTCGCCAGGTTCTGATACTCCGTCGTGCAGGAGAAACCCGAGAAAAGGGTGGTGTAACGGTGCTTCACATCCGAGATGGAGTCGCCGAGGCGGCGGATCGCCTCATCCTGTGCGGCGGTCATCTCGGCGATCTTCGCCTGTCCTTCACCCGTCCGCACATAGTCGGCGGCGCTCATGCCCGCCCCGGTGGCGAGGGAGAGGATGGAGGGACCCGACAGCCTGACCACCGCATTGACGCGGTCGGTCGGCTCGTAGACGCCGAGATCCCGCCCGGAGAGGGACTGCCCGTACTTATTGGTATTCAGACCGGAGGCAGTCAGCTTGTCCGCGACCAGGTCCTTCAGGGCGGGGAACGCGTTGAGGAAATCTTCATCCGTCAGCATAGCGGCGAAGGTGGGCAGAATCATGAACTGCAACGCCATCACCAACACCAGGCAGACGCAGAGGAAATGTGTGAATCTGTTTTTCATTTTTCGATCCTTATCGTATGTTGAAGCACGCTTATGACAGCACGCTCGCAGGAATACGGGTAGCGTTATTTCAGGTAAAGATACCCGATGACATAGACAATCCCCATGACGCCGAGGATGATGAGCAGATAGGGAAGATACGCCTTATAGGCGGCGATGATCATGGCTCTCGTCTCTTTTGCCGTGGGGCGGTCGGGGTCGTTTTTTTTCTGCTTTTTCTTTTTTTCCCCACCGCTGTTCTTGTTGTACCAGGGCATCCCCTCGACGTTCATGTCGACGATGACTCTGCCATCATCGACCGGCGCATCGGAGGTTTTCTTTTTCTTTTTCTTTTTCTTTTTGTTTTTCTTTTCTTCGCTCATGCTTGTACCGTTTCGCCGGCAGGCTCCGCTGCGGTATCGGGAGCGGTCGCCGCCCCGGACCCATCGGCGGGGTCCTCCTCCGGCTCGGAGCCGCAGAGGAAGCAGGCGACCTTGTGCCCGTCACCGAGATCGGTGAGGGCAGGGCGCTTCTCACGACAGATATCCATGCACTTGGAACAGCGCGTATGGAACTTACAGCCGGGCGGGCAGTTGATCGGAGAGGGAATATCGCCGTCGAGGACGATGCGGTCCACCTTGACATGGGGGTCCGGCACCGGCGCGGCGGAGAGCAGCGCCTGCGTGTAGGGATGAGAGGGCGAGTCGAAGATCTGCTTCTTGGTCCCGATCTCGACGAGCGAGCCGAGGTACATAACGCCGACATGGGTGGAAATGTGCTTGACGACCGAGAGGTCGTGGGAAATAAAGAGGTAGGTCAGCCCCATCTCCATCTGCAATTCCTTCAGCAGGTTGACAATCTGCGCCTGGATGGAAACGTCCAGTGCGGAGACGGGCTCGTCGCACACCACGAACTCGGGCTGTACGGCAAGCGCGCGCGCAATGCAGATTCTCTGCCGCTGACCGCCCGAGAACTCGTGCGGGTAACGGTCATAGTAGAAGTCGCGCAGACCGCACTTCTTCATGATATCTAGGACGTATGCATTGATCTCGTCCTTGGGCACGATCTTGTGGATCGCGACCGGCTCGGAGATAATCTCGCCGACCGTCATACGCGGCGGGAGGCTGGAATAGGGGTCCTGGAAGACGATCTGCATCTTGCGGCGCAGGGGCATGAGCTGCCTGCGCGAATAATGCGTGATGTCCTCGCCGTCATAAATGATTTTACCGTCTGTGATGTCGTGCAGGTGGAGGATGGTTCTGCCGAGCGTTGTCTTACCGCAGCCGGACTCACCCACGATCCCGAGGGTGGACGCGCGCGGCATCGCGAAGGAGACGTCATCGACCGCTTTCAGGTACGAGACGGGCTTACCGAAAAAGTCCTTGTCTGCGACAAAGTACTTCTTGAGGTGCTCCACCCGCAGGAGGATGTCTTCGTTATTTTCCATTGTGATCCTCCTCCAGCTTCGGCATTTCGGCGGCACGGTAGCACGCCACATAGTGAGTGTCCGAGATCTTCATCAGGGGCGGGTACGGACCGTTGCACGCCGCCGTGCAGTTGCGGCAGCGATCCTTGAAGTAGCAGGTGTCGGGCAGGTCGACCGGGTTCGGTACGCGCCCGGGGATGCAATACAGCCAGTCCGTATCCCGGTTGACGACGGGCTTGGACTTCTGCAGACCGATGGTATAGGGGTGTCTCGGGTCATCGAAAATGTCAAAGACGGTGCCCTTTTCGATGATTCTGCCGGCGTACATGATGACCACATAGTCTGCCATGCCGGCAATAACGCCGAGGTCGTGCGTGATGAGCATGATGGAGCCGTTGATGCGGTCCTTCAGCTCCTTGAGCAGGTCGAGGATCTGCGCCTGGATGGTCACGTCGAGGGCAGTCGTCGGTTCATCGGCGATGATGAGTTTCGGGTTGCAGGCAATCGCCATCGCAATCATCACGCGCTGCCGCATACCGCCGGAGAGCTCATGCGGGTACTTGGCGTACACCGCCTCGGGGGCGGCGATGCCGACCTGACCGAGCATTTTGATGCTCTTTGCCTTCGCGTCCTTGCGCGTGGCGCCCGGCGTGTTGACGAGGATGACCTCGTCGAGCTGATAGCCGATCGTGAACACGGGGTTCAGGCTCGTCATCGGCTCCTGGAAGATCATCGAGATCTCTCTGCCGCGGATTTTACGCATATCGGCGGTCGGCATCTTGGCGATATCGACCACTCTGTCCCGGCGTTCAAAGAGAGGGAAGCCGTCATTGTCCTTTTTCTGTACCCTGACGGTGGTGGTCCTGCCGTGCTTGTCGGTGACCTCCTCGGTCAGGGGCTCGCCGTTTTCATCGAGCTCCCAGACGGGGACGGGTTTGTTGTTTTCATCGAGGCAGAGCTCCGAGGTGCGGAAGCGGATGCTCCCGTCCACAATCTGCCCCTGCGGCGCCTGCACCAGCTGCATGACGGAGAGGGAGGTGACGCTCTTACCGCAGCCGGACTCGCCGACCACGCCGACGATCTTGCCCTGCGGGATCTCAAAGGAAACGCCGTTGACCGATTTGACAACGCCGGCATCTGTGAAGAAGAAGGTGTGCAGGTCCTCGATCTCGAGGACGTTGTTCGGGTCCTGCATCTCCGTCTCATAGGTGGCGGGATCGACCTTCTGCTTTTTCTTCTTTTCGTAAGCCGCGGTGATCTTCATGTTCTCGCGCGAGATCTTCCGGAGCTCTGCTGCGGATAAATAATGCTTTTCTGCCATGTTACAGCCAGCCTCCGTTATCGTTTCATTCTCGGGTCGAGCGCGTCACGCAGACCGTCGCCGATGAAGTTGAAGGCGAGGACGGCGAGCACGATGCAAATACCGGCGGGGACCCAGATGTTCGGGAAATTGCTGAGGATATTCGGCTTCTTGGCGAGGAAGATGATATTACCCCAAGACGCCTTCGGGTACGGCACACCGAGGTCGAGGTACCCCAGCGTTGCCTCGTACAGGATCATGCTCCCGAGGGAGAGCGTCATCGAGACGATGAGCTGCGGCATGATGTTCGGGACCAGGTGCTTGAAGATACGTCTGCCGTTCGGCACGCCGAGGGCTTCACACGCCGTCATATACTCCTGCTCGCGCAGCGAGAGGATCTGACCGCGCACGAGGCGGGCGGCACCCGTCCACGAGATGAGCGTCAGGACGCCCATCAGTATATAAATATTGAAGGATTTGTCGATGTAGATCGCCTGTGCCTCCGGCCCCTTGGTGTTGTACGCCGAGAGAATCGCGCTGATGATGAGCAATATCGGTAGGGTCGGGATACAGTTGATGATATCCACGATACGCATGATGAGCATATCGACCCATTTGCCGAAGAAACCGGCGAGACCGCCGAGGACGACACCGATGAGGGTATTCACCAGCACGACGAGCAGGGAAAGGGAGAGGGAAATTCTGCCGCCGTACATCAGGCGGACGAGGACGTCATAGCCCTGGTCGTCCGTGCCCAGAATGTGCACGGCTTTCTTGCCCTTTTCATTGACGGAGACGTTGAAGCAGGGGGCAAACTTGTTTTCCTTGTAGGTGTGGATGTCCACACGCACCGCTTCATACTTTTCGCCGTCCGGACCCGTGTAGGTCACGGTCATGGGGATGATCTCCTCACTGCCGGCGTTGGAATCGACCTCCTGCTCGCCCCAGCCGATAAAGAGGGGCCCGACAAAGCAGAACAGCAGGAGCAGGACCATGGTCACGAGACCGACCATGGAGAGGCGGGAACGGAAGAAGCGCTGGAGCACCAGCCGCATCGGGGAGATGATCCGCACATTGTCGGCGAAGCTCTCGTTTTCCTCCGCATAGGCGCTGTCAGAGGTGTCCTCCTCGGCAGCGGCGCCCTCTGCGGGCAGGATGTTCTCTGCTGCGGGTGCGACGCCGTCCCCCTCGGGGACGATATGCTCCGCCTCGGGGAGGGTCTCCGCCTCCGGGGCGGCGCCGGTCAGCTCCGCTGTCTCCTCCGGGGAGGGAACGTCTGTTCTGGCTTCCAGTTCACGTTTTTTCATGACGGTTCTCCTCCTTACTTCAAGAGTTTGACACGCGGGTCAACGAGCATATAGGCAATATCCGTGAGGAATGTGCCGATGACGGTCAGGATGGCGAGGAACATATTGTAGCCCATGATGAACGGGATGTCCCCGGCGCAGAGCGCCTGGTACGCCTTCTGCCCGATCCCCTGCAGGGAGAAGATCTCCTCGGTGATCATGGCACCGGAGAACAGGCTCGGCAGCGTCCCTGCCATCATGGTAACGAGCGGGATCATGGTGTTACGGAAGACGTGCTTGTACACTACGTCGTGCTCCGAGAGCCCCTTGGCTCTCGCGGTGCGGATGTAGTCCGCGTTCAGCACCTCGAGGGTGTTGGTGCGGGTGTAGCGCATGAGCCCGCCGATCGAGAGGATGACGAGCGTCAGCATCGGCAGTATGCAGTGCCTTGCTTTATCGAGGACGGCAGCAAATCCGGTATAGTCGGCGGTCGCGTCCACCAGCCCCTGCATCGGCAACCATCCGAGGTCTACGCCGAATATCTTGATGAGCAGGGACCCGAGGAAGAACGACGGGAGCGATATACCGATCATCGCGAGCACGGTGACGAGGTAGTCGGACCACCCGTACTGGTGCGTCGCGGAATAGATGCCGAGCGGGATCGCAATGATGAACTCGAGGACGAGCGCCACAGCGGAGATCGTGAACGAGATCCACATATAGGTGGTGATGACGGTGGATACCTTGTCATTGAATTTAAAGGATATCCCGAGGTCGCCCCGCAGTGCGCTCGTGAGCCAGCCCCAGTAGCCCTTGAGGATTCCCGTAAAGGAGTTGTCATAGAGCCCGTAGAGCTTCAGCATTGCGTCTATGTCTTCCTGACTGACGGTCCCCTGGTCGAGCTGGGAACGGAACTTCTGCGTGACGAAGTCGGTCGGGAGCAAACGGACGAGGAAGTAAATGATGAGCGACACGCAAAAGAGAATCAGTATGGAATAGAGCAGGCGTTTGATGATGTATTTAGTCATACTAGCCGGACCTTTCTTGTTGGGTAGGTGGAAAATGCCGTAAAACCGCCGATGGGAAGACAAAGCACAAAGCGCATTGGCACGCGGCAGAGATTTGCCCCGCTGCGCGCCGTTGCGCCCTGTACAAAGAGGTCAGATCATGAATGAGTGTGTGGTCAGCCCCCGCGTATCAGCCCTGGACGAAGCTGATCTCCCAGATGCGGGAGAAGGGAGACTGGTAAGCAGTCGCTTTGCAAAGCGTGGAGGAATCGATGACCGTGTTGTTCCAGATATACAGGTTCTTTCTCTGGTAGGTCGGGCACTCGACTGCGAGCTCCATGACGGTATCGAGCGCTTCGGAGTAGATGACCTTACGGTCGTTTTCGACGATCGTCGCGCGGCCGTCTTCAATCAGCTCTGCGAGGCGGTCGAGCAGGTCGTTCTCCTCTGCCGTGCCTTCCTCCATGATGTAGGGGAAGCCCCAGTTACGGATGGAGGTCGCGGAGGAATCCTTGTGATAGACCTGGTACATATCCGGGTCGATGGTGGAGGACCATGCAGCTGCCCAGACGGCGAGGGTGCCGGAGGAGAGCTTGGAGAGGGCGTTCGCGTCCTTGGTCACGGTGATGTCAAAGCCGATGTCATTCAGCAGTTTGGCTGCTTTGTCCATCGTTCTCCATGCCGGGTGGTCGGTCGAGTCACCGGCGATCGTGAAGGTGAAGGTCAGCTTTTCGTTCTTCGCATTGACGAGTTTGCCGTCTTCACCGACGGAGTAGCCTGCCGCCTGCACTTCGGCAAGAGCGGACTGCTGTGCTTTCTCTGCGTTGAACTCGCCGATACCGATGACATTCCCCTCGGCATCGTACTTGCAGTCGTCATACGACTTTTCTGCGTAGTAGGGCATACACCCCTTCGGGTACGCCCAGGAGTTGGAGGACATGGAGCGGTAGATCGAGGAAGCGTAAGAGCCGTAGTATTCCACGCACAGGCTGGTATCCAGGCAGTACATGATGGCGCGGCGGACCTCGATCTCCTTCACATACTTGGCGTTGATACCGATGTAGCCGTAACCGAGGTTATCGGCGAGCTCCACACCGATGCCCTTGGCGTCGGCGAGCTTCTTCATGTTGTCCGGGGTCGCCTGCGGCTCGGAGTAGTAGACCTCCGGGTTTGCGCCGGTGACGGCGTTGTACATCTGGTCGGTGGAAATGACCTTGTAACGCACCTTTCTGATCTTGGCGTTCTTGGCGGTGTCGTTACCGAACACGGTGTAGAAGTTGTTGTTTCTTTCGTAGTAGACGATGTTGTCGCGGAAGAAGTCGTTCTTCTTCGGGAGAGCCCCCTCGGCTTCGCAGTCGGTGTTGGCGGTCGATGCCTTGTAGGGGCCTGCGCCGACGGGGACCTGCTTGAGCTGCATCTGCTCAAAGAAATCGCTGTCAGCAAAAGCCACGCCGAAGTGGTTGTTCTCGTAGGAGTACTTGTTGATCTCCTCCTCGGTGGAGTAGTAGCTCATAGGCGTCACGGTGAAGGAGAAGTTGTAGATCGCCTTCGGGTCAACGCCGTTGACCACGATCTTCAGGATCTCGCACTCGCTGCCGAGGTCAACGGTCGAGCCGTCACTGTTCTGCAGGGTGGAGCCGGTGGTCAGCGTGATACCGGAGATGTTCGGCACCTGGAGCTGGTCATACTGCTTGAAATATTCGGAAATGCAGACGGACTTGTAGTACTCGCGCAGGTTGGACGCCGTCGCCGTACCACCGCCGATGATCATGCCGAAGTTGCTCTTGTAGGTGGCGAGTGGCGCCGTCTCACTGGTGTTGGTGTTGTACACTCTCTCGATGAGTGCTTCCTTGGACTTGTCGGCGATCTCCTTGGTACCGTTGTAGTCCACCGTGTACTTGGTGGTAAAGGTGCCGTCGGGGTTTCTTTCCTTTTCGGGCTTGACCGTGATCAGACCTTCCAGATAGAGGAAGACTTCCCAGGTCTCGGTGAAGCCGTACTTTTCATAGGATTCCTTGGACGAATCAGCGGATGCCCACTCGGAGACGAGCTCGTCATGGTAGAGGGACTTCGCCTTTGCGATGACCTCTTTCTGCTGCTCGGTCAGCGTTTCCTTTGCGGCGTGCTCATCGCGGCACCATGCCAGCACGTCGTTGATGCGGGCGACAGCCTCGGCGGTGAACTTCGCATCCAGCTGATCCTGCTCGCTTTCATTGTAGGTCTGGGCACGGTATGCCTTCAGCCCCTTGATGTTGACGGAGTACAGGGTGGAGGAGCCGGTGTAGCTCGGGTCGAGGAGCGTGTACAGGTTAAAGAGCACGTCCTTGCCCGTGAGGGTTTCGCCGTTCGAGAACTTGATGCCGTTTTTGATGGCGAAGGAATACTCGGTGTAATAATCGTTGTAGTCCTGCGAGATCTCGTACTGCTCTTTGGAGCCGTGGGTCACGACGGTGTAGGCGAGGGTGACGCAGTCACGGTCCCAGCCGCAGGCGAGCTTACCGTTTTCATCGGTATTCAGCATCCCGATCTGGGTGAGAGCGACGACGGACCCGTCAGCACCGCTCGTGTAGAAGAACGGGTTGAATACGCCGTCGAGCGCCTCGCTTGCGAGGACGAGCGGCGTTTCCTCATTGGAATAGGTGTTCTTCTTGTTGTTGCAGCTGCAGGCGGTCACCAGCGGCAAGAGGGCGCAGACGCACAGCACCGCGCACAATACTCTCATAAACGATTTCTTCATTTAATTATATCTCCTTAAATCAATATCCGATGGAAAACGGGGTTATTCTGCGGCGGGGGCGCCGGCGATCTGCGTCACGGTGACGTTCGCCTCGATCGTGCCGATATCGACGCCCGGGTCGCAATAGCCAAAGAGGTCGTCGACGTTCGGCAGCGTCAGCCCACGGTCGTAGCAGTAGTAGGTGAGGGAGCCGGTGACTTTCACATTGTTGAAGGTGGCACCCGCGTTGACAGACCCGGCGAGTGTGCCGATACAGCTGTTCTCGGTGTTGGGGTTGGAATAGTTGTTCAGGTGGACGACGACGCTGACATCCTCAAAGGTGATGTTCTCGAAGACCGCCGTGCCGGTAATGGTACCGAACAGACCGTAGTTTTCGGTGCTCTTGCCCTGCTTGCGGGTGATCTTCAGCCCCTTGATGGTATGCCCGTTGCCGATGAAGCGACCGGAGTAGAATTCCATGATGTCTATCGGGGTGTCGGTCAGGTCGATGTCGGCGTCAATGTAGTAGTTGGTGCCTGCCTTGATCGCCTTTGAGAAATCGGCGGCGCGGCGGATCACGGTGTAGGTGCCCTCCAGGTAGCGGGCGTAGACGGTGACCGTCGGGGTCTCCGCGCTGACTGCCGGTGTGAAGGGGAAGGCGAGGGGCGTGGTGCACGCGGCGTCCTCATAGAAGCCGTAGAAGGTATGTCCGCTCCAGTCGGTCGAGCGCATGGCCGTGAGCTCGACACCCGCCGAGACGGGGATGGAATAGGACTGACTGAAGTTGTCTCCGTAAAGCACACGCACGGCGTAATCGGGGCGCCATCTCGCATACAGCGTGATGTCTCCCTCGGCGCGGTCGGTGGCGAAGTTCCAGTCACGCTCATTGCCGTTTCCATCCTTGGTGTAGTAGCCCTCGATGTGGTGCCCGGCGAGGATGGGGGCGGCGATGGACGGCGATGCTTCGGTCACGCCAGGCTCCGGCAGGGGAGCCGTGGGGGTGGAGAGCACGATCAGCGTGTTCTTCCCGTCCAAGAGCCCGTCTCCGAAGTCATAGGTCACGCGGGAGGTAAAGCCCTTTGCCGCGTTGCTTTCATAGACGTCTTTGTGATTGCCGCACGCGACGAGGCACGGCAGCAGAAGACAAAGCAGAATTGCAACAAAAGCGATTTTAACTTTCATGTAACAGGGGTTCCTTCACGAAAATATGTACAAACGCGCAAACGCGTTTATGCTATATATAATATCATAAAACAGCAAATTTGTGAAGTCTTTTTGCGACATTTTTTCTCTCAAATGTAAAAAATCTGTTGCCGAAATGAATGGTAAAAAAACGCACAAATTCATCCCGCCATCGCCCGTATTTTTGGTCACAATGTAACATTTTTTGTGTCGCGGCGAGGCGCTGCCTGCCTGCTCTGCCGATAATATAGCGAAAAAAAGAAGACCGCCGACCGCGGTCGGCGGTCGACGGGTGCATTTTTTGCGGTGTGGGGATGCAAAACGGGGCAGGCGGAAGTGCCCGGGGACATACGCGGTGGGGCGGCGTTTACCGGGTGCCCCCTGCGGGGTGCCCGGGGGGCGTTACACCGGCGGCGCGATGCCGGAGAGCGCGAGCAGGAGGACGGCAGCGGCGATGGCAAGCGCCGCAAAGATCTTTTTCTCAATCCGTTTGAGCATGGCGGACCGCCCCCTTTTCTTCACGCTGCGAGCGCCGCGCCGAGCGCGCGGCAGCTGTTGAGCGCCGCTTCGTCCGGGGCTTCCTGGGTAATGACGCTGTCGGCGGCGAGCACTGCGCCTGCGGCGGTACAATCCGCCTCCCAGTTGCGCATCCATTCGCCGTCTCCCCATCCGTAGGAGCCGAACAGCCCGATCCGCTTCCCGGCGAGTGCCGGGCGGCAGTCCTCAAACAGAGGGGCGAAGGTGTCCGATTCCAGCTCCTCCGCACCCATCGCGGGGCAGCCGAATGCCAGGGCATCAAAGGTGCTGACAAGACCCGCGTCGAATGCATCTGCCGCGAGGAGCGTGACCTCCGCCCCGGCGTCCTTGGCGCCTGCCGCGACGGCGTCCGCCATCGCTTCCGTATTTCCGGTTGCACTCCAGTACACAACGGCAACTTTTTTCATGATATCCTCTCCTTTGTCAATCGTTCCGCCGTCAGGCGGCGATATTTGTGTGTTCAGTGATCCTGGCGGATCAGGTCGCCGAGCGTCGCGCGTCGGCTGTAGGCACGGCGGTATGCCCGTGTGCACGCTTCATAGCGGCGGAAGGTCCTGCGCGCTTCCTTTTCGTCGCCGTAGACCTTCCAGGCGCCGACGCATTTGGCGCCGCGCGCACCGTGTCGGATGAAGCCGGCGACGTCCTCCGGCGGGTAGCCGAGGAACAGCCCGACCTCATGCGGGAATTCTCCGGACAGGCGGACGCGCCGCGCGAGTTCCGCCGTGCACTGCTCTGTCTGCCCGACAGGGTAGCGCCGCGCGGCGAGAATATCCCGCGCCTCCTCCTTTTCGAGGTCGTGTGCGAGCCGCCCCGGACGGTACACATAGATCAGTGCCCGCCGATCAGAGAAACGGAGGGGGACGGCGCGCAGTCCCCTCGGGACGAGGATACGGTTATAGGCAACAAGTCCGCGCGTGAGAGCGGCTTTATCCTCCACCTCGCAGGAGAACATACTGCCGGTCTTCAGCCCGGCGAGCGTCGGGGCACAGTAATGCACCATCAGTTCTTCCGGCATCCGGCATACCTCCCTTCGTCTCTCTGCCATCAGTATAGACAAAAAACGGAGCCGCGACCGCTCCGAAAAAGCGCTTCGTGGCTCCGATTCTGTGTTTCAGTGATTTTTTCTGTACCTTTTGTCAGCTGCCGGCGGCTCCCGGTGCCGCGTGTGCGTCCGCCGGGGCATAGGAATTCTGCCATGAGCCGCTCCGGTAGGCGGCGGGGGCGGCGCCCATGACGGCGCGGAACGCCTTGGCGAACTTGGAGGCGTTGTCATACCCGTATTCGAGGGCGATATCCAGCACCGTGCGGTCGGTGTCCGTCAGCGCCTTTGCCGCCCGTTTCATTTTTTCGCGGCGGATGTAGGTAGCGGCACTGATGCCCCATACGCGGTAGAAGCAGGTGCGGATCTGCGCGGCGGAAATGCCGAATTTCTTTTGCAGCTGCCCGAGGGTGACCTTTTCCTCCATGTTCTCGTCGAGGTACTGTGCGATCTTTTCGGCGAGGCGCACCTGTGCCCCCGTGACGCGGTGGGCGGCGCTCTCGTCGTTCTCGGGTGAGAGGGAGGACAGGAACAGGAGGAGCTCCAGCACCTTGACCTTGAAATAGCCCTTGCGCAGCTCCTGCGGCACGCCGTACAGCTCCGAGAAAATGTGCTCGACCCGCTGCGAGGAGTGTGAAACATAGACCCTGCCGTCGCCGCAGAATTTCTCCGCGAGGGCGAGGGGCTCGACGTTCACATCCTCCAGAAGACAGGAGAGACACCCCGGCGCGCGGTCAATGTCGATGAGCACGGAGACACCGTGAAAATGCCCGGTCGGGAAACGCGTCTCCCGCGGGAGCGCGCCGATCTCCGAGACGGAGAGATCCCCCGGGGCGAGGCAGTAGGTGTCCTCCCCCACGGTGTATTCCATACGCCCCTCGAGGCAGTGCCGGATCTCCAGCACGCGGGCGTCCCCCGCACCTTCTTCCTCCTGCGATACGGCGTGGATATCGCGGTAGATGAGCGTGATGCCGGGAAAGACGGGGTAGCGCGTCAGGCGGACGCCCTCATGGGCACTTTCCCCGGCGGTCTGCGGGTCCTGTCGTGTCGCCTCCGGGCAGGCATAATGACCGTTTTTCACAGCGTGGCTCCTTTCTGTTAGCGTATGCTAACTCTTACACAGCAGTATAACAGATACCCGCCGCCTTGTCAAGGGCGGCGGGACATTCGTGGGGGGGACCGAAGCCGCAGGGGGCTCCCGGAAAAGCGGGCGCCGCTGGCGGCGGGGCACCTGCGGAGCGGCAGACAGGGGTGTCCGCGGGCACCGGGGGGATTTCCGGGTAAGAGACAGGCGGTCCCCCGCGCGGCGGATCAGCGCAGCTTCTGCATACGGAGCCAGAAGCGCATGGCGGTCTTCTGCGAGACGAGCCGACTCCCGAGGTGGCACAGCTTGACATAACCGCTGAAGACGGACATATCGCGCCCGCGGCGGGCGTCGCGGAGCGCCTTTTTCGCCACCTCATGCGGGTCTGCCATGTGCGGATACCGTCGGGCGGTTTTATCCGCGCCGATGTCGCCACGGGCGAAGAAACCGGTGTTGATCCAGCCGGGGCAGACGGCGGTCGCCGTGATGCCGCGGTCGGCGAGCTCCACGTTCAGGGCGCGGGTGTAGTTCCGCACAAACGCCTTGGTGGCGGCGTAAATGTTCAGGTAAGGGAGGGGCTGGAAGGATGCCTGCGACGCGATGTTCAGAAGATGCGCCCCCCGCGGCATATAGGGCAGGGCGATGAGCCCCATCCGGACCACGGCGGAAATGTTGAGGTCGATCATCCCCATGGAATCCGCGAGGGAGATGTCGTTATAGGCGCCGAATTTCCCGTAGCCGGCATTGTTGACGAGGTAGTGCACCTCCGGCGTCTCCTGCTCCAGTGCCCGGCTGATGGTGGTGAACGCATCTGCTTCCGTGAGGTCGAGGGCAAAGGGGCGTATCCGGTCGCCGAGCGCCTCACGCAGGGCTCCGAGCTTGGCTTCGCTCCGGGCGATCGCCCAGATCTCGTCGAGCTCCTCCCCGGCGAGCAGCTCCGTAAACGCTTTGCCGAGCCCGCCGCTCGCGCCGGTCACAATCGCGATTTTTCTGGATGCCATGAGAGGTACCTCCGTTTTATGGGTTATATTCATCATACCGCATAACGACGAGAAAGGCAAGAGCTGCCGCTCCGTGCCGCCGCGACAGGCGGCAGAAAGCCGAAAGAGAGAAAGAGCAGGGAGGAGCCTTGTTTTTCGGGCTCCTCCCTGTTATAATGCCCGCTTCCACGCGGGATAGTATCCCCCGACAGAGGGGAAAGAATCACTTTTGCTCGGCGTCCGCAGGGACATCATGTGCATGGCAGCAGGCACAGTCACCGGAGCAGAACTGCTCGGGGTCATACGCGATGCCGTGCTTGTCATAGTAGTCCTTGACTGCTGCCTTGACGGCTTCCTCTGCGAGGACGGAGCAGTGGATCTTGTGTGCCGGCAGACCGTCGAGGGCTTCCACCACCGCTTTGTTCGAGAGGGCGAGCGCCTCGTCGATGGATTTACCCTTGATCATCTCGGTCGCCATGGAGGAGGTCGCGATGGCGGAGCCGCAACCGAAGGTATTGAACTTCACGTCCACAATGATCCCGTCGCGCACCTTGATATACATCTTCATGATGTCGCCGCAGACGGCGTTACCGACCTCGCCGATCCCGTCGGCGTCATCCATCTTACCGACGTTTCTCGGGTGCTGGAAGTGGTCCATGACTTTTTCGCTGTATAGCATTTTTATATCTCCTTTATAAAGGCTTGTTCCTGTATTTCAGATGAGGTGCGGCTGCTTGCCGGTCTCGAGGTTCTCCCACACCGGGGACATATTCCTGAGATAGGTGACGATGCCGGGGACGGTCGCGAGGATGTGATCGACGTCCGCATCCGTGTTGTATTCCGAGAGCGAGAGACGGAGCGAGCCGTGCGCAATCTCGTGCGGGAGTCCGATGGCGAGCAGAACGTGGCTCGGGTCAAGAGAGCCGGAGGTGCAGGCGGAGCCGGAGGATGCCTCGATGCCGTTCATATCCAGCATGAGCAGGAGCGATTCACCCTCGATCCCCTCAAAGCAGAAGTTGACCGTGCCGGGGACGCGCTGCTGTCTGTCACCGTTGAGGCGGGAGTGCGGGATCTTCGAGAGCCCCTCGATCAGCCGATCACGCAGGTGCGTGATCTTCTCTGCGTTTTCTGCCATGTGGGCGACCGATTCCTCCAGTGCCGCCGCCATGGAGACGATGGAGGGGATGTTCTCGGTGCCCGCGCGCTTGCCGCGCTCCTGCGCGCCGCCGTCGATGACGTTCGAGAGCAGGATGCCGCGCTTTGCATACAGGACGCCGACGCCCTTGGGACCGTGGAATTTATGGGCGGAGAGCGACAGCATATCGATGTTGTCATCCTTGACGTTCACCGGGATGTGCCCCACTGCCTGCACGGCGTCGCAGTGGAACGGGACTTTCTTTTCACGGCAGATGGCGCCGATCTCACGGATGGGCTGTATCGTGCCGATCTCGTTGTTGGCGTACATGACCGAGACGAGGCAGGTGTCAGGGCGGATCGCCGCGGCAATCTCCTCGGGGCGGACGATGCCGTTTTCGTGGACGTCCACCAGCGTGATCTCAAACCCGTCCTTGGCGAGGCGGTCGAGCGTGTGCAGCACCGCGTGGTGCTCAAACTTGGTCGAAACGATGTGCTTTTTGCCTTTCTTGGCACCGTTCCGCGCGGCGGAAACAATCGCCTGGTTGTCTGCCTCGCTCCCACCGGAGGTGAAATAGATCTCCTTCGGGTCGGCACCGAGCAGGGCGGCGATCTTTTCTCTCGCGCCCTCCAGCACCGTCTTGGCTTCCTGTCCCACCGAGTGCAGGCTGGACGGATTGCCCCACACGCGCTCGGTCGTTTCGAAAAGTGCCTTTTTTGCCGCGGCGCTCATTTCGGTCGTGGCGGCGTTATCTGCGTAAACCAACATAGTCGGCTCCTTTTTGTATTCCTATCTTTTCCGTAGGGATTGTACCATAGAATTCCCATAATGTCAATAGGAAATACGGTGCCGGATTGTGATATTTTCGTGAACCGGGCGGGCGATCTTCCGCCCCCCGCAAAAAAACGCTCCCCCGAAGGGGAGCGCGCGTCATTTTTTCCGATAGACGACGGTCGTGCCGGGTCCGACCGAGTGCGTGAGCCACACGTTGCCCCCGATGGTCGCTCCGTCTCCGACGGTGGTGGAGCCGCCGAGGATGGTCGCGCCCGCGTAGATCACGACGTGGTTGCCAATGTTGGGGTGCCGCTTGATGTTCTTGACCGGGTTGCCGTCCTCATCCGTTTCAAAGCTCTTGGCGCCGAGCGTAACGCCCTGATAGAGCTTGACATGGTGCCCGATCACCGTCGTCTCGCCGATGACGATACCGGTCCCGTGGTCGATGAAGAAGTATTCGCCGATGACGGCGCCCGCGTGGATGTCGATACCCGTTTTCTCATGGGCGTATTCGGTCATGATGCGGGGCAGGAGCGGGACGCCCAGCCGGTACAGCTCGTGCGCCATACGATAGATGGAGATGGCATAGAAACCGGGGTAACAGAGCAGGATCTCCTCACGGCATTTCGCCGCGGGATCCCCGAGATAGAGCGCCTCGATGTCCTTGAGGAGGAGCGCCTTGATGGTCGGGAGCGCCGCGAGAAAAGCGTCCGTCAGTGCCGCGGGGTCCCCTCCTTCGTCACGGAAACGGAGGGCGGCGGCAATCTCTCCGGTGAGGTGCGTCCCGACGCGGTCGAGCAGCTCCCGCGGGGCGGGTGACCCCGCGCGGCGGTAATAACCGGGGAACAGGAGTGCCTGGAGATCCTTGACGATGTCGATGACCGCATTGCGGTCGGGCGCCGGTGCACCCGGAGTGTGCGGGGTCAGCCGGCTGTCACGGTCAAGCGCCGCGAGCGCAGTCAGAATGTCATTATTCATAAAGCTCCTTATCAAGCCGGGGGGATATGCCCCGTAATCAGATCATGGATGGAGATTTTGGACAGGTAGTCGTCGATGACGACCTCGAGCCGCTGCCACATGGGCAGGGTCAGACACATATCGGCGCGTTCGCAGGTGACGCCCTCCGTGCCGCAGTCGGGGCACGCCATCATAGCGAGCGATCCCTCGGTCACGCGGATGATTTCGCTGACGCGGATATCGGTCGCGGGGCGGGCGAGGCGATAGCCCCCCTCCTTACCGCGGCAGGAGGTGACGAGCCCGCCCTCCCGCAGAAGCGAGGCGATCATCTCCAGGTATTTCATGGAGACGTGCTGGCGCCCGGCGATTGCTTTGAGGGAAATATTGCCTTGGTCCTCATGCTGTGCAAGATCGGTGAGGACGAGGAGCGCGTAACGCCCCTTTGTGGAGATCATCATGACGGATCCCTCCCACTGAATTGGATATCCCTATAATATCATAGGAATTAGAAAAAAGCAAGGAAAACCTCTCAAAAAAAGCGCCGCCGGAGCGGCGCTGTGCGGGTGGGAGAAAAGACCACACGGGCGGCATCGTGCACACGGGAGAAAAAACTGCGGGGGTCGGTATTCTGCACGCGGCGCCGGTGCGGAACCCCCTGCCGGGAGGTGCTGTCAGAGCACAAAGAAGAAGATGGAGAAGAACTGGAGGATGGAGCCGACGAGGACAAACAGGTGGAAGACGGCGTGAAAGCCGCGGCGCCGTGCGCCGAGCACATAGAGGACGGCGCCTGCGGAGTAGGCGATCCCGCCTGAGAGGAGCAGGAGGAAGCCCGCCTGCCCGATCTCACGGATGACGGTCGGCGCCTGCACGATGATGCACCAGCCGAGCAGTAGGGTGGCGATGTTCGAGAAAATTTCATACCGTTTGAGGTCGATGGCGTTGAGGGTGATGGCGAGGACGGTGAGCCCCCACACAATGCCGAAGTAGACCCACCCGAGCGCAGGAGAGGCGCGGCGGAGGGTACAGAGACAATAGGGGGTATAGGAGCCGGCAATCAGGAGAAAGACGGCACAGTGATCCATGACCTGGAACACCCGCTTGCCGAGCAGGCGGGCGGGCAGACCGTGGTAGATGCTCGACATGACATACAGCGTCATCATGGACACGCCGTAGACGGCGGCGCTCACCACTGCCCACGCGTCGCTGCGGATAGCGGCGAACACGATGCAGAGCGCTGTCGCGATGACAGAGAAGCCACCCCCGACGATGTGCGAGATCATATTGAATTTCTCCTCGGCGGGAGAATAGGAGGGGAGCACCCGGAGGGCAAGAGGTGTGCGTTCCATTTCCGTTTTCCTTTCTTGTGGGTTCTTGTTCGGTGCGTTTGTCGTGTGGCGGACCGCCGTGCGGTCGCTTGCGATGCTGCCATTCACTATGTGGTAAAGGCGCTGTCCGTCAACCCGTTGCGTGACGACCGGACGCGGCTTGGCGCGCGGCACCGCTGTCTGCGGGATGCCGGGGCGGAAATACGGTCCATCGCCGCGGCGGCTGACACAGACCATTCTCGCCTTTCGTCATTATTTTATGCGCAGGCGGGCAGGGAGTCACCCGAAAGGCACGACTGCACGGGTGAAGGAAAAGAGAGGCACAGGCGAGGGAAAAGAGAGACGGGTAGAACGGGAAACGGGGGTGTCGAATTTGCGGAGAGTGGAGGTCGAACGTGCAGAGAGTGACAAAAAATGCGCAAAAATACGGCTCCGCGCGGTTGACAAGGCGGGAAATGTGTGGTAAGATAGGAAAAACATTTCGGGGAAGAAAGGAGACGGCTATGGCACGGACGATGGAAGAACTGAAAACGATCATCGGGGAAAACCTCGTGCGTCTGCGCCGCGGCGCCGGTATGACGCAGACCCAACTCGCCGACAAGCTGGGATATACGGACAAAGCGGTCTCCAAATGGGAATGCGGCGACGCTGTCCCCGATATTTGGGTGCTCACCCGTGTCGCGCAGGAGTTCGGGGTCACGGTGGATGACCTGCTCACAGTCCATGAGGCACCCGCCGAGGAGGAGACTGTGCAGCGTATGCCGCGCCGCCGTGCCATCATCACCGTGCTCGCCGCCCTCCTGGTGTGGCTCATCGCGACGGTGGCGTTCGTTATCTCCTCCATCGTTGCGCCGCAGCTCCATTACACCTGGCTGCTGTTCATTTACGCAATTCCTCTGTCTGCTTTGGTCATTTTCATTTTGAGCTGTGTCTGGGGGCACCTCATCCCGCATTACATTTTCCTGTCGGTGCTGCTCTGGGGGACGATCCTGTCCGTATTTCTCTCCTTTACTTGCCTCCTGCCCGTCCATTCGATCTGGATGGTATTCCTTATCGGCATCCCCGGGCAGACCATCATCATCCTCTGGCCCGCCATACGGCGCCGCCGGCGGAAGTGATCCGGCGTCGGAGCTCCGCGGAAACCGAAAATCACGGCGTTGTGCCCGGA